>NZ_JANINU010000064.1 GCF_024508875.1 Phenylobacterium sp.
GGCGTGGAGCAGGCGGCGCAGGCGGCCGGCTATTCCGTGCTGCTGGGCGACACCCGCCACGAGCCCGAGCGCGAGGAGCGTTACGGCGAGATGCTCCGGCGCAAGGAGGCCGACGGCCTGATCTTCCTGGGCCACCGCCTGCCCGCGGTCCTCGCCGACATGGTCCGCACCCTGGGCCCGCGGGCGCCCATCGTGAACGGCTGCGAGTTCAGCCCCGAGCTCGGCGTCTCCAGCGCCCACATCGACAACGAGCGCGCGGCCGTCGAGGCCATGGAGCACCTCTACGGCCTGGGGCACGCGCGGATCGGAGTGATCACGGGGCCGCTGGCCAGTCCGATCAGCCGTGACCGCCTGGACGGTGTCCATGCTGCGGCCAAGGCGCATGGGCGCGACGACGACCTGACGGTGGTCACCGGCGACTTCTCGGTTGAGGCGGGCCTGGACCAGACGCTGAAGCTGCTCGAGCGCCCGCAGCCGCCGACGGCGATCTTCTGCTTCAGCGACGAGATGGCCATGGGCGCGCTGGATGCGCTGCGCCGGCGCGGCCTGCGCTGTCCGCAGGACGTCTCGGTCGTGGGCTTCGACGACATCCGCTTCGCCAAGCACGTGAGCCCGGCCCTGACCACCGTGGCTCAGCCGATGGACGCCATCGGGGCGGAGGCCGTCCGGGTGCTGCTCGACATCTTCGCGGGC
Source organism: Phenylobacterium sp. (assembly GCF_024508875.1). Lineage (GTDB taxonomy): Bacteria > Pseudomonadota > Alphaproteobacteria > Caulobacterales > Caulobacteraceae > Phenylobacterium. The sequence goes on from NZ_JANINU010000064.1 coordinate 694, forward strand.
AAGGCCGAGACCTTGCAGCAGGTGACCCTGCCGCACCGGCTGGTGGTGCGGGAAAGCACCGGGCCGGCCGCCTAGCCGGGCTGGGGCGAGAAGCGGGCGACGAGGTCGTAGGCGTCGCCTGGGAAGGTCAGCCGCACGTGGGTGATGCGCTCGTCCCCGCGCCAGGTGCGCCGGTCCAGGACCAGGCAGGCGGCCGTCGTCGGCAGTCCCAGGGCCGTCGCGGCGGACTTCGACGGATGGGCCGCGCTGATGCGGTGCTCGGCCTCGGTCCAGGGCACGTGGCCCAGCAGCCAGCCGCCCGGCGGCTCCGCGGCGAAATCGACCTCCGCGGCCTCGGGAACTGCGGCCAGGTTGATGAGCCGCTCCTCCAGGCCGAAGGGGCGCCCGGCGGCGCGGTGCAGGCAGCGGAGCGACAGGATGCGGCCCGGCCGGACGAGGCCCAGGGCCTCGGCCTCGTCGGAGGTAGCGACCCGCGCGGCCCGGCCCAGAAGCTCGTAGCCGTACGCCTCGCCGCGGGCGGTCACCTCGGCGGCGATGTCGGGGATGTCCAGCACCACCGAGTGGATGCGCGGACGCGAGACGAAGGTGCCGGCCTTTCGCCGACGCACGATCAGCCCCTGCTCGGCCAGCGGCGCCAGGGCCTTGTTCACGGTCATGCGCGAACAGCCGTACGCGGCCATCAGTTCGTGCTCGGACGGCACGCGGTGACCGGGCGGCCAGGCGCCCGAGCGGATGCGTTCGGCAATCTCCGCCCGGATGCGCCGGTGAAGGGTCGCCTCACTCATCGGCGCAGCAGCCGCGCCAGGGTCTGGCCGTAGCGCGCGGAGACCGGCCCGCGGGCGACGTGCCGGCCGTCCGCGACCACCCGCCGGCCGCGCCGCCAGACGTGTTCCAGCGGTCCGCCCGCGAAGACGCGGCTGTCCAGCCAGGCGTCGCCGGATCGGGCCGCATAGGCCTCGTGATCCACAGGAAGGCTGACGAGGTCGGCGGCCGCACCGACCGCGAGCCCGGCCGCCTGGGGGACGCCCAGGGCCTGACCGCCGCCGGCCAGCGCTTTCCGATAGAGCGTCGCGCCCGTGGCCGCGCCCTGTTCGCCCGCCAGGACATTGCGCGCACGGCGCGTGAGACGTTGGCCGTACTCCAGCAGGCGCAGTTCCTCCGCCGCGTCGATGCGGACGTTGGAGTCCGAGCCGACCCCGAAGGCGCCGCCCTCGGCCAGGTAGCGCGCCGCCGGGAAGACGCCGTCGCCCAGGTTCGCCTCAGTGACGGGGCAAAGGCCGGCCACCGCGCCGCGCGTGGCGATCCTGCGGCGTTCGCGTTCGGTGACATGGGTCGCGTGGACCAGGCACCAACGGTCGTCGACGGCGAAGCGGTCCTGCAGCCATTCCACGGGACGCGCGCCGCTCCAGGCCAGGCAGTCGTCGACCTCCCTCACCTGCTCGGCGATATGGATGTGGATCGGCTGGGCGAGGTCGGCGACGAGGCGCAGCTCGTCCTCGGTGACCGCGCGCAGGCTGTGCGGCGCGACGCCGACCACCGCGTCGGGCAGGCCGGCGAGCGCGGCGCGCGTCGCCTCGTGCAGGCGGACGTAGCCGCCGAGGTCGCTGACGAACCGCCGCTGGCCCTCGGTCGGCGCGGCGCCGCCGAAGGCCGAGTGAGCGTAGAAGACCGGCAGCAGGGTCAGGCCGATCCCGGTCTCCTCCGCGGCAGCCGCGATCCGCCCTGCCATCTCGGCCGGATCCGCGTAGGGCCGCCCGTCGGAATCGTGGTGCAGGTAGTGGAATTCGCCCACGCGGGTGAAGCCGCTCTCCAGCATCTCCAGGAAGGCCTGGGCGGCGATCGCCTGCACGTCGTCGGGCGAGAGCTGGGCCACGAAGCGGTACATCACCTCGCGCCAGGTCCAGAAGCTGTCGCCCTGCGGCCCGCCCACCTCGGTGAGGCCGGCCATGGCGCGCTGGAAGGCATGGCTGTGCAGGTTCGGCAAGCCGGGGACGGCGATCCCGCCACGCTCGTCGCCGGCCTTCGGCTCGGCGTCCACCTGGATCGCGGCGACGAAGCCGGCTGACGTTTCGACCCGCACGCGCGTGGCCCAGCCGTCCGCCAATAGCGCGTGTTCGAACCAGAGCGTCGGGTCGGCCATGGCCTTTCCTCAAGCGCGTCGCGGGGGGCGGCAAGCGTCACATATGTCTATACAAAAAGAAGTCGTAGTCCTAGGGTCCGCGAGCGATTGGATGGAGGACGTCGTGCGCTGCGACCGGGTCTGGCGGAATGCGCGCCTCGCGACCCTCGCGCCGGGCCCGTCGGGGCCGGGCGAGGTCGAGGGCGGCGTGGTCGCGGCCCGCGAAGGCCGGATCGCGTGGATCGGCGCCGAGGCCGACGCGCCGGCGTTCGTGGCCGACGAGACCTTCGACTGCGAAGGCCGCTGGATCACCCCGGGCCTGATCGACCCGCACACCCATCTGGTCCACGGCGGCGACCGCGCCCGGGAATTCGAACTGCGGCTGGCCGGCGCCAGTTACGAGGAGATCGCCGGCGCCGGCGGCGGGATCGTCTCGACCATGACCGCCACCCGCGCCGCCACCGAGGATGAGTTGGTCGTCCAGGCCCTGCCGCGCCTGGACGCGCTGATCGCCGAGGGCGTCACCACGGTCGAGGTGAAATCGGGCTACGGCCTGTCGCTGGAGCACGAGCGCAAGTGCCTGCGCGCGGCGCGCCGGCTGGGCGAGCTGCGGCCGGTCGCGATCACCACCACCTTCCTCGGCGCCCACGCCCTGCCGCCGGAGTTCAAGGGCGACCCCGACGGCTACATCGACCTCGTCTGCCGCGAGATGATCCCGGCCGTGGCGGCCGAGGGGCTGGCGGACGCGGTCGACGCCTTCTGCGAGGGCATCGGCTTCACCTCCGAACAGACCCGTCGGGTGTTCGAAGCCGCCAAGATCCACGGCCTCCCCGTCAAGCTGCACGCCGAACAGCTCTCCAACCTGCACGGCGCGTCCCTGGCGGCAGCCTTCGGCGCCCTGTCGGCCGACCATCTGGAGCACCTCGACGTCGGCGGCATCGACGCCATGGCGCGTGCCGGGACGGTCGCGACGCTGCTGCCGGGCGCCTACTACTTCGTCCGCGAGACCAAGCGGCCGCCAGTCGAAGGCCTGCGGGCCGCGGGCGTGCCGGTCGCGCTGGCCACCGACTGCAACCCCGGCACCTCGCCGCTCACCTCGCTGCTGCTGGCGATGAACATGGCCGCGACGCTGTTCCGGCTGACGGTCGAGGAGTGCCTGGCCGGCGTGACGCGCGAGGCCGCGCGCGCGCTGGGCCGCCTCGGCGACGTCGGCACGCTGGAAGCCGGCAAGGCCTGCGACCTCGCCATCTGGGACATCGAGCGTCCCGCCGAGCTCGTCTACCGGATGGGCTTCAACCCCCTGCACGCCCGCGTCTGGAGAGGCCTTTGAACGACGTCCTGCTGGTCCCCGGCGACACGCCGCTCTCCGCCTGGCGGGAGGTCTACCGCGGCGCGTCCGTGCGGCTGCCCGCCGCCGCCGCCGCCGGCCCCATAGCCGCGAGCGCCGCCGCCATCGAGCGCATCCTGGCCAAGGGCGAGCCGGTCTACGGCATCAACACCGGCTTCGGGAAGCTGGCCAGCGTGCGCATCGACGATGCGGACCTCGCCACGCTCCAGCGCAACATCGTGCTGTCCCACGCCGCCGGGACAGGCGAGCCGTCGCCCACCGCCATCGTGCGCCTGATGATGGCGCTGAAGCTGGCCAGCCTGGCCCAGGGCGCCTCGGGCGTGCGGCCAGCCACCGTCGCGCTGCTGGAGAGGATGATCGTCGCCGGCCTGACCCCCGTCGTGCCGAGCCAAGGCTCGGTCGGAGCCTCGGGCGACCTGGCCCCACTGTCGCACATGGCCGCCGCCATGATCGGCGTCGGCGAGATCGAGGTGGGCGGCGTGCGCAAGCCCGCCGACATCGCTCTGCGGTCTTCCGGACTTGAGCCGCTGGCGCTCGGGCCGAAGGAAGGCCTCGCCCTGCTGAACGGCACCCAGTTCTCGACCGCCAATGCGCTGGCCGGGCTGTTCGAGGCCGAGCGGCTGTTCCAGTCGGCGCTGGTCACTGGCGCTCTGTCGACCGAGGCGGCGAAGGGTTCGGACACGCCCTTCGACCACCGCATCCATGCCCTGCGCCGCCAGCCAGGGCAGATCGAGACGGGCGATGCGCTGCGCGTGCTGATGGCCGGCTCGGCGATCCGCGCTTCACACCTGAAGGACGACGAGCGGGTGCAGGATCCGTACTGCCTGCGCTGTCAGCCGCAGGTGATGGGCGCGGCGCTGGACGTGCTGCGCCAGGCAGCGGCCACGCTGGGCTACGAGGCCAACGGCGTCTCGGACAATCCGCTGATCTTCGCGGACACCGACGAGGCGCTGTCGGGGGGCAACTTCCACGCCGAGCCGGTGGCCTTCGCGGCCGACATGATCGCGCTGGCGATCTGCGAGATCGGCTCGCTGGCCGAGCGGCGGATCGCCATGCTCGTGGACCCGGCGCTCAGCGGGCTGCCGGCGTTCCTCACCCCCAAGCCCGGCCTGAACTCGGGCTTCATGATCCCGCAGGTGACGGCCGCGGCGCTGGTCTCCGAGAACAAGCAGCGCGCCTATCCGGCCAGCGTCGACTCCATCCCGACATCCGCCAACCAGGAGGACCACGTCTCCATGGCCGCCCACGGCGCCGCGCGGCTGCTGTCCATGGCGAGGAACGCCACGGCGGTCGCGGGGATCGAATTGCTGGCGGCGGCGCAGGGCTGCGACTTCCATCGCCCGCTGGCGTCGAGCCCGGCGCTGGAGGCGGTGCGCACGCTGCTGCGCGGCCAGGTCCCGCACCTGGACGATGACCGCCACTTCCACCCGGACATGGAGGCCGCCAACGCGCTGGTCCGCTCGGGCGGCGTGGTGACCGCCGTCGCCTTGCCCTTGCCCGGTGTCGCATGAGCGAGTGGCTGCAGGTCCACCGCGGCGACGCGCCGCTGGTCGTCAGCTTCCCGCACACCGGGACGGAGCTGCCGACGGGGATCGCCGCGCGGCTGATCTCGCCCTGGCTGGCGCGCAAGGACGCCGACTGGTGGATCGAACAGCTCTACGACTTCGCGCCCGCGCTGGGCGCCACGACGATCCGCACGGCCATGAGCCGCACGGTCATCGACGTGAACCGCGACCCGTCCGGCGCCTCGCTCTATCCCGGCCAGGCGACGACGGCGCTCTGCCCCACCACGACCTTCGATGGGGAGCCGCTGTACAGAACGGGTGAACCCGATAAGGCCGAGATCGAGCGCCGGCGCGCCGAGTATTTCGACCCGTACCACGCCGCCCTGCGGGCCGAGCTGGACCGGCTGCGCGCGATCCACGGCAAGGTGGTGCTGTACGAGGCCCATTCGATCCGCTCGGCGATCCCACGGCTGTTCGACGACCTGCTGCCGAACTTCAACATCGGCACGAATTCCGGCGCGAGCTGCGACCCCGCGCTGACCGCGGCGGTGGAGGCGGCCTGCGACGCCAGCGAGTTCAGCCGCGTCACCAACGGCCGCTTCAAGGGCGGCTGGACAACCCGCCACTACGGCCAACCCGCGGGCGGCGTCCACGCCATCCAGATGGAGCTGGCCTGCCGCGGCTACATGGACGAGCCGCCGGGACTGCTCACCTCGCTCATCTGGCCCACGCCCTACACGCCCGAGCGCGCCGCCCCGATGCGGGCCGCCCTCGTCAACGTCCTCAACGCCTGCCTGGACTTCGCCAAGTCATGACCCGCCTCGACAAGACCCGCGTCATCCGCCCTGCCACCGGCCCCGAGCGCACGGCCAAGAGCTGGCTCACCGAGGCGCCGTTGCGGATGCTGATGAACAACCTGCACCCCGACGTCGCCGAGCGGCCGGAGGAACTGGTGGTCTATGGCGGCATCGGCCGCGCCGCCCGTGACTGGGAGAGCTTCGATGCGATCGTCGAGACCCTGCGACGGCTGGAGGACGACGAGACCCTGCTGGTCCAGTCGGGCAAGCCGGTGGGCGTGTTCCGCACCCACGCCGATGCGCCCCGGGTGCTGATCGCCAACTCCAACCTCGTGCCCCGCTGGGCCACCTGGGACCACTTCAACGAACTCGATCGGGCGGGCCTCGCCATGTACGGCCAGATGACCGCCGGCTCGTGGATCTACATCGGCGCGCAGGGGATCGTGCAGGGCACCTACGAGACCTTCGTCGAGATGGGCCGCCAGCACTATGGCGGCGACCTGTCGGGCCGCTGGCTGCTGACCGCCGGCCTCGGCGGCATGGGCGGCGCCCAGCCGCTGGCGGCGGTGATGGCCGGCGCCTCCTGCCTCGCCGTCGAGTGCCAGCAGTCCAGCATCGATATGCGGCTGCGCACCGGCTACGTGGACCGCCAGGCGAAGGACGTCGACGAGGCGCTGGCCCTGATCCGGCAGTCCTGCCGCGACAAGGCCCCGATCTCGGTGGCTCTGCTGGGCAACGCCGCCGAGGTGCTGCCCGAGTTGTTCGCCCGCGGCGTCCGCCCCGACCTGCTCACCGACCAGACCAGCGCCCACGACCCGGTCAACGGCTACCTCCCCAAGGGCTGGAGCCTGGAGCGCTGGGCCGCCATGCGCGCCCAGGATCCGAAGCAGGTGGAGGAAGCCGCCAAGTCGTCGATGGCCGAGCACGTGCGGGCCATGCTGGACTTCCAGGCCGCCGGCGTGCCGACCGTCGACTACGGCAACAACATCCGCCAGATGGCCAAGGAGGCGGGGGTCGAGGGCGCCTTCGACTTCCCGGGCTTCGTGCCGGCCTACATCCGCCCGCTGTTCTGCCGGGGCATCGGCCCGTTCCGCTGGGCAGCGCTGTCGGGCGACCCCGAGGACATCGCGAAGACGGACGCGAAGGTGAAGGAGCTCATCCCGGACAACCCGCACCTGCACAACTGGCTCGACATGGCGGGCCGGAAGATCAGGTTCCAGGGGCTGCCGGCGCGCATCTGCTGGGTGGGCCTTGGCGACCGCCACCGGCTGGGGCTGGCGTTCAACGAGATGGTGGCCAGGGGCGAGCTCAAGGCCCCCGTCGTCATCGGCCGCGACCACCTGGACTCCGGCTCGGTCGCCTCGCCCAACCGCGAGACCGAGGCCATGCGCGACGGCTCCGACGCCGTGTCCGACTGGCCGCTGCTGAACGCCCTGCTCAACACCGCCTCGGGCGCCACCTGGGTCTCGCTCCACCACGGCGGCGGGGTCGGCATGGGCTTCTCCCAGCACGCCGGCATGGTCATCGTCTGCGACGGCACCGAGGCGGCGGCGAAGCGCATCGAGCGGGTGCTCTGGAACGACCCGGCCACGGGCGTCATGCGCCACGCCGACGCGGGCTATGAGATCGCCTTGCAGGTCGCCCGCGAGAAGCAGCTCGACCTGCCCGGGATCCTCGGCTGATGCAGATCCTGCGCGCCGCCGATCGGGTCGCCACGCCGTGGAAGAACGGCGGCGGGATCACCCGGGAGGTCGCCGCCTCGCCGCCGGGCGCCGGCTTCGACGATTTCCACTGGCGGGTGAGCATGGCCGAGGTCCGGACGGATGGGCCGTTCTCGGTGTTCCCCGGCGTCGACCGTGTGCTGGTCGTACTGGAGGGACGGCTGGCGCTGTCGGTCCAGGGCCTGGGCGACTTCGACCTGGCGGCGGGTTCGAGCGCCGCCGCCTTCCCGGGCGACGCGCCGACCATCGGCCGGGTGATCGAAGGGCCGGTCCTGGACCTCAACGTCATGACGCGCCGCGGCGGGGCCGCCGCCCGACTGCAACGGCTCGTGGTCGCGGGGCCCCAGGCCCTGCCCGCCGCGTCCGGCCGCCGGCTGCTGATCGCCGGGGGGCCGATGCGCGCGGGGAGCTTCGGCTGGAGCGGTATGACGCGCTGCTGCTGGAGATGGCCGACGCGCCGTTGGTGCTGGACGCCGAGCGGCCGACCGCTGGATACCTGGTGGCGTTCGCCTAACGGCGCGACGCCTAGGGCCAGCCGACCAGGAGGCGGACCGAGCCCTCATACGCCGGCAGGCGCCGCCAGGCGCCGTAGCGTTCGTCCCAGCGTCCTGAGTCCAGGTCGTCCGAAAGCCGTGCGACGAACCGGGGCTCGACCTCAGGCCCGACGAAGCCCCAGGACGACTGGGCGCGCCGCACGGCGGGGTCCAGCAGGCGCTCGGGCCGGCCATAGAAGGCCTCGGTGAATCCGTCCGTGCAGTCGATGGGGATGGGGACGACGCGCACCTCGACCTTCGACCCAAGCGCCGCCGCCGTCTGGGAGATGTCGGGATAGCGACGCTGTTCGGCGGCGATCAGTTCGGGCGCATAGTCGTTCAGCCACCAGTCGCCCAGCGCCGGCCCGTCGAACGCCAGCACCACGACCGGCCCCCGCGCCACGCGCCGAAGCTCGGCGAGCCCCTTCGTGCGATCGGCCCACTGGTGGACGGTCGCCACCGCCATCGCGGCGTCCACGGCGCCGTCGTCCAGCGGCAGGGCCTCCGCGTAGGCGTGGATGGCGATGGCCGCGCCGGGCGGCCGCTGCGCGCGCATGACCGCCGAGGGCTCGACCGCCAGCAACCGCCGTCCCGCCGGCTCGTACGAGCCCGCGCCGGCCCCGACGTTGACGACGGTCTGCGCATCCCCCAGCGCCGCCTCGATCGCCGCTGCGATGCGCGGATCCGGGCGCCGTTGCGTCGCGTAGCCCTGGCCGGTGCTGTCGTAATCCACGTCCCCGCCCGCACGCATCCGATCGCTTCCTTCACATTTGATCCAATGCGCATCGACTTAGAGCGGCGTGTCCCTCTGGAAAATCGAGTTCGGATCGCGCACTCTGTGAGCAGACTTCACGAATAGGCGGTCACGTGCGCCCCCAACTGCCCCCGCTCTCCACCCTGCGCGCCTTCGAGGCCGTGGCGCGCCTGGGTTCGGTCAGCCGGGCCGCGGCCGAGCTGGGGCGGACGCACGGCGCGGTCAGCAAGCAGCTCCGCACGCTCCACGATCACGCAGGCCTGCCGCTGTTCGACAAGGTGGGGACGGGCCTGCGGGCGAACGCCGCCGGACGCCGGCTCGCCGCGGCGGTCGGCGAGGCGCTGGACACCTTGGCCGAGCACTACGCCGACGTCGTGCGCGAGGCCCGGTCACCGGCCGTCCACGTCGCCTGCAGCGTCAGCTTCGCCATGGGCTGGCTGGCGCCGCGCCTGCCCGCCTTTTCCGCCGCCCACCCGGACGTGCGCCTCCGCCTCTCGATGACCTCCGCGCGCGAGATGCGCGAGGAACGCGACGCCGACCTCACCATCCTCTGGGACCGCTCGGCCTATTCGCCCGCCGACCAGGCGCGGGCCATCCGCCTCGCCGACAGCGCCTTCGGCGTCGTGGCGGCGCCCGACTATCCCGCCCGGCTGGCGGGCCACACGCTGACGGCGCCGCGCCGCATCCTCCACGACCACACCTCGCGCGCCTGGGAAGAGTGGTCCAGCGCCACCGGTGTCCGTCTCGCGACCGAAACGTCCGTGTCGTTTCCGCACACGCACCTGTGCCTGGGCGCGGCGGTAGGCGGCATGGGCGTGGCGATCGTCGAGCGGCGCCTTGCGGCGGCCGACATCGCCGCGGGCCGCCTCGTTGCGGTCGGCGCCTTCATCCCGTTCGAGGACGGCTTCGCCGCGATCCCCCACCGCACGAAGGCGCTCGCGCCGGAGACCCGGCTGTTCCTGGATTGGCTGAAGGCGGGGCTGGAGGCCGACTGAGGCGCCCCTGCCGACCAGCTATCCGACGCGGGATTGAGGTGTCCGGGCGGCGGCGGCGTCGAAGATGCAGGACACCGGAGACAGCCGCATGACGTCGATCAGAGGGCTCTCAACCGCCTTGGCCACCCTTGCCGTGACCGTGTCGGCCTGGCCAGGGCCAGCGGCCGCCCAGCCGCTGGAAGCTGGACCGACGGCGCCGCCCGGCGAGACGAGTTGGCGCGCCGCCGGGCGCGCGGCCGGGGACATCCTGGCCCAGCCCATCCGCGACGCCGGGCTGCTCACGGCCGAGATTCCCGACCCCCTGGTGCGGGCGACCATCGATCCCTACGCCCTGCCCGATCCGGCGAGCTGTACGGAGATCCAGTCCGAGATCGGCGATCTCAATGGCGTGCTTGGGTCGGACCTGGCCGGCGACTTCGGCCCTCGGGAAGGGCGCGCCGCGCGGCTGGCCGAAGCCGGCGGCCGGGCGGCAGTGAACTCGCTCATCCCCTTCCGGGTCGTGGTTCGCGAACTGACGGGCGCGGCGCCGGCTCAGCGTCGCTTCCAGGCGGCGGTCGACCTCGGCTATGCCCGCCGCGGCTTCCTTCGCGCGGTCTATCGGCTCCGCAACTGCGAGGCGGAGCCGGCCGCCACGGGCGACGCACCGGCCTCCGAGGTCGCCGTCCGCTAGGCGCGATACGCCGAACCGGAAGCCGGCTCGGCGAAGAGATCGCGCTCGAGATCAAGCAGATGGAACGCCGGACGCTTCGGTCACGCCGCCTTCTCGACGACGCCGACCAGGCCCGGCACGCCGCCGCGCAGACGCACGGACGACACCCGGACCGCATCCGCCGGAAAGGGGCCCGCCGCCAGCGCGGCCGCCAGGCCTTGCGCGTCGAACGTCCTGTGGTGGCCGGCCCCGATGAAGCCCCACCGGGCCATGGCCGACGCGTCGGTCGCATAGACGCTGATCCGTCCGCCGGGACGCAGGACCCGGTCGAGTTCGGCCAGCACCGCGTGCGGATCGGACCAGAAGTAGGCGACGTTCACCGCGAGGATCCGGTCGACGCTGCGGTCCGCAAGCCCGGTCGCCTCGAAGCTGCCCAGTGAAAGCCGGACCCGGCCGGCCGCGATCGCGGCGCGGTTTCTCGCCTCGGCCTGGGCCAGCATGGCCGACGACTGGTCGACGCCGAAGACCGTCCCCCCGGACGCGAGCCTCGCCAGCCCCCGGACGCCCTCGCCCGGCCCGAAGCCGAGCTCGAGGACGTCGTGGTGGGTGCGCACGTCCAGGGCCCGGATCGCCTGCGCGTTCGGCTCGGCGTTGACGACCCGCATCAGTTGGCCCACCAGCCGACCCCAGCCACCCCGCGGATGCCGCAGGTGGCCGGCGAAGGCGTCGGAGATCGACGCCATGGCTCAGGAGCGCCGCAGCTTGGCGTTGGCCTTGGCCAGCAGGGCCTTGATCTCGGCGCGACGACCGGCGTCCCACAGCGGCCGGTCGGGATGCGGCGGCGAGGCGAGCGCGCGCTGCAGCACCTTGGCGGCGGCCGCGTACTCGCCCTGCGTGATCAGGAAGTCGCCGTAGAAATAGTTCGAATCCATGCCGTCGGGCGACAGCGCCACGCCCTCGGCCAGATAGCGGCGCGCCTTGTCCTTGTCGCCGAAGCCGATCGGGAACCCCGGCACGCGGTAGTACAGCGTGCCCAGGCTGGTGGCCGCGCCGCCCTCCAGGGCCTTGCGGTCGATCTGGTAGGCCTGCTCGAAGGACTTCCGCGCCGCCTTGGCGTCGTTCAGCGCGCTCAGGCCCGACGACATGGCGGCCTGCTCGCTCTGCGCGATGCCTTCCCAGATCAGCGGCTCGGCGCGTCCCGGAAACTTGGCGGCCGACGCGGCGGCGTCGTGGGCGAGGACCCGGATCTGCTCGTGCTGAGCCGCGGGATCCTTGGTCTGGTACTTGATCCGCTCCCACTCGCGCTGCACCCGGGCGACGGAGGCGTCCATCGCGGGATTGTCGGACGCGAACGCCGGCGCGCCGAACGCGAGCGTCGCGAGGAAGAGCGTGGAAGCCAGTCGTGTCTTGGTTCGAGCGTGCATCGTATGCCTTTGCGATTTCGCCACCCGGAAGCCTAGACGCCGCCAGGCGCCGACCCCCTCAATCCGCCGTCCAATTCCCCCTCCCGACCCGACCTGCGCGCAGAGCTTGAGGGGCCCGGCGCCCGGCGTCGTCCTTGGGGCAGCACTCCCCTCTGGAGATTGAAGCGCGTGAAGACCCACATCCTGTCCGGCATCCTCGCCCTCGCCCTCTGCGCCGGCGCCCCTGCCGCCGAGGCCGCGCCCACCGCAACGGCCCCCCTGGTCGGCGCCGGCGGCGAGGACCATGGCGTCGCCACCTTGACCCAGGCCCCCAGGGGCGTGCTGGTGCGGATCGTCGCCAAGGGGCTCACGCCCGGCTGGCACGCGGTGCATTTCCACGACACCGGGACCTGCTCGGCGCCGGACTTCAAGAGCGCGGGCGGTCATGTCCACGGGTCCGCGGCGTCGGCGCACGGCCTCCTGAACCCTGCCGGCCAGGACGCCGGCGACCTGCCGAACCTGTTCGTCGCGCAGGATGGGACGGGTGCGGCGGAATTCTTCTCCACGACGGTGTCGTTCGCCGGCGGTCCGGACCAGCCGGGCCTGCTCGATGCGGACGGCGCCGCCCTGGTCATCCACGCCAACCCGGACGACTTCGTCTCCCAGCCCATCGGCGGGGCCGGCGCGCGTGTCGCGTGCGGGGTGATCCGTTGAGGCGTCGTCTCTCCGGGGCGGTCGCCGCCCTCGCGGCGGTCGTCCTGCCGCTATGCTCGGCGCAAGCCGCGACGCCGCCGCTGCACTTCCAGGTGACGGACCTCAACGGGGTGACGACGCAGGTGCCTGCGGGCCTGCCCCAGGCCCGCGCCCTGCTGCTGCTGGGTTTTCGCCACGACGACCGCGCCAGCCTCGACGCCTGGCGCCGCGGCCTGGGTCTGCGGGCCGAGGATCGCGACTGGTTCGAGACCCCGGTCATCGGCGTGAGCGCCCCGATGATCCGCGGCATGATCGTGCATGGCATGCAGGGGGACGTGAAGGACCCGGCCGAACGGGCCCATCTCGCGCCCGCCTTCACCAACCCTGCCGCCGTCGCCGCCCAGCTCGGCGTCGATCCGGCCGCCCCCGCGGCGGTGGTGGTGGATCGCGAGGGCCGGGTGCTCGCGCGCGCCAGCGGCCCGTTCGATCCCCGGAAGGCCGATACCCTCGTCCGGGCGCTTCGCCCTTGAGTCTCTCGGGCCGTTGCGGCTTCGGCCCGACGGCTCAGGCCTCGATGGTGCGGGCGGTCGGGCTCGAACCGACACTCCTTGCGGAACCGGATTTTGAGTCCGGCGCGTCTACCAGTTTCACCACGCCCGCATCGAGGTGGGGTTATAGAGGCTCGGCCTGCGGGCGCAACTCGCGGGCTGCGGCGATACGAGCCTTGCGCCGGGGCGGCCGAGGTCGTACTTGATAATCGTTCGCAAAATCGGCGGACGCAGGACGATCCAGGACATGCACGAGATGCTCGCCGATCAGGCGGTGGCCATCGAGGCCGGCGCGACGCCGCTGAGCCGGGCGCGGCCGGGCGACCGGGGCGTGATCATCGACGTGCGCGCCGACCATGCGAACGGCCACGGCATCGACGTCCACGAGCTTGAGCGCCGCCTGCTGGAGTCCGGCTTCGTCGAGGGCGCCGCGTTCGAGGTGCTGCACCAGGGCCTCTTCGGCGGCGACCCCATCGCCGTGCGCGTGGACGACATGCGTGTGGCCCTGCGCCGCCGCGACGCCGAGGACGTCTGGGTGCGCCTGGAGTCGAAATGAGCGAGACCGCTGAGCTGGCCCCCGGCGGCGCGCGACACAAGCCCGAGGCGGGCGTCCGGCCGGCGCGCGTGGCCCTGGTGGGCAACCCCAACACCGGCAAGACCGCCCTGTTCAACGCCCTGACCGGCAGCCGACAGAAGGTGGCCAACTACGCCGGCGTGACCGTCGAGCGAAAGGAAGGCTTCGTCGCCACCCCGGCCGGCCGCACGCTGTCGGTGCTGGATCTGCCCGGCACCTATTCCCTGCGCGCGCGCAGCCCCGACGAGGCGGTCACCCGCGACGCGGTGCTGGGCCGCCTGGCCGGCGAGGCCGAGCCCGACGTTGTGGTGGCCGTGGCCGACGCGACCAACCTGCGCCTGGTCCTGCGCCTGATCCTGGAGCTGAAGGCCGTCGGCCGTCCGATGGTGCTGGCGCTCAACATGTACGACATCGCTCAGCGCCAGGGTTTGCGCATCGACCTGGACGGGCTCTCGCGCGAGCTGGGCTGTCCCATCGTCACCACCGTCGCCACCCGCAAGCGCGGCATCGCGGACCTGGTGGCGAAGGTGGACGAGGTGATCGCCTCCGGCGCCCATTCCGGCGAGAACGTCTGGCGCGAGCCGTCGGCGGCCGAGATCCGCGGCGCGCACCGCGAGGCCCAGCGGATCCTCAAGGCCCATGTCCGCCCGCCCGAGCATCCCGACACCCTGACCGGCAAGATCGACGCCGTCCTGCTGCATCCGGTGGCGGGCCTCGTCATCCTGCTCGGCCTGCTCTTCCTGATGTTCCAGGCGGTGTTCACCTGGGCCGGACCGCCCGCCGACGCCATCGAGGCGGGCGTGGCGTGGCTGGGCGCCCAGGTGGGAGCCGGCCTGCCCGACGGGTTCCTGAAGAGCCTGATCGTCGACGGCCTGTTCGCAGGCGTCGGCTCGGTGCTGGTCTTCCTGCCGCAGATCCTGGTGCTGTTCCTCTTCATCATCCTGCTGGAAGACTTCGGGTACATGGCCCGGGCGGCCTTCCTGATGGACAAGATCATGGGCGGCGCGGGCCTGCACGGGCGCGCCTTCATCCCGCTGCTGTCCTCGTTCGCCTGCGCGATCCCCGGCATTATGTCGGCGCGGGTGATCGACCAGAAGCGCGACCGGATGACCACGATCCTGGTGGCGCCGCTGATGACCTGTTCGGCGCGGATTCCCGTCTACACCCTGATCATCGGCGCCTTCATCCCCGACCGCAGCGTCGGGCCGGGGCTGAACCTGCAGGGGCTGGTGATGTTCGGGCTCTACGCCAGCGGCATCCTCAGCGCGCTGGCCGTCTCGTTCGTGATCCGCAAGATCTTCTGGCGCGGCGCGGTCGAGCCGTTCCTGATGGAGCTGCCCACCTACAAGATCCCCAGCTTCGAGAGTGTCCTGCGCAACCTGCTGCTGCGGGCGCAGATCTTCCTCAGCCGCGCCGGCCGGATCATCCTGCCGCTGATGGTGGTGGTCTGGGTGCTCTCGACGTTCCCGACGCCGCCGGCGGGCGCGACCGGCCCGGCGATCGACTACAGCTTCGCCGGCATCATCGGCCACGCGATCCAGCCGCTGTTCGCGCCCATCGGCTTCAACTGGCAGATGGTGGTCGCCCTGATCCCCGGCTTCGCGGCCCGCGAGGTGGCGGTGGCGGCCTTGGGCACCGTCTACGCCGTCGGCGACGCGGAGAACAACGTGGGCGCGCTGGGCGCGCGGCTGGCCGACGCCTGGAGCCTGGCCACCGGCCTGTCCTTCCTGGCCTGGTACATCTTCGCCCCGCAGTGCGCCGCCACGCTGGGCGTCGTGCGCCGCGAAACGAACTCCTGGATGTGGACCGGCGTGATGTTCGCCTACATGGTCACCCTGGCCTATCTGGCCTCGTTCACGGTCTATCACGTGGCGGTGGCGCTCGGGGCCGGTTGAGCCTCAAGTGGGACATTTCGTCCCCGGGTTGCGTTAATTTCGCTTTTTCCGTGCGCCTTAACCGCTCGATAAACGAGGACGCGCAAACCTTGTTCTTGCCATGCAGAACAAGCAGGAAATCGCCTTGGACGTTCCCGCCGGGAAAAAGCCCATCCGGGTCAAGCAGACCCTGTGCAAGCACGTCCGCAAGGCCCTCCTATCGCTCGGCGGCGAAGCGCACCGATCGATGGTGATCGAACACGTGGCCCGCAACCTGGGTCACGACGTCCGTCAAATCCCCGAAGAGCTCCAGCTCCAGGTCATTGTCTCGTTCGAGCAGACCTGGCGCGACGAGCGCAAGCGAGCGGCCTACGGCTTCCACCTGCCGTTCGGCGAGGGCTCGCACCGCTGGGGCGTGCTGTCGGACCCGATGGTCGCGGCCTGACGGCTTAGTCGAGACGGGGCGCCGACGGCGTCTCGCCGGCCAGTTGGCCCGCCGCCGATTGCAGCCGCATGAGCAGGCGCTTGAGCAGGGTGACCTCCTCGGGCGCCAGCCCCGCGATAAGCGCCGCCTCGTAGGCCAGCGCCAGCGGCGCGATCTCGGCGAACAGGTTGCGCCCCTCTGCGGTCAGCGCCAGCAACTGGCTGCGCCCGTCGGCGGCGTTCTGTGAACGGCCCACCAGCCGGCGCTTCACCAGCCCCTGCGCGGCCCGGCTGACGGTGACCTTGTCCATCACGGTACGCGCGACGATCTGCACCTGGCTGAGCTGGCCGTCCTCGGCCAGCACGCACAGCAGCCGCCATTGCGGCACCGTGAGCCCGAACCGGTCTTCGTAGGCGCGGGCGATCAGCCCCGACACGGCGTTCGACGCCACCGACAGGCGGTACGGCAGATAGCCGTCGAGCCTTAGCCCGTCCTCGTCATCGGCGTCGGGCTTGGCGCTCATGCGCCGGCGACCTCCTGCTCGATGGCGCCGAAGATCGAGTGGCGCTTCTCGTCCGTCATCTGGATCCGCACCACGTCGCCCGTCTTCAGGAAGGGCGTCGACGGCTTGCCGTTCAGGATGGTCTCGACCGTGCGGACCTCCGCCAGGCACGAATAGCCAAGGCCGCCCTGGTCGATCGGCTTGCCGGGGCCGCCGTCGGCGTCGCGGTTCGAGACCGTGCCCGAGCCGATGATCGTGCCCGCCGACAACGCCCGGGTCTTCGCCGCGTGGGCGATCAGCGTCCCGAAGTCGAAGGTCATGTCCACCCCGGCGTCGGCCTCGCCGAGCGGCTTGCCGTTGAGCTCCACCTCGAGCTTTCCGTGCAGCTTGCCGTCCTTGAAGTTCGGCAGGGCGTCGGGCGTCACCGCCACCGGCGAGAAGGCCGAGGCCGGCTTCGACTGGAAGAAGCCGAAGTTCTTGGCCAGCTCGGCGGGGATCAGGTTCCGCAGGCTGACGTCGTTGCACAGCATCACGAGCCGGATCGCCGCCAGCCCCTCCTCCCGCGTGGCGCCCAGCGGTACGTCGCCGGTGACCACCGCGATCTCGCCCTCCATGTCGCAGCCCCACGCTTCGTCCTTCAGCGGGATCGGGTCGCGCGGCCCCAGGAAGCCGTCCGAGCCGCCCTGGTACATCAAGGGGTCGGTCCAGAAGCTTTCGGGCATGTCGGCGGCGCGGGCCTGCCGCACGAGGGCCACGTGGTTCACATAGGCCGAGCCGTCGGCCCACTGGTAGGCGCGCGGCAGCGGGCTCATGGCGTCGTGCTCGTGGAATCGCGCCTTCGGCACCGAGCCGTGCTCAAGGCTCTCGGCCAGGCCGCGCAGCTCCGGCTCGCAGCGCTCCCAGTCGTCCAGCGCCGCCTGCAGCGTCAGGGCGATGCGGTCGGCCGGCGAGTACCAGGCGAGGTCGTTCGAGACCACGACGAGGCGGCCGTCCCGGCCCCCCTTCAACGACGCCAGCTTCATCCTTCAGCCCCTTCCCTCGTTATCGTTCGCGTCAGCCGCACGCCGTCCTCGTAGGACCGCGGCTCGTAGACGACGACCTCCACCCGGATGTCGCCCCCCGTCTCATGTTCCCACATGTAGGCCCGCTCGAAGCAGACGTCGCGGCCTTCGGGTGTGAAGCCCTCGAAGGTGTCGCCCCACGGCGTGTGCTTCGAAAGCTGTGCCCAGCCCAGCGTCATGGCGCGGTCCAGTTCGTCCTGCGCGGCCGCCGTCAGGTCGTCCTGCAGGCTCACGCTCAGATCTCCACGCCGCGCGGCGCCGTGAATTCCGAGACCGGCGCATCGCCGGTGTTCACCACCTCGGACGGCTCGAAGATCATCACCTCGGCCTCCTCGTCCGAACCGGTCCGGTGCTCCACGCCGCGCGGGACCACGATCATCTGGCCCGGCTCCAGCTCCACCACCCGGTCCAGGAACTCCACCCGGAACCGGCCCTTGAAGACGAGGAACATCTCGTCGGCGTCCGCGTGCGTGTGCCAGGGAAACAGGCCGTGCGTCTTGACCAGCCGCACGTCCTGGCCGTTGAGCCGAGCGGCGGTCTTCGGCCGCCAATGCTCGGAGAAGCCGGCGAACTTCGCGGCGAGGTCGATGGCCGAGGGCGTGCTCACGCGCCCTTCCAGCTATCGACGTAGGCCGGGTTCTCCACCGAGGCCGCCGCATCGCCGACGTCCAGCGGGTCGCGCGTGTCGATCATCACCGCATATTCGTCGGTCGCCGGCTTGGGCTGCGCAAGCATGTTCTTCAGCGCCTTCGGATGCGGCCCGTGCGTGAACCCGCTCGGATGGAAGGTCATCATGCCCGCTTCGATGTGGTCGCGGCTGAAGAAATCGCCGGCGTGGTAGAACAGCACCTCGTCGTAGTCGTCGTTGTTGTGGAAGAATGGGATCTTCAGCGCCCCCGGGTCCGTCTCGAACGGGCGCGGCGCGAAGGTGCAGACCACGAAGCGGTCGCTGACGAAGGTCGAATGGACCGACGGCGGCAGGTGGTAGCGATGGCTCACCACCGGGCGGATATCCGCGACGTTCAGGCGCGCCGCCGCCAGGTCGCCGTGCCAGCCGACGGCGTCCAGCGGGTTGTAGGGATAGGTCACGACCGAGACCTGCCCGCGCTTCTTCACCTCGACGCGATACTCGCCGGGCTCGTCCTGGTGGGCGCGGAAGGCCTCGTCCATCACGGGGGTGTCCAGCAGCGCCGGGTCGAACAGCGCGTGGCCGCCCATCAGCCCCTTGTCGGGCAGCTTGTAGTGGGTGTTGGTGGCCTCGATCATCAGGATCGCGGTGGGCTGCGACGGCGCGAGCCGCCACATGGTCCCGCGCGGCAGGTAGAGGTAGTCCCCGGCGCGGTACGGCAGCCGGCCATAGTCGCAGAACACGTCGCCCTCGCCCTGGTGGACGAACAGGAGTTGGTCGCCGTCGGCGTTCCGGGCCAGGGCCGGCATCGGCTGCGCCAGCTTCCAGAAGCGCACGTCGATGGCGGCATTGTGCAGCACCGTTCCGGCGGCCCACGGCGACGGTTCCGCCGCGTTCAGTCGCGCAAGGTCGAAGGCGCGGGGCCGCAGGGGGCCTTCGAAGCTGGTCCACCCGGTGGGCGGGCGCTTGTGGTGCAGGAAGGCGGCGGGTCCGAAGAACCCCTCCTTCGACATCTCCCGCTCATAGGTCCCCTCCGGCAGGTCGGCGTGCGCCTGGCGCGAATGCGTCCCCTGCGCCGCCCGGATCGGAAGCCAGTCACCCTTCGCCATCACGGATCGTCCTTGTAGACGCCGACGACCAGCGGCTGGCCGTCGGCGATGCGGGCCCGGTACATGCCCGAGGTATTGAAGCTCCAGGCCATCTGGCCGTCGGGCGCGACGGCGATCACGCCGCCCTCCCCGCCCAGGGCCGTCAGGTCGTCCTGGACCACATGGTTGGCCGCCGCCTGCAGCGAAAGGCCCTTGTGCTGGACCAGGGCGTTGATCTCGTGCGCCACGCCCAAGCGGATGAAGTACTCGCCCGCGCCCGTGCACGACACCGCGCATCCCTTGTTGGACGCATAGGTCCCGGCGCCGATGATCGGGCTGTCCCCCACGCGGCCCCAGCGCTTGGCCGAACTGCCGCCGGTCGAGGTGCCGGCCGCGACGTTCCCCTCGCTATCGAGCGCGACGACGCCCACCGTGCCGTGCTTGCCTTCCTCGTGGACCAGCGCCGCCTTGCCCGACGCGTCCTCGGGCGCGCCGACGGGACGCGGCGGGATCGGCAGACCCAGCTTCGCCAGCCCCTTCTCCAGCGCGCGCCAGCGGCGCTCGGTGAAGAAGTAGATCGGGTCCACCTGCTCCAGCCCCTGGCTGCGGGCGAAGGCGTCGGCGCCCTCCCCGCCCAGCATCACGTGCGCCGACCCCTCGATCACCGCGCGGGCGGCCGAGATCGGGTGGCGGGTGGTCGTCACGCCCGCCACGGCGCCGGCGCCGAGCGTGCGGCCGTCCATGATCGAGGCGTCCAGTTCGTTGCGGCCCTCGGCGGTGAAGGCGGCCCCACGTCCGGCGTTGAACAGCGGGTCGTCCTCCAGGACGTGGACCGCGGCCTCCACGGCGTCCATGGCCGAGCCGCCGGCGCGCAGCACCGCCGCGCCAGCCTCGGCCGCCACGCCCATGGCGTCGCGATAGGCGGCCTCCTGCTCGGGGCTGAGCTGGCCGCGGGCGATGGCGCCCGCGCCGCCGTGCGCCACCAGGGCCCACGTCATGGCCAGTTCCTCCCCCTCAGGGGGAGGTGTCGGCATGGCCGACGGAGGGGGCTTCCTCCCCGGCGGTACGAACGGCGGGCCTCCCCCCGGTTTGAGCGGAACCCCCCTCCGGCGCTCCGCGCCACCTCCCCCAAGGGGGGAGGAACTGGCTCGCGCATGTGAAAACCTCAGTCCTTCGCGGGCAGCACGCCCCGGCGAATCTGGTCCAGCTCGATCGACTCGAACAGGGCCTTGAAGTTGCCCTCGCCGAAGCCCTCGTTGCCCTTGCGCTGGATCAGCTCGAAGAAGATCGGGCCGATCATGTTCTCGGTGAAGATCTGCAGCAGCAGGCCCTGGCCCTCGCTGGGCGCGCCGTCGATCAGGATGCGGTCGGCCCGCAGCCGGTTCACGTTCTCGCCGTGGCCCGGCAGGCGCGCGTCGATGCCGTCGAAGTAGGTGTCGATGGTGTCCTGGAACTTCACGCCCTGGTCGCGCATCGTCTCGACCGAGGCATAGATGTCGTCGGTGCCCAGCGCGATGTGCTGGATGCCCTCGCCCTTGTAGTCCTTCAGGAACTCCTCGATCTGCGAGTGCTCGTCCTGGCTCTCGTTCAGCGGGATGCGGATCTTGCCGTCCGGGCTGGTCATCGCCTTCGACAGCAGGGCGGTCTGCTTGCCCTCGATGTCGAAGTAGCGGATCTCGCGGAAATTGAAGATCTTTTCGTAGAAGTCCGCCCACTTCACCATGTTGCCGCGGTGCACGTTGTGGGTCAGGTGGTCGAGATAGGTCAGGCCCTTGGCGTTCTTCGCCATTTGCTCTTCGGCGCCCGGGATCGGGACGAAGTCGACGTCGTAGATCTCCTGCGCGCCATAGCGGTCGACGAGGTAGAGGTTCGAGCCGCCGATCCCCTCGATCGCGGGGATGTTCAGTTCCATCGGCCCCACCGGCCCCAGCACCGGCTTGGCGCCGCGTTCGACCGCCAGCTTGAAGGCCTTGGCGGCGTCGCGCACCCGGAAGGCCATGGCGTTGGCCGATGGCCCGTGCTCGGCGCGGAAGGCGGCGGCCTGGCCGGCCGGCTCCATGTTGAGGATGAAGTTGATGTCGCCCTGGCGGAACCGCAGCACGTTCTTGGAGCGGTGCTTGCTCACCGCCGTGAAGCCCATCTTCTCGAACAGGTCCTTCAGACGCTCCGGCTCGGGCGAGGTGAACTCGACGAACTCGAACCCGTCCGTGCCCAGCGGGTTGTCGAAGAGGTCGCGGGTCGCGGCGGGGGTCTGGACGTTCATCGGTGGGCCTCCTGTTCGGCGGCAGTTGGTATCATCTGAAACCAGTTTGCGGAAGTGCCAAGACAACCGCAATCGCCCCTGCTAGCTGAAACGCTCGAATCTCCTCCTGGATCGCGCATGTTCCGAAAGCTCTATGACTGGGTGATGCGGCTGGCCGCCTCGCGGCACGCGCCGGCGGCCCTGGCGGTGGTCTCTTTCGCCGAGAGCTCGTTCTTCCCGATCCCGCCCGACGTGATGCTCGCGCCCATGGTGGCGGCGCGACCCAACAAGGCCTTCGTCTATGCGGGCATCTGCACCGCCGCCTCGGTGATCGGCGGCCTGCTGGGCTACGCGATCGGCGTCTTCCTGGAGCCCCTGGGCGAGGCGATCCTGCGGATCTTCGGCCATGCGGACGGGCGGGCCGAGTTCCAGCACTGGTTCGACCAGTGGGGCCTGTGGGTCATCCTCATCAAGGGCGCCACCCCCATCCCCTACAAGCTGGTGACCATCACCGCCGGGTTCGCCCGCTTCGACCTCTTCACCTTCGTCTGGGCGTCGATCCTGACCCGGGGCATCCGCTTCTTCGCCGTGGCGACGGTGCTCAAGTTCTACGGCCCCGCCCTTCTGGCCGAGTTCGAGCGGCGCATGAACCTCTACGGCGTCCTGCTGCTGGTGCTGCTCGTCGGCGGATTCGCGGCGCTCAAGTTCTTTGGCTAGCGTCGGTTTTCGCGCCATAAGGGCCGCCGGATGACGAACTTGCTTCGACCCTTCCTCGACCGCTGGCGGCTCTGCGCCGTCCTGGTGGCCGCCGCGATGCTGGCGACGGCCCACGCCTTCGAGACCTTCGGCGGCTACGCGCCCTGCACGCTCTGCCTGCGCCAGCGCGAGGTCTATTGGGCCATCCTCGGCGTCGGCGCCGCCTTCATGGTGGTGGTCCGCATGCCCGGCGGACCGCGCTGGCGCGAGGCCACCTGCTGGGTCCTCGGCCTGATGTTCCTCGCCGGCTGCGGCCTCGCCGTCTACCACGCCGGGGCCGAGTGGAAGTTCTGGCCGGGTCCACAGGCCTGCTCCTCCGGCGGGGGGACGGTCAATGCGGCCGACCTGTCCGCGTTCCTGGAGGGCGCGAAGGTCAAGCCGCCCGCCTGCGACGAGGCGCCGTGGGTGTTCGCGGGCCTGTCCATGGCCGGCTGGAACGCGGTCGTCTCGCTGGTCCTGGCGATCGTCAGCGGGCTGGCGGCCATCAGGGAGCGCGGCAAGCGATGACCGAACGCGCGATCCCGCCCCGGCCGGGCCGCGGGGCCCAGGCCGCCCGGCTGGCCGAAATCCTGCGCGTCGACCACGCCGGCGAACTCGCCGCCGTGCAGATCTA
The DNA here is from genome assembly GCF_024508875.1 of Phenylobacterium sp. Taxonomy (GTDB): domain Bacteria; phylum Pseudomonadota; class Alphaproteobacteria; order Caulobacterales; family Caulobacteraceae; genus Phenylobacterium. The sequence goes on from NZ_JANINU010000064.1 coordinate 23,521, forward strand.
TCGCGGCCAGCGAGCGGTGATGGGCGCGGCGTCCGGCAAGGCGCAGCTCGCGGCCCATTTCCACGAGCTGGAAGGCCAGGAAGCCGAGCATCTCGCCCGTTTCGACAAGCTGCTGAACGAGAGGCGCGTCCGCCCCACGGTGATGGCGCCGGTCTGGCGGCTGGCGGGCTTCGCCCTCGGCGCAGGTACGGCCCTGCTGGGCGAGAAGGCGGCCCACGCCTGCACCGAGGCGGTCGAGAGTGTGATCGAGCAGCACTATGCCGGCCAGATCGCCGAACTCGAGGGGCGCGACCCCGAGCTGGCGGCCGAGCTCACGAAGTTCCGCGACGAGGAGATCGCCCACCGCGACCAGGCGGTGGATGAAGGCGCGCGCGAAGCCCCCGGCTACGCCCTGCTATCGGCCGTCATCGGCGCCGGCTGCCGGGCCGCGATCAAGATCAGCGAGAAGATCTAGCGCACGATTTCGAGGAGCCTGCCGGCCGCTCGCCGTCCTGACCTATTTCGGCTTCGGCAACTCGGTCATCGCAGGCGGAGGGGCGGCGGGCAGCTCGGCCCAGTCCACCAGTTCGATATCGAAGATCAGGGTCTTGCCCGACAGCCGCGAACCGGCCTGTCCGTAGGCGAACTCGGGCGGGATGCGCACCCGCCACTTGTCCCCCGGCTGCATCTGCATCAGCGCCGCCTGGAAGCCGCCGATCAGCCCGCGTAGCGGGAAGACGGCCGTCCCTCCGGCGCCGCCCTTCCCGTCCGACGTGTCGAAGACCGACCCGTCCTCCAGCCGCCCCACATAGCGGACCTGCACCGCGCTGGCGCGCACCGGCGGCGGCTTCGTCTTCGGGCCAGCCTGCAGCACTGTGTAGCTGACGGCCGGCATCGTCCGCTCCTGCGCCATCGCCGGCACGGCCGACCCGAGGCAAAGCGTCAGGGCGAGCGCGCCGCCCGCCAACTTGAGGCGCATCATTCCGGTATCCCCGCCTCCTTCAGCACGAACTCCACCCCAGCCACTGCCCGGTCGCCGTGGGTCAGGCCCAGCATCGTCGTGTGGCTGGCGGCGTCGATGTTCTCCACCATCCCCGCGCGCGCGGCCTTGGCCGGCGCCTGGCGCACGGCGTTCCAGACGTCCATCTGCGGCGACGGCGGGCCGGCGGTGATCACCGCCACCGGCCATTCCGGCGGATAGTCGCCCGCGGCCTTGGCCTGGGTCGCCGCGGCGCGCCATTGCAGCACCTCGGCATAGGCCGCGCGGCTCTGCCGGGCCGAGATGAAGCCCCGCCGCTTCTCGGCCTTGCCGGCCGGCGGAAGGCCGATCCGGTCGCCCCACCAGTACAGCGGCGCCTTCAGCGGCCCCGCCGTCGCGCCCAGCCGCGCCAGGTCGGTCATCCGCGCCACGAACCGCTCGGCGCCCGGCAGCTCGATCATCTGCGGCGTCACCGCGTCCAGCAGCACCACCCCCACCACCTTGTCCGGATGACGCAGCGCATACTGGCGCACGTAGAGCCCGGCCATCGAGTGGCCCATCAGCACGAACGGCCCCGTCTCGCCCGAGGCGGCGATCAGCTTCTCCAGGTCGCCCACGATGGCGTCGCCGTCGCGCGGCGCCGGCCCCGGATCCGACCAGCCCATCCCCGCGCGATCGTAGGCGCAGGAGCGCAGACCCTTGGCCGACAGCTTCTGCTGGATCGCCGCGAAGTCGGCCGCACCGCTGAACGCCCCGGCTTCCATCCAAACCACCGGCCGGTCCGAGCGCGGGCCCTCGCAGACGAGGCGCAGCCGTCGTCCGCCGATGTCCACCAGATCGCCGCGCGGGGTCACGCTCCGGGCGACCGCCTCGGCGGCGACGGCGACCGCGCCGAAAGCGGCGACCAGCCCCAGGACCAGGAGGAGGATCAGGCGCAGCATGCCCCATCCCTACGCTGGCCCGCCGATATAAGGAAACCCCCGGTCCGGGGCTGACGGACCGGGGGCTCTTGGGGCTGTGACGGCGGCTGAAACCTCGCCGTCGGAGGGAAAACTTCAACCGGCGGAAGAAAGTTGCGTTCACCCTGCCCGAGAAAAACATCCATGTATCGCGAATCCTGGAACCGACTTGTTGCTGCAGCATTGTGAAGCTGCGGCTTTCACTGGCCACCCGACGATGGCGATTGCCGGCCGCAGGCGCCCCCGTTCCGCCCCCCGCGGCGGGGGCGCTTATCCTCTCTGGTCTTGCATCTCTCAGGATTGGACGCCGAGTCGCCAAGGGCTGTTCGATGGCGGCCGGCGTCCAGCGGGAGCCCCCGGTTCAACGTCACCGCGCCGGGGGCTCCCGTTCCCCAGCGGCGCCGGGCTATGGTCCGCGTCCCATCGGGAGGAGCACCACATGTTCTCGCACATCATGGTCGGCACGAACGACCTCGACCGCGCCAAGACCTTCTACGACAAGCTGTTGGGGACGCTGGGCGTCGGCCCGGCGATGGTCGACGGCCACCGCATCTTCTACCTCTCGCCGGCCGGCGTCTTCGCGGTCTCGAAGCCCATCGACGGCAAGGCCGCCACCTTCGCCAACGGCGGCACCATCGGCTTCGCCTGCAGTTCGCCCGACCAGGTCAAGGCCTGGCACGATGCCGGCGTCGCGGCGGGCGGCGTCTCGTGCGAAGAGCCCCCGGGCGTTCGCGAGGGCAGCGTCGGCAAGATGTACCTCGCCTACCTGCGCGACCCGGACGGCAACAAGCTCTGCGCCATGCACCGCCTCTGATCGGTCGCTACTTCGGACGCGGGAGACTGAACATCTCCCGCGCCACCGGCCGGGCGTCCGCGCCGTCCACGCGCCGCTCCAGCGGTTTCGGCAGGCCGCCGCCCGTGGTCACATAGCGGAACGGGACCATCACCGGCCCGGCGTGGCGCCAGTCCGCCATCTCCACCGTCAGCGGCTGCGTCCCTCGCACCTCGACCATCCGGCCCGGCAGGCCGCTCTTGCGGTCGAACCACACCTCGCGCGGCTCGCCGCCGTTGGGATGGATGCGCAGCACGTCGTAGCTGCGCCCGCCCGCCGGCCGCACGCCCAGGTGCGCGCTGCGCACGTCGAAGCGGCTCGGGAAGAAATAGCCGTAGCCGGCGAAATAGGCCTCCGACAGCGCCTGGGTCATGGTCGGCGCCGGCGCCTTGGCCCGGTCGAAGCCGTTCGGCAGCAGGCTCCACGCGCCATAGCCGTTGAACCCGCGCACCAGCTTGCCGCCCGGCGCCTCGACCTCGGTGCGCAGGCCGAAGCGCAGCACGTCGACCCAGCGCTCGTAGCGCTGCCCATCCTCCACGCCCGTCTCGTGCAGCCCGGCGATCTTGCTCCAGGCCGGCCCGCCGGCCGCCTTGCGCGCCCGGTCCAGCACCGCCTGCACGCCCGGCCCGTACTCGGCCGCCGCCACGCCGGGGACGAGCGACGCGCCCGCCGCCAGACCGAGAAATCGCCTGCGCTCCATCGTCCGAACCAACCCGCCAAGCATGTCCACAATGCGGCCCGCCGGCCGCACGGCCTCAATCGCCGCCCGGGCCCTCCACGTCCACCCCGCGCAGGCGAAGCTGGCTGATCACCCCGCCCTCGGCCAGCAGCGGGCGCAGGCTGACCACCGCCACCGAATGTCCGGGGGTCTCCAGCGCGTTGACGATCGCCGCCGCCTGGTCGGCCGTCATCCGCCGCCACAGCTCGGGCCCGCCGCCCAGCAGCAGCAGGCACTTCTCGAAGCTGCGCGGCGCGGTCAGCGCCTGGCCCACGTCGCCCCGCGCCCAGCCCTCGGCCGCCGCCCGGCCCTGGGCCCGCGACGCCTCCAGGTCCTTCAGCGCCCCGTCCAGGCACTGCTCGTGCACCGAGGGCGTCAGCGAGGCCAGCGCCGTGTTCACGAACGGCACGGCCTTGTACCGCGCCGGGTCCACCACCTTCACCTTGTCGGCCTTCGCCAGCTTGATGATCTGGTCCATGGTCGACGGCGCCGTCTGCGCCTTCTGCACGTCCTCGGTGAGCTGCGCGCCGGCCATCAGCGGGGTCCAGCCGGCATAGCGCTTGGCCGGCAGCCCGGCCCGCTCCCGCGCCGCCACGAACCGGCTGCGCAGCGGCTCGCGCAGGCTCTCCTCCAGCGGCGTCTTCGACCGCAGCTTCGCCCGCGCCCGCAGCAGCGCCGGCACGTCGCCCAGCCCGGCCCGCAGGCTCACCCGCGTGCCGACGATCAGGCTGTTGGCCCCCTTCAGCCGCCGCTGCAGCCACCGCTGGTCCCAGGCCAGCCCCTTGGGCAGCCGCTCGTCCGACAGGGCCAGGATGTACACCGTGGTGTCCGCGTCCGAGACCTTCCACCACGCCGGCCCCGGCTCGCGCGCCTGCACCACCAGCTCCGAGACGATGTTCGCCTCGGGATCCTCGATCGCCGTCCGCGGCTGCGCCGCCGCGACACTCGCCGTCGCCATCCAAAGGGCCGCCACAAGGCCGCCCGCCATCGCTCTGCGCATGATCTCTCCCCGATCCGGTCGAACACGGATCGGCGGCGCTTGCGGCGAAACCTTGGCCATGGCGCGGACAGTTCGCGGCGCCGGCGTACCGGTACACGCCCCGGGATAGAGCGCCGGCCGCCTACCGCCGCCGGGCGCAGAGGGCGACGATCGCCGCGCCGGCGGCCACCACCAGGGCGTCTTCCACCAGGCCGCTGCGCGTCTGGCCCACCGCCGCGATCGCCCGCTTGCGCGCCGCCAGGGTCAGGTAGGCCAGCGGCACGGCCGTCCCCACCGCCACCGCCGCGCCCGCCTTCTCGCGGCCGCGCGGCGCCAGCGCCGCCCCGGCGATCCCCGCGCTGGCCACCCGCGCCAGCAGGCCCAGGAACACGGTCCGGTCCGGGGCCGACTTCATCTTGTCGCCCAGCAGCTCGCCCGCCCCCATCGCCAGCGCCCCGAAGCGGAACAGCGGATGGTCCAGCAGAACCAGCCGCCCGGGCAGCCGCCCGCCCGCCAGCCGCGCCGTCGACAGCGCCGCCATCGGCGTCATCGACCGCGCGCTCGCAACAGCGCCGATCAGGGCGGACGGAACCAGGTCGAGCATCTTCATCGATGCTGAACACCCAGGCTGCGCCCAGGTTCACGCCGAGCGCCCGGACGCGCTCCGGTTGCAGTTTTAGACACGCGATGCGCGAGCGATCTTGCCCCGGTGGCGAAAGGGTTAATGATCCCTCTCCTGTTCATTGGGGTTCGTTCACATGCGTACAGTCAGCTTTGCCGCCGCCGCGGCCATCGCCATCGCCGCGTTTGCGGCGCCCGCCCAGGCCGACACCGTCGTCTTCAGCAAGGCCGGAACCATCCAGGCCGACGCGTTCGCCCAGTTCGTCGCCCTGCCCGGCGCCGGGACCTACGACATCGCGTTCACCAGCTCGAGCGACGCCGACTACGTTTTCAGCGTCGGCTACGACTATCACTGGGACATCTTCCGCGCGCCGGCGCCCCGGCCGCACAGCGAGTTCATCGACGGCAGCAACGGCGACGTCACCATCTACAACGCCGCTGTCGGAAGCGCCTTCACCTACTCCTTCGTCATCCCGGAGATGACCCGCGAGTACTTCCTGTCCGACAGCTACTACACGATCTACGGCGTGCCGGAGGGGACCGAGCTCTACCGCGAGACCCGCTGGGAAAACCCCCGCGTCTTCGCCCAGGTCTGGCCGATCTCGTTCGACGACGGGACCTACAGCGTCACCATCACCCGCCGCGACCCGGTCCAGGGCGTGCCCGAGCCCGCCACCTGGGCCTTGCTCATCGCCGGCTTCGCGGCCACCGGCTCGGCGCTCCGCCGTCGCCGCGCCGCGCTCGCCTGATCCCGGACGCCAGGCCTTCCTGCCGCCAGGCCTCCCGTCGCCCGGCCTTCCCGTCGCCCGGTGGCGCGGAAGGCCGGAACCCGACCGGCGCCCCACTCATCCCACCGCCTCACCCGCCCCCCGGCAGCCGCCCGTACCCCGCCGGCGGGCGCCAGCCCGGCGTGTCCTCGCGCTCCACGTGCCCGGTCTCGGGGTTTGGGCACCAGGCCACCACCTTCCGCTCGCCGGTCTGTGGGTCCACCTCGACGCCGAAGTGCCGGAACAGCGTCTTCACCACCTCCGGCCCCCGCTCGGGCTCCACGGTCTTCAGGCGGAACACCCGCGGCGCCATCACCCCGGCCAGCCAGCGCAGGTGCCCCAGCCGCACGCCGGTCAGGTAGGCCGTCTCCGGCGTCGCCGCCAACGCCATGTCCCAGCCCTCGTCGCTCAGCACCTCGGCGCGGATCCGCATGCCCAGTTGCACCCGCTCCTCGAACTCCGGGAACCGCCGCCGCCAGTAGAACAGCGTCGACAGGCTGGGCATGGTCGGGTCGCGCCCGATGGCCGTCAGGCTCTGCCCCTCGCACAGCCGCTCGAACACCTCGTCCGCCACCTCCTCGCTGATCGTGAACGCCGGCCCGCACGTCCCCGCCGGCCGCCCCCCGGCCCGCCGCGCCTCCAGCAGCGCCGCCGCGAAGTCCGGCTTGGCCTTCGCCCACTTCGCCACCGCCTCGGCCGTCGGCATCCCCCGCGTCCGGGCGATGTGATACAGCAGCTCCCCCCGCGCCAGCCGCGCGCACAGCTTCACCGCCACCTCCGGCGAATAGCGCACATAGGTGCGCGGCTTCTTCCGCTTGCCGCCGCTCTTGCCCCCGCCCCGCCCGTGGGCGCTGCCGCTCTGCGCAGCGTCCCCGCCGGCCGCAGGCGCGCACACAGCCGCCGTCGCCGCAGGATCCATGTCCTCCGCCATCGCACCATCTCTCGACTGTCCAGAAAGCCACGCCGCCGCGCCCCAGGCGCAGTCATCGACGCTGCCCGAACCCTAGCCCAATCCGCGCGCAAAATCAAGAACAAACGAAGAACATCATGGCCGGGCTCGGGCCGGCCATCCATTCCAGGGCGCCGGCCAGCCGGCCCTTCCCACTTCCAACTCGTCATCCCCGGGCTCGTCCCGGGGATCCAGAAGCGCCGAAAAGTCTCAGCCAGCCGCCGCCGCACCGCCGCGCGCGAACCCCCGCCCGGCGCATCTGGATGGCCGGGACAAGCCCGGCCATGACGAGCAAAGAGAGAGGTGGTCCCGCGTCCGCCAGGACGCACCCCACCCTGAAGGCCACGGTCAGCCCCTGCCGGGAGGGTTGGAGCTTAGCCAAGGATGGGCGCCCACCGCCCCAGCGGCGGCCCATTCCATCCCCGCTGGGGGTGGCGAGCGAAGCGAGGGGGGCCGATGCGCGCCAGCGCATCGGAAGGCCGTCCTTGAGGAAGCGGAAGAGGCTGGCATGCTGCGGTAGGGCCTTCGCCATCCCCGCCCGCCACACAAGGAGCCGTCCGCGACCATGCCCGACCACGCATCCCGCAAGACAAGCTTCGCGCCGCTCGCCGACGACCGGACACGCGTGCTCGTCCTGGGCTCCCTGCCGGGCGAAATTTCGCTCCAACGCCGACAGTACTACGCCCACCCGACCAACCAGTTCTGGCGGCTCATGGCGCCCGTCGTCGCGGCCGACCTCGCCGCCTTGGACTACGAGACGCGCCTGGCCGCGCTGCTGAACGCCGGCGTGGGCCTGTGGGACGTCGTCGGCTCGGCGACGCGAACCGGCAGCCTGGACTCGGATATCCGGGGGTACAGCGCCAACCCTCTCGCGGCGGCGCTCGACCGCTTCCCGTCCGTGCGCGCCCTCGCCTTCAACGGCGGCAAGGCCCTCGCCATCGGCCGTCGCCAGCTCCAAGGCCACCCCCACATCACGCTCGTTCCGCTTCCGTCGAGCAGCGCGGCCTACTGCGCGATCCCGTTCGAAGCCAAACTGTCCAAATGGCTGCTGCTGCGACCGCTGCTGGCCGCCGGCTAGGCGGAAGAGGCTGGCATGCTGCGGTCGGCGCTCTCAGCGACCAGCCTCGTCCTGCCGGCTAAAGGCGCACCTCTTCAACACCGCCGGCGCGTTCAGCCTCCCAGGCCCGCGCAAAGTTCACGACCTCGTCCAACGGTTCATTCGGGTGCGATGTCGTGCAGAGAAAGCCCTCGGGATCGGACCCATCGCCCACCACGAGATCGTTGACGAGTTCTTCGAGGCGCTCACTGTCCGGCCCGACGATCGCAACGAGCGAAACCCCGTGACGGAGACACCGCTCCACGAAATCCCCCAGCGCAGTCTCGTCCGAGATCGGCGCGTGGAGAATGGTCCTCGCACTGAGCGTCATCTGAAACTCCCCCAGTACTCCAGAATGAAGAAGCCGAGCCGTTCCTCCAGAAGCCTTGCGACGCGACGCGCGTCGTCCTCGGTTTCGACGACGATGCCGTCCATCAGGACGCCGTGGCCGCCGTCCTCATAGGCCACCGGACCCCACGCCAACATGCTCGGTTCAAACCCGACCTCCGAAAACTCGGCGTCCCAAAAGGGCAGCGAGAGGTGCGTCCACGGCGTCGGAAGCGCGTCTATCTCCACGGCGCCATTGCCGGAGCCCCAGGCGGCGGCCCCCACCATGATCGGAATGTCCATCATAACTCGCAACGCAGGGCTCCGCGTCCACCGACAGGTCGCATCCTCGGCCTGATGCGCTAACAGCAGCTTCCATTTTCTGGCTAACACCGCACCCGCCATGCGCCACCGCGCCATGGCGCACGTCCGCCCGGACGCACCCCACCCTGAAGGCCACGGTCAGCCCCTGCCGGCCTCTGGAGCTTGGTCAAGGATTGGGCGCGACCCGCGCCCCAACCGCCCCAGCGGCGGCCCGCCAGGGCCGTCCTTGAGGAAGCGGAAGAGGCTGGCATGCTGCGGTGGGGCCGCAGGTGATGGTCGGTGCTGGCGCTAGGAGGGCACGCTGGGTTCGGGTCCAGAAGCTGACCATCCGCGCGGCGCGGCTAGGACGTGAGCGCGTAGCGACGTTCGCGATCGTGGAAAGCCGATTCTCCGCCTTCGAGGATGCGGCACACCTTTGCTCGAATACCGTTACCCGGTCGGTCGTCCTCAAGAGGACCCGCATCGTAGGTGATCGCCGGGAGGCCGTTCGCTTGGCGCCCACATGTGGCGACGATTACCTGCTCCGCGTCAGTGTTAACCACTAGATTCGGGTTATGGGTAATGAGAATGATCTGCCGCCGCCGCTTCGCGGTGCGGAAGTAGTGCACGAGGAGATCGTAGATCGACTCGCTATCCAAGTTCTCCTCGGGTTGATCGATGATAAGTGGTCGGCTGTCGTCTGTATCCATGCCAAGATACAAGATTAATAGAACAATCCCCTTGGTCCCCGGCGATAGTTTTTCCAGTTCCGTCGCATTGTAGCGAAGACCATACGTCAACTCGATGTGCCCAGTCGAAAACAGCCAATCTAAGACATCGACAACCGTGGCGCCTGTGCGGAGCGCCGCCTTACCGTCCAGAAACGCAGCGTTGAAGGGCTCGATGAACTTGCCTAGCGCGTCAGCGATTTTCTCAGGATCGCCGGAGCGCCAAGCAGGAGCAAGTTCGTCGCCAATAGCGGCCTTCAGATCGCCAGCCGGTGTGCCGCGGCGCTGGTCGAACAAGGCATCGCCGGTGGCGATCCATGCCGCTGTATTGACATCCCAACGGATGTAGAATTCGAGGCTCTGTTCCTGTTTGCGGCTTGTCTGGAGCCGCTGTCGGATGGGGCCATACAAGGCCTCTAAAATCGCCTGTTCTTGGCGCAGGCTTTCGAAATAGGTCTTGTAGGCGTCCATGCGCTCATCTGGTAGGGCGCGACGCCGGGTCAGTTCAGGTCCCTCAATGCGAGCGATTTCCTCGACGAGGCGTACTGCTTCAACGTCTATGGCGGCCAGCCGCTTCTGGATGGCGTCGATCCGTTCCCTCATCGCACGATCTGCAGTGAGCTGACCGTTCAATCTATTGATCTCGGCTTCGACGGCGGCGATTGTCTCCGGCGCGGGAGCGTCAGGATCACCCTGGCGAGCGCGGATGTCTTCATTGATGCTACGTTCGAGAGCAGCCAGGGGCCGCTCTGCGTCGCCCGTGAACTTGGGCTCGAAGAGCTGTTGGGCTTCTTCGTTCAGGCCAAGCTCCTGCAGCTTAGGGGTGATCGAGGTGTAGAACTGCCGCATGTCGCGGGAGAATCCAGCGACTGCGGCCCGAACATCACCGATCTTGACTAGGCGTTGCTTGCTGCCACCCGCGACGGCCTGCAGAGTGGAGAGCTTGGCCCGCGCCGCCGCCATAGCCTCTTGGATTTTGGCGTCCTCCGCATTGATTGCGGCAGGCATTTGCAGCTTGAGGCTTCCGGCCTCGGCTTGAAGGGTCGCGACACGGGCCTTCAACTCGCCAAGCTTTCCAAAGCGCGCTCGAAGCCGGTCGCCCTCCCGGATCAACTGCTGCACACGAGTGACGATTCGTTCCCTCTCCGCACGCAATGCTCTGGTCTTAATCGAGCGAAGTTCATTGAAGTCAGTGGCATTCAGGGTTTCGGTCGGGTCGAGCGCCGCGAAAACGACTGCTTCGACCTCCTTCACGAGATCAGCGCCGACATGATCTTCCGCGCACAAGCGCTCGACGAACCGTTGCGAGAGATACCGAACTGCGTCCCCTCTATAAGGCCCATCACCGATCCGATGTGCCTTCTGTTGTCCGTCTGCCCAGGTCAGCGTGACGCTGAGATTGTCGAGGTGGCGCTCAACCTTACTGAGGAAGGAGGCATCTTTGGCCGGAGCCGCGCTGCCGGCAGCGGCGCTGATAAGTTCGGCGAGGGCTGATTTCCCGGAGCCCTTCTGGCCTATGACCGCGACTATACCGGGATTGAGCGGCAAGACCATCGACTCGAACCATCCGCTCGGATCACGGATGGTGACACTGTCGATCACCCTGCTGAGGTCATGCATGTCGGGCGGCGCGACGCCGATATAGACGCGGTCAGCTGGCTCGAAGAGGACTTGCCGGAGCCCCTCAAATGTCGTGTCCGCCTTGATCCAGCAAAATCTATCCTGATCAGGCTTAAATAGCCGAGCCAGTTCATGCGCATCCGACCCATGAACGCAGGGCTTGACTCCTCCGACTCTTTTCAATTCAGCTTCGGAGTTCTTGTCTAGACCGAGGTAGAAATCTCGGTCCTTCGGGTTTCCCGAGAAGATCAGCTGCGAGGCGCGGATGATCTCTTCGCGAAGCGCGCCAAATCCATCATCGAGCGGCAGTCCACTGACGCCATCGGTTCCGCTGTTAGAGACTGCGAGGAGGCTGTGACCTGCCAACCAATGTTCCTCGCGGTACCACTTGTGGAGTGTCTCGAAGGAAACCTTGAATTGGCCGATGCCATGGCGTTCGGCCGCTCCAGCGTCTGTGATCGACTGATCATGCGCTCGGCCGAGCTCCCTCAAATCTTCGGGCACACAGCCATATGGCTTGCGATTGTAGGTGAAGGTCAGGCGCCGGAGTGCTTCGAGGATCTGGCGTTCGTGATCCGGCTGGGTGGGATCCACTAGGACGTGCAGGTTGATGGCGCGGCCCTTGACGGTCTCCGGTGTCGCGCGGAACTCGATATTCGGGATCAAGAGCTCAACGTTAGCGAGCCGTCCACTCGCCTTTTCCCGCCGCATTCGCGAATAGTTAGAGATCGACATGTAGTCGGTCACGCCGATGACGGTGACGTCTGTCTGCCCCTCAATCGCGCCCAGGTAGCCATCCCAATCGCCTTTGAAGCGATCTGCCATCGCTGTGCCGGGCGTATGGACGTGCAAGTCCCAACGTCGCCACTCAGAACCGCGCTTCAGCAAGCCCCACCCTCGACCCACGCTTTAGCAATAGCTTGGTTCAACCATTTGCTGAAATCTAGATCGCTTCCGACGTATACATGGCGGCCCCGAGCAGGCGCTTCCAACGTCATCTCAGATTCAGCCCCCCCCCCCCCACCCCCCCCCCCCCCCCCCCCGCCGCCACAACCGCCCCAACTCTCGCGGGAGAGACTCCTCCACCGCCACCCGGCGCCGGAGGGGAGCCGAAGGCGCAACCGCCCCGGAAACGCTCAGGCAAAAGGACCGCGACGGGCTGATGAACGCTGGAAAGTTCCCGTCCTAGCTCACGGAGCGACGACAGGACGCCGAAGGAGCAGAGGGCCGCCGACCACCGGCGCACCCGAAATCTCTCAGGCTCAAGGGACAGCGGGGGCGCGTGACGTCAGGGCGAACCCCTGCCGCGCGCCGGATCGTCACCCGGAGTCTCCCCATGGCCGACCAGGCCACCGACACCCTCAAGACCACCCCGCTCACCGAGGCGCACATCGCGCTGGGCGCCCGCATGGTCCCGTTCGCCGGCTACACCATGCCCGTCCAGTACCCGATGGGCGTGATGCAGGAGCACCTCTGGACCCGCGAGCACGCCGGCCTGTTCGACGTCTCCCACATGGGCCAGGCCCGCCTGCGCGGCGTGTCGCCCCTGTCGGCCTTCGAGGAGGTGGTCCCCGGCGACTTCATCGGCCTGAAGCCCGGCAAGCAGAAGTATTCCGTCCTGCTGAACCACAAGGGCGGCATCATCGACGACCTGATGGCCGGCCGTCCTGATGACGACGGCCTGTTCGTGGTGGTCAACGGGGCCTGCAAGGACAACGACTTCAAGGTCATCGACGACGAGCTGGCCGGCCAGGTCACCATCGAGCGCCTGGAGGACCGGGCGCTGATGGCGATCCAGGGGCCGGAGGCCGCGGCCGTCGTCCAGACGCACGTCCCCGCCGCCGCCGACATGGTGTTCATGGACATCCGGTCCATGCCCGGCTTCGGGACCGACCTCATCATCTCCCGCTCGGGCTACACCGGCGAGGACGGCTACGAGATCTCGGTCCCGGCGTCCGAGGCGGTGCGCGTCTGGAACCTGCTGCTGGAAGACGAGCGCGTCCGCCCCATCGGCCTGGGCGCCCGCGATTCCCTGCGCCTGGAGGCCGGCCTGCCGCTCTACGGCCACGACCTGGACGAGACGGTCTCGCCGGTCGAGGCGGGGCTCACCTTCGCCATCAACAAGAACCGGCGCGAACAGCGCGACTTCCCGGGCGCGGCGCGGATCGTCAAGGAACTCGGCGAAGGCGCCCCCCGCGCCAAGGTCTGCCTGCGGGTGCTGGAAGGCGCCCCGGCCCGCGAGGGCGCCGAGGTGGCCGACGAGGCCGGCAACGTGATCGGCGTCGTCACTTCGGGCGGCCACTCCCCCTGCCTCAAGGCCGGCATCGCCCTGGCCTTCGTGCCCCCGGCCTTCAAGGCGGTCGGCACGAAGCTGAAGGTCATCGTCCGCGGCAAGCCCCAGTCCGCCGAAGTCGTCGCCTCCCCCTTCGTCCCCCACCGCTACGTGCGCAAGGCGTGACCATGGCTGGCGCTCATGGCGCGTCAGCGCCGATTCCATTTGTCCACGAACCACACGAACCACACGAACAAGGAAGCCTGCGGCCGCGCCGCGGCCGGTCGCGTGACCCGTTCGTGTGGTTCGTGTGGTTCGTGGACGATCTAAACAGCGCCTGCAGCGCGCATCGACTCTAGCGGAGACCTCCAATGCGCTTCACCAAGGATCACGAGTGGGTCGTCCTGAACGGCGACGTGGCCACCATCGGCATCACCGCCCACGCGGCCGAACAGCTCGGCGACGTGGTGTTCGTCGAGACGCCCGAGGCCGGCAAGCAGGTGAAGGCCGGCGACGCCTTCGCCGTGGTCGAGAGCGTCAAGGCCGCCTCCGACGTCTACGCCCCGATCTCGGGCGAGGTGGTCGAGGGCAACTCGATCCTGGGCGACGCGCCCGAGACCGTGAACGCCGACCCCGAGAACGGCGGCTGGTTCGCCAAGATCAAGGTCGCCGACCCCGCCCAGTACGAAGCCCTCATGGACCGCGACGCCTACGAAGCCTTCCTGGCGACGCAGTAAGGCGCGCAGCGCCAGTGAATTCGTCCACGAACCACACGAACCACACGAACGCGTTTCCCACCCGTCTTCGGCCTCGCCGCTCGCAAGGCCCGTTCGTGTCGTTCGTGTGGTTCGTGGACAAACAAAATAGCGCCTGCGGCGCGCACCGAGTGACCGGATAGCCCATGCGATACCTCCCCCTCACCTCCGACGACCGCGCGCAGATGCTGGGCGTGATCGGCGCGCCCGACGTGGACGCGCTGTTCGCCGACGTGCCCAGGGCCGCGCGCCTGCCCGGCCCGGTGGACCTGCCGGCCCATGCCGGCGAACTGGAGGTGGAGCGTGAGCTGACCGCCCTCTCGGCCATGAACCGCGCCGCCGGCGCCGGGCCGTTCTTCTGCGGCGCGGGCGCCTATCGCCACCACGTGCCGGCGACGGTGGACCACATCATCCAGCGGTCCGAGTTCCTCACCAGCTACACGCCCTACCAGCCCGAGATCGCCCAGGGCACGCTGCAGGTGCTGTTCGAGTTCCAGACCCAGGTCGCCGCCCTGACCGGCCTCGAGGTGGCCAACGCCTCGATGTACGACGGCTCTACGGCGTGCGCCGAAGCCGTGATGATGGCCCAGCGGGTGACGCGCCGCGAGAAGGCCATCCTCTCCGGCGGGCTGCACCCGCACTACGCGGCCACCACCCAGACCATCGCCCACGCCGAGGGCATGGAGATCGTGCGCCAGACCGCGGCGATCGACGCCGAGGCCGCGGTCATCGACGCCATCGACGAGCACACCGCCTGCGTCGTGGTCCAGACGCCCAACGTCTTCGGCGTCGTCACCGACGTGACGAAGATCGCCGAGGCGGCCCATGCCAAGGGCGCCCTGCTGATCGTGGTGACGACCGAGGCCGTGTCGTTCGGCCTCTTGAAGTCGCCCGGCGAGATGGGCGCCGACATCGCCGTCGCCGAGGGCCAGTCGATCGGCAACGCCCTGAACTACGGCGGCCCCTACGTCGGCCTCTTCGCCTGCCGCGAGAAGCTGATGCGCCAGATGCCGGGCCGCCTCTGCGGCGAGACCGTCGACGCCGACGGCCGCCGCGGCTACGTGCTGACCCTGTCGACCCGCGAGCAGCACATCCGCCGCGAGAAGGCGACGTCCAACATCTGCACCAACTCGGGCCTCTGCGCCCTGGCCTTCACCATCCACATGACCCTGCTGGGCGGGACGGGCCTGGCTGAGCTCGCCAAGATCAACCACGCCAAGGCGCGCGAGCTGAAGGCCGCCGTGGACGGCGCGGGGCTGGAGGTGCTGACGCCCCGGTTCTTCAATGAGATCGCCGTGCGCGTGAAGGGTTCGGCCGCCGCCCTGGTGGAGGCCCTGGCCGCCCAGGGCATCCTCGCCGGCGTCCCCTACTCACGCCTCGACCCGCACGCCGGCCTGGACGACGTCCTGCTGCTCTGCGCCACCGAGACCACCACCTCCGAAGACATCGCCGCGCTCGCCGCCGCCCTGAAGGCCGCCTGACCATGACCATGCAGACCATTGGCCGCCCCACCCGCCCCGAGGGCTCCACCGAGGCCGCCGGCTTCCAGTCGCTGACCGGGGGCCGCGGCCTCCTCCAGGACGAGCCGCTGATCTTCGAACTAGGCGGCTGGACCAAGACCGGCGTCGACCTACCCGAGGTCGCCGAGGACGCCTCGGACCTCGCCGGCCTGACCCGCGCCGGCGTCGACCTGCCCGGCCTCTCCGAGCCCGAGGCCATGCGCCACTACGTGCGCCTCAGCCAGAAGAACCACGCCATCGACCTGGCGCTCTATCCGCTGGGCTCGTGCACCATGAAGCACAACCCGCGCCTGAACGAGAAGGCCGCCCGCCTGGCCGGCTTCGCCGACCTGCACCCCCTGGCCCCCGTCTCGACCACCCAGGGCGCCCTGGCCCTGATGGATCGTCTGGCCCACTGGCTGAAGACCCTGACCGGCATGCCCGCCGTCGCGCTCTCGCCCAAGGCCGGCGCCCACGGCGAGCTCTGCGGCCTGCTCTGCATCAAGGCCGCCCACGAGGCCGCCGGCCAGGGCCATCGCCGCACCGTCCTGGTCCCCACCTCGGCCCACGGCACCAACCCGGCCACCGCCGCCTTTGTCGGCTACTCGGTCCAGGAAATCGCCCAGACCGAAGACGGCCGCGTCGACCTCGCCGACCTCGAGGCCAAGCTCGGCCCCGACGTCGCCGCTATCATGGTCACCAACCCCAACACCTGCGGACTATTCGAACGCGACATCATCGAAATATCCAAGCTTACGCACGCCGCCGGTGCTTATTTCTACTGTGACGGCGCCAACTTCAACGCCATCGTCGGCCGCGTCCGCCCCGGGGATCTTGGCGTCGACGCGATGCACATCAACCTGCACAAGACCTTCTCCACGCCCCACGGCGGCGGTGGTCCGGGCGCGGGTCCAGTCGTGCTGTCCGCGGCCCTCGCCCCGTTCGCGCCGGCCCCCTGGGTGGTCGGTGGGGCGAACGGCTTGCAACTCGTCGAGGAAGCCGCGGGCGACGCCGCCCAGGCCTTCGGCCGCATGAGCGCCTTCCACGGCCAGATGGGCATGTTCGTACGCGCCTACGCCTACATGCGCAGCCACGGCTCGGACGGCCTGCGCCAGGTGGCCGAGGACGCGGTGCTGAACGCCAACTACATCAAGGCGCGCCTGTCCGACGTCATGACCCCGGCCTTTCCGGACGGCCCCTGCATGCACGAGGCCCTGTTCGACGACGCGTGGCTGGACGGCACGGGCGTGACCACCCTCGACTTCGCCAAGGCGATGATCGACGAGGGCTTCCATCCAATGACCATGTATTTCCCGCTGGTGGTCCATGGCGCGATGCTGATCGAGCCAACCGAGACCGAATCCAAACGCGAACTGGATCGCTTCTGCGACGCCCTGCGCGCTTTGGCCGCGGCCGCCAAGGGGAACGACAAGGACCGGTTCAAGGGCGCCCCGCACCTCGCCCCGCTGCGCCGTCTGGACGAGACCCTCGCCGCGCGGAAGCCAAGGCTGACGTGGCGGGCCGATTCGTCGGCAAGCTAAGCCATGGGATTTGCACGAGATCCTGTGCCGATCTGTGACAGTCCTGCATCCGAGTGTGGCGCCAGCGCCATAGCCGGAACAATAGGGGCCCGTTAGCAAAATTTAACGGCACGGCGTCTTTACGATTCTCCGGTACGTACGCATATGAGGATTGTGACGGCGGAACCTCCCCGCTTCGCCGCGCGCCCCCCAGGACTACCCAAGTGACTTTCGCCATGCCCTCTTTGCGCGTCTACCGCGCCACGGACGATCTCGCGCGCGAGATTGCCGGCCGCATCAAGCGGTTCGGGCTGGTGCTGGTTGGCTTCGCCATCATCATCGCGGGCATCGCGATCGCGCCCCTGCCGGGGCCCGGTGGGATCCCCGTGATCGTGGTCGGCCTGATGGTGGTGCTGAAGAACTCGTTCAAGGCGCGCCGCCAATTCGTCCGCCTGCACCGGGCGCATCCGAAGATGCTGTACCCGATCCGCCGCCTGCTGCGGCGCGATCCGGAGTTTGTGGCGCTGTTCTATCACCAGACGCTGCGGGTCGAGCGGATCCTGCTGCCGCGCCGCGTCCGCTTCGTGAAGCCGCTTCGCCGCCGGTTCCGCCGCGCGGCCGTCAGCGCCTGATCTTCAGCCCGAACTAGGCTCCGTTTACCCGGAATCTCGCAGCCCGCTCTCGCCTTCGGCGAGTGGTCCGGCCTTCGCTCGCCGCTGTATGGGAAGCCGGCTAGCCTGCCCGGCCGGACGGGGCCCCCGGGAAGGAGGTGCGCCCACGAACCCCACAATGCCGACGGACGTCTCGGGTTGCGACGCATCTCCCCAGGCGGAGCGTCGCGGAGCTGTTCGTGTGATTGTGGGATTCGTGGGCGGCTCGCAGACGCGTGGCGTTCCCCAACGCCGCGCATCCGGACGGGCCGCACGCGTGAGCGCGGCCCGATCTCTGGACCTACTGCAGCTTGCTCGCCATCTGGCCGATCGCCTTGTCGATCAGCGGGTCGGACTTGGCGCCGGCGAGGCGCTGCCCCAGGACCTCTTCGGTCGCGCGGGCGGCCAGGTCGATGGCCGCGGCCCGCACCTGGGCGGCCGCCTCGGCTTCCGCCGCCTCGATCCGGCGTTCAGCCAGACGGGCGCGCAGAGCGAGCTCTTCTTCCAGCTTGACCTTGGTGTCCTCGGCGAGGCGCTTGGCATGTTCCTGGGCGCTCTCGAGGACAGCCTTGGCCTGGGCCTCGGCCGCCGCGCTCTGGCGCTGGATGTCTGCCAGCAGGGCCTCGGCCTCGGCGCGGATGCGCGCGGCCTCATCGAGGTCGGCGCGGATCTTGTCAGCCTTGGCGTCGAGCGCCCCCGCGGCGGTCTTGAACGCCCCGGCCATCCAGAGGATGCCGAGGAAGACGATCAGGCCGACGCCGACCCACAGTTCGGGGTTGGCGAGGCTCCAGAACTCGGCTTCGAAAAAGGCGGGCATCGCTTATCCCTGGCTCTTCACGGCGGTGGCGACGGCCGCCCGAGGAGCCTTGGCTCCCGTCAGCTTTTCCAGCATGGCCTCCGCGGTATCGGTCGCCACGGCGGCAAGCTGGCCCATGGCGGCGTCGCGGGCGGCGCGGATGCGGCCTTCCGCTTCCGCCTGGCGGGCCGACAGTTCGGTCTCCAACGCGGCCTTGCGCTCGGCCATCTCGGCGGCGGCCTTGGCGCTCGCCTCGGCGGCGGTGCGCTGGGCAACCGCACGGGCGTCGGCCAGGGCGCGCTTGGCGGCCTCGGCGCGGCTGTCGGCCTCGGCCTGCACGGCCTTGGCGCTGCTGATCGCGTCCGCGATCGTCGCCGCGCGCTCGTCCAGGACGCGGCGCATGCGCGGGACGAACACCTTCGCCATCAGCACATACAGGGCAACGAACAGGATCAGCATGTAGCCGATCTGGCCGCCCCAATGCTGGAACTGGAACTGCGGCAGGCCCGCGCTGTGCTCAGCGCCGGTGGTCGCCCCGTGCGCCTCGGCGCCCGCCGACGCGGTGTCGGCGGTGGGGACGACCGAAGGGCTGGTCGCGGACTCGGTCTCTACGGCCATTAAAGGGCTCCGAAGTCAGAAGAGTGCGCGGGCGGACCCGCGCCGGCGTCCTTGGCGGATCAGCCGTACTTCAGCAGGATGCCCAGCACGAAGGCCAGAATGCCGAGGGCTTCGGCCAGCGCCGCGCCGACGAACAGGTTGCCGATCTGGCTGGCGGCGGCCGACGGGTTGCGCAGGGCGCCCGACAGGAAGTTGCCGAAGATGTTGCCGACGCCGATGCCGGCGCCGATCATGCCGAGGGTCGCGAGGCCGGCGCCGATTTGCTTAGCCGCTTCGATTTCCATGAGTCTGTTCTCGTCCTAGTGGTGAGTCTGTAAGGCGGATCAGTGACCGTGGCCCAGGTTGACCACGTCGTTGATGTAGATGCAGGTCAGCACCGCGAACACGAAGGCCTGCAGGAACGCGACTAGGCATTCCAGGGCCGTCAGCGCGACGACCATGCTGAGCGAGAGGGCCGCGCCCGGGATGCCGAAGAGGCCCAGGCCGCCGCTGGCGGCCATGGCGCCCAGGGCGACGACGAAGCCGGCGAACACCTTCAGCGCCACGTGGCCGCCAAGCATGTTGCCGAAGAGACGAAGGGCCAGGGTGATCGGGCGCAGCAGGAACGAGACGAACTCGATTAGCACGATCACCGGCAGCAGCACGATCGGCACGCCCGAGGGCACGAACAGCTTGAAGAAGCCCGGGCCGTTGCGGATGAAGCCCACGACGATCACGAGCAGGATGGTCATCAGGCCGAGCGTCGCGGTGATCGCGAGCTGCGAGGTCACCGTGAAGGTCAGCATCAGGCCGAGGACGTTCATCGCCAAGATGAACATGAAGAGCGTGAAGACGAACGGGAAGAACTTGCGGCCTTCGTGCCCGATGATGGACTCGGCCAGGTTGTCGATCATCCCGAAGAGGGTCTCGCCCACGGCCTGAAGTCGGCCCGGCACGACCTGCATCTTCGAGGTGGCCAGCGTCAGGAAGCCCACCACCGCCACGAAGGCGAGGGTCATGGCCAGATGCGAATTGGTGAACGCCAGTTCGGTGCGTCCGAACACCGGCAGGTTCACGACGCCGAAGTCGACGAGCTTTTCGATCTGGAACTGATGGATCGGGTCGTTCGCGGCCATCGGCCCTAAGGCTCCTCGTCGTCGTCGAACGGAACCGCCGGCGGCGGTTCCGCATCCCTTTTCGCCAGCGCCATCAGGCGGTTGGCCGTGCGCCGCGCCATCCAGATCGACAGGGCAAATCCGAGCAGGACTCCCCCAATCAACCCCCACGGCGTGGTGTTGAAAACGCGATCAACGATGAACCCCGCGGCCAATCCCACCAGCACCCCGCCGATGAGCTCGGCGATGATGCGATAGGCCTGGCTTACGGCCTGCTCACCGGCATGCGACGTCCCCGGACGCTCGGTCCGAGCTCCCAGGGCGACCGCTCGTTCGCCGAGGCGGCGGATCGCCTCTTCGCGTGCGTCGTCACCAGGAGCCATGAAAGTGCAATGCGTTGTTCGGGAAAGCGACTGCCCCCCCGCTTGATCGCGGCGGAACCTATAGACGCGACGCTCATGCGTCAAGGCTGGGCAGCCATGTGTATCCAATTGTTTTTGTTGATAATTCCAACATAAGGGCAAACCGTCACGGTCGCACCGCCACAACATCGGCGTTTATTGGGCGGCCATGGCCTCGGCTTGCCTAAGGTCAACCGACACCAGTTGCGACACGCCCCGCTCGGCCATGGTCACACCGAACAGCCGGTCCGTCCGCGCCATGGTCACCGGGTTGTGGGTGATGACGATGAAGCGCGTCTCGGTGCGGCGGCACATCTCGTCGACCATGTTGCAGAAGCGGTCGACGTTGGCGTCGTCGAGGGGCGCGTCCACTTCGTCCAGCACGCAGATCGGCGCGGGCTGGGCCAGGAACACGGCGAAGATCAGCGCGGAGGCGGTCAGGGCCTGCTCGCCCCCGCTCATCAGGCTCATGCTGGCCAGCCGCTTGCCCGGCGGACAGGCGTAGATTTCCAGCCCCGCCTCCAACGGGTCGTCCGATTCGACCAGTCGCAGTTCGGCCTGGCCGCCGTTGAACAGCGCCGAGAACAGCGTCTTGAAGTGGTCGTTGATGATCCCGAACGCGGCGGTCAGACGTTCGCGACCCTCGTGGTTCAGTTCGTCGATGCCCTGCCGCAACCGCGCGATCGCGCCGGTCAGGTCGGCGCGCTCGACGTTCATGGTCTCCAGGCGCGCGGCCAGCTCCTGCGCCTCCTCCTCGGCCCGCAGGTTCACCGCGCCGATACCCTCGCGCTGACGTTCCAGGTTGAAGAGGTGGGCCTCCATGCCGTCGGCGTCCTGCGGGATCGCCACGGCCTCATCGGCCAGCTTCCGTCCCAGGTCCTCGGGCTCCATCCGCGACGCCTCGCGGATGTTGTCGGCCACTTCCTTGAGGCGCTCGACAGCCGCTTCGGAGTGGGCCGACAGGCTGGCGCGCACCTCGCGGGCCTCCGACGCCGCCGCCTCGCTGGCCCGCAGACCGCGGTCGGCCTCGGCCCGCTCGTGCTCGGCGGCGGCCAGGGCGTCCGAGGTCTTCGCCCGGCGGGCCTCTGCGGCCGCCAGTTCGTCCAGCAGCGCGGTCTTGCGGCTCTCCAGCGTCGAGGGCGCGTCCTGGGCGGCGACCAGCGCGGCGTGGGCCTTGGCCCGGGCCTCCTCCAGTTGCGCCACCCGCTTCGCCGCCGCGCCCGAGCGCCGGATCCAGTCGTCGTGTTCACGGCTCAGGTTTTCCAGCCGCCGCGCACGCCCATCGCGCTCGCGGACCTCCAGATCATAGGCGGATCGCGCCTGAGCCGCCGCCTCACGGGCCGGCCCCGCCGCCGCGCGGGCCGCCGCCAGCCGATCGGCCACGTCGCCGGCCTCTCCGTCGCCGCCGGCCTCGGCCGTCACAGCGGCGAGTTGCGCCTCGTGTTCGGCGTGCTCGGCCTCGAAGCGTCCGATCAGGTCGTCCAGCGAGCCGGCCTTGGCTTCCTTCAGCGCGGCCTCGCGCTCGAAGCGCTCCAACGCCGTCCGGGCCTGCGCCGCGCGCTGCTCCAGAGCCGACGGCCCGCGCCGCGCCAGGCGCAGGGCCTCGTCGGCCGCGCGCACCCGGTTCATCGCCGCGGTCGCGGCCTCGCGCGCGGCCTTGGCGCGCGGCTCGATCTTCTCGATCTCGGCTTCGACCTCGGCCAGCCGGGTCTTCTGCTCCAGGCGCACAGCCGCTGGCTTCGGCGCCTCGGCCCGCGCGGTGAACCCGTCCCAGCGCCAGAGGTCGCCCTCACGCGACACCAGCCGGGCTCCGACCGGGAGCAGCTTCTGCAGGCGGTCGCCGTCGGCACGATCCACCACCGCGACGTAGGCCAGGCGCGCCGCCAGCGCCGCGGGAACCTTCACCAGGGGGGCGAGGGGACTCGCGCCTTCGGGCCAGGCCGGCGCAGAGGCTTCACCCCCACTCCAGTGCGCGGGCGCGGCCTTGTCGAGCGAAGCGTCCAGGTCGTCGCCGAACGCCGCCGCCAGCGCCTTCTCGTAGCCTGGGTCGGGCGCGACGGAATCCAGCGCCGGGACGAACCCGCCGCGCTTGGCCTGGGCCACCAGCGCGGCCAGGGCGCGCGCTTCGGCGGTGTAGCGGCCAAGCTGTTCCTCCAGCTTGCGCGCCGCGTCCCGTGCGACGCCCTCCGCCTCGTTGGCCTTGGCGCGTTCGTCCTCGGCGGCGTCCAGGGCGGCACGCGCGGCGGCCAGTGCGGCTTCCGCGGCGTCGAGGGCGCCCCTCGCCTCTGCGGCCTGCGGGTTGAGGATCGGCCCCAGCGCCTGGCGTTCCTGCTTCGCCTGGTCCAGCGCGCGGCGCGTACGGGCGAGGCGGCCCTGGGCTTCCTCGACGCGCGCCCGCGCGGCGCGGCGCTGGGCTTCCTGCGCCGCCAGTTCGCCCGCCAGCCGCTCGACCTCGGCGTCCGCGGCCGCGCGGGCGGCCTCGGCGGCGCGAGCAGCCTCCTCCAGCTCAGGCCCGCGCTCGGGCGCGGCGGCGATCTGGTCCTGCAGCGCCTGCAGGTCCTCGGCCAGCCGCCGCAGCGCGACCTCGGCGTCCTCAGTGATGTGCGCCTCGCGCGCCCGGTCGGCGTCGATTCGCTCCAGGTCGCCGGTCAGGCGCGCCAGCTCGGCGGCGTGCGCCTCCTCCTCCCGCTCCAGCCGGTCCTTGTCGATGGCCAGCTTGTGCAGAATGGCGGCGGCGATGGTCTCGGCCTCGCGTAGCGGCTTCAGCGCCGCCTCGGCTTCCGCAGCCCGGCTCGTCGCCGCCGCCGCGGCGCGAGCGGTCTCCTCGACGGCGCGGATCGCGGCCTGGGCCTCGGCCACCAGCCGGCCGGCGGCCTCCTTGGCTTGCGCCCATTTGGCGTAGAGCACAGCGCCCTGCAGGGCCCGGATCTCGGCCGACAGCTTCTTGTAGCGCTCGGCCTGGCGCGCCTCGCGCTTCAGCCGATTGAGGTTCGCCTCCAGCTCCTGGGCGACGTCGTCCAGGCGGGTGAGGTTCGTCTCGGCCGCCTTCAGCCGCAGCTCGGCCTCGTGCCGCCGGGAGTGGAGACCCGAGACGCCGGCAGCCTCTTCCAGGATCAGGCGGCGGTTCTGCGGCTTGGCGGCGATCAGCTCCGAGATCTGGCCCTGGCGCACCAGAGCCGGCGAGCTCGCGCCGGTGGAGGCATCCGCGAAGAGAAGCTGGACGTCACGCGCCCGCACCTCCCGGCCGTTGATCTTGTAGGTCGAGCCCGCGCCGCGATCGATCCGGCGCACCACCTCGATCACCGGATGGTCGTTGAAGGCCGGCGGCGCGCGGCGCTCGGAATTGTCGATGGTGAGCGAGACCTCGGCGTGGTTGCGTCCCGGCCGGTTGGCGGCGCCCGCGAAGATCACGTCGTCCATCCCGCCGGCGCGCATGGCCTTGGCGGAATTGGCGCCCATAACCCAGCGCAGGGCTTCCAGCAGGTTCGACTTCCCGCAGCCGTTCGGCCCGACGATGCCCGTGAGTCCAGGTTCGATCCGAAATTCGGTCGGATCGACGAAGGACTTGAAGCCCGCGAGCCTGAGCCGCTGAAAGTGCACCTCTGCTAGCGCCTCCCGCCTTTGGCCGCCTTGGCGACGGCTGCGTCCAGGTCTGCCAGCGTCGGCACCTCCTGGTTCGGCAACTGGACGCCGTTGACGAAGAACGTGGGCGTGCCCGTCACCTTGTCGGTCCCGGTCGCGTATTCCAGGCGCCTGCCCAGCGCATCCTGGGCCTTCTCGTCCGTGATGCAGGCCTCGAACTGGGCTTCGGTCAGGCCATTCTTCTTGGCGATCTCCAGGAAGATCGGCTTGATGTTGCCCTGCTGCCAGCGGGACTGGCTGTCGAAGACCTCGTCGACGATTTTGAAATAGCTGGCGGCGTCGCCCTTGCAGCGGGCCATCAGGAAGCCTGCCGCCGCCACTTGGGCCGGGGCGGTCAGCAGTTCGCGGATCGTGAAATAGACCCGGCCGGTGTCGACGTACTTGGCCTTGAACGCCGGCCAGACCTCGGCGTGGAAGTGCGCGCAGTGGGGGCAGCTCAGCGACAGGTATTCCACGACGTGGACCGGCGCCTTGGGATTGCCGACGCCCATGTCCCCGGGCGCGGCCGGGGCGGCCGGGGCCGCGCCGACCGCCGGCTCGGCCGAGCAGGCGGCGGCCGCGGCGGCGGCGCTCACGATGGCGAGCCGGCGGGTCAGCAGGGTCACGCTACTTGCCCGCGCTGGCGACCGCGGCCTCCAGTTCCTGAAGGGTGATCTCACCTTCCTTCAGCTTCTTGCCGTTGATGAAGAAGGTCGGCGTCGAGGTGATG
>NZ_JANINU010000065.1 GCF_024508875.1 Phenylobacterium sp.
GCCGGGCGGGCGCGGGCCACCGTGGTATTGCGAGGCGCGGTGCGGGCGGCTGCTTCGGCGCGCACCGGTTCCGCAGGCGTGGCCGCGGGCGGAACGGCGGTGTTGGCCGCCATCTCGGCCGCCGGTTCGGCAGGCGTCGCCGGGGCCACCGCCACCTGGCTCGTGGTGGAGCCGGGGGTCAGTTCCGGCACGCCGCTGCGGTCCTGGCTCATGTACCAGCCTGCCGCGCCGAGGGCGCCCAGGGCGACCACGCCGGCGGCGATGGCCGCGGGCGCGGCGCTGCTCGCCTTCGCGCTCTTCGTGGAGCGCGTGCTGCGGCTGATGCCGATCGGCGCCACCAGTCCGGCGTCCGCCTCGGCTTCCGGCTCCAGCGTGGAATTCGCCAGGGTCGAGTTCGTGGGCGCCGCCGCGCTCATCCCGGCGTATTCGGTTCGCGGGAAATCGCGGTGTACGGGCGTGCTGGCCATCGGGGCGTCGATCGGTCGTTCGACCGGGGTGTCCAACGTCATCGGCTCTTCGAGGTCGCGCTCGGCGCCGAAACTGCGGGGTTCCGAGGCCACCGTCGCGGCGACCGAGCTGCGGCCGCGCCCGAAGCCCTTCTTCTTGCGGTTGCGTTCCCAGATCGGCTGGGCGGCGAACATCACGCCTTCCTGCTCGGTGATCGGTTTGTCGGACTCGCGTCCGTTGAAGTCCATCGACATGGGTCCCTCCAAGGATGTGTCGAGGAGAACAAACGGCGTTACTGTGAATAGGTTCCGGAATGCGCCGCCTATGCCACGCGTCGCCGCTCAGCTAAGCTTGCGATTACATATCGAGATAGTTCGAATTCTGTACGATTCCCGCCACGTCCTGGCCATATTTGACGATTGCGCAGGCTGCCGTCGGCCCTAACGCGTGCTGAGCGCTCGCGGCTCCAGCACATCGAAGAACCCCGCCCCGCCGCTTCTCGTGACGAGTGTGACATGGCGGCGCTTGACCGGCACGACCGGCGCTCGCCAAGGTCGGGTCCGCGACTGGAGGTGCGGATGCGGCTCAATGCCAGGCTCAAACGCGACTGGCGGTTCTGGAAAGGACTGAGCAGGACCCTGAAGCGGGTCAAGACCATCGCCCGGGATTCCGACAACCTGATCTGCGACGACCTGCAGGCGGCGGTGGACGCCCATCGCAACAGCCCTGCCATGACGTTCGAGGGCCGCTCCCTGACCTATGGCGAGCTCGACGCCATGGCCAACCGCTACGCCCACTGGGCCAAGGGCCTGGGCCTGCGCCGCGGCCAGGTGGTGGCGCTCTTCATGCCCAACCGCATGGAGTATTTCGCCGTCTGGTACGGCCTGTCGAAGGTGGGCGTGGTCACGGCGCTCATCAACAACCAGCTCGCCGGCCTGCCCCTGGCCCACTGCCTGAACATCGCGGGCGCGGCGCACGTCGTCGTCGACACCGAGACGTCCTCCGTCTTCGAACAGGCCCGGCCGCTGCTCGAACGCCAGATGCAGCAATGGGTCCTCGGGCCCGCCAGCGGCGACCAGCGCGACCTGGTCCAGGCCCTGAAAAGCTGCAGCCAGCTCCCCCCCGACCGCTCGGTGCGCGAGGACATGACCGCCGCCGACACCGCGCTCCTGATCTACACGTCCGGCACCACCGGCCTGCCCAAGGCCGCGCGCATCACCCACATGCGGGCCCAGCTCTACATGCGCGGCTTCGCGGGCTCGACCGGCGCGACGGCCAAGGACCGCATCTACGTCACCCTGCCGCTCTACCACGCCACCGGCGGCCTCTGCGCCCTGGGCGCGGCCTTCCTCAATGGCGGCTCGGTGGTGCTGCGCCGCAAGTTCTCCGCCAGCCACTTCTGGGGCGAGGTGATCGAGCAGGGCTGCACCATGTTCGTCTACATCGGCGAACTGTGCCGCTACCTGGTCAACCAGGAGCCCAGCGAGGACGAGACCCGCCACAAGGTGCGCATGGCCTTCGGCAACGGCCTGCGCCCCGATATCTGGCCGACGATGAAGACGCGCTTCCGGATCCCCGAGATCCTGGAGTTCTACGGCTCCACCGAGGGCAACGTCTCGATGTTCAACTTCGACGGCCGGGAAGGGGCCATCGGGCGGATTCCCAAGTGGCTGCGCAAGCGCTTCAACGCCCGGCTGATCCAGTACGACGTGGAAACCGAAGAGGTGGTGCGCGGCCTGGACGGCCTGTGCATCGAATGCGGCCCGGGCCAGGTGGGCCAGTGCATTGGCCTGATCGGCGGCGCCGACGCCCGCTCCGAGTTCTCGGGCTACCTCGACAAGGCCGCGTCCGAGAAGAAGATCATCCAGAACGTCTTCGAGCGCGGCGACGCCTGGTTCGCCACCGGCGACCTCATGAAGCAGGACGCGGACGGATACTTCTACTTCGTCGACCGCATCGGCGACACCTTCCGCTGGAAGGGCGAGAACGTCTCCACCAACGAGGTGGCCGAGCGGCTGCAGGCCTTCCCGGGCATCGAGCAGGCCAATGTCTACGGCGTGGCGATGGACGGCGCCGAGGGCCGCGCCGGCATGGCCGCGCTCGTGGTGGACGGCGCGTTCGATCCCAAGGCCTTCGGCGACTACGTGGCGCGCGAGCTGCCGTCCTACGCGCAGCCGGTCTTCGTCCGCCTGCTGCCCCACCTCGACACCACGGGCACCTTCAAGATCCGCAAGGTCGACCTCGTCGCCGACGGCTATGACCCGGTGAAGGTGCGCGGCCCGCTGTTCTTCCACGACCCGAAGAAGGGCTACGTGAAGGTCACCAAGACCGTCTGGGACAAGCTCTCCAGCGGCGCGGTGAAGGTCTAGGGCCGCGATCCGAGGCTGCAGCGCCTTGAGCCGACGCCTGCGGCGACGGGCCGCTCGCCGTCTGACCCGCGACAGATCGGCGCACTACGGGCCTGTCGCGCTGAAAACCCCCATACCGGGTATTCCGGAAGTGGACCGATAACGAGGTTCGTGCGACGGCGGGCTACGTCTATCGCTTTGAATGTAGTTAATTTTACGACTTTCGAACAACCGCCGCTCCCCAATAGTTGCGTTCGCTCGGTGGAACGCGCCTAGGCCCAGAAATGCTCGCAGATAGATCCGCCGATCCGCTCGCCGACGAGGCCGCTGCGTTCCCGCGCGTCGATCCGCACGCCGTCTCGGCCGAGCGACCCGAACATGTGGCCCGCGCCTACGCCCCCGTGTTGCGGTGGTTCCTGGCCGCGACGGCCTGCTACTACGCCATCATCGCCGTCTCCCATGTCTTCGACGAGACCGGGCTGACGCGCGTGGCGCTCGTGCTGCTGGCGTCGTGCAGTTGCGCCGCGCCGTTCTCCGCCTGGCTGCGCTTGCGCCGGGACCCCGTGCCGAGCCTACGCTGGCTGGAAGTCGTCGCGGCCCTCACTTACGGCCTGTTCTTCACCAATGTCGCGATGCACGAACTGCTCGCCTTCCGGCCCGAGCGCCTCGTCTACTTCGTCTTCATGGCGATGGTCTTCGGCGTCACGGCGCCGACGCTGCGGGTCGGCTACGCCGCGATCGGGGGCGCCCTGGCCGGGATGTTCGTGCTGGGCTCGCGCATGGGGGCGGCCTTCTTCGACATGTACGCCTTCGTCGGTCTCGCCGGCGGCTTTGCGGCGGTGGGCATGGCCGCGATCCTGCGCGGCGTGGTCACCCGCGAAATCCGCGCCCGCATCCTGTCCGAAAGCCTCCTTCTGGAAGCGCAATCGGCTACGCGGGCCCGCTCCGCCTTCCTCGCCACCGTCAGCCACGAGATCCGGACGCCCCTGAACGCCGTCCTTGGCATGGCCCAGGCGATGCGCGGCGCGCCCTTGCCCGGGGCCCAGGCGGGCCGGCTGGACATCCTCCAGCGCGAGGGACGCGCGCTCGGTCAGATCCTCGACGACATCCTCGACG
Organism: Phenylobacterium sp.; assembly: GCF_024508875.1. GTDB lineage: Bacteria > Pseudomonadota > Alphaproteobacteria > Caulobacterales > Caulobacteraceae > Phenylobacterium. Next base: position 3,912 of record NZ_JANINU010000065.1, read on the forward strand.
TGGTTGGCCTTGAGGCGAACGACGTTCGCCTGCGGCCGTCGGCCTTCGACCTCGGCGGGTTCGCGCGGGCCCTGGACCGCCTCTACGCGCCAATCGCCCGAGACAAGGGGGTCGGGCTGGCGGTGACTGTCGCGGACGCCGGGGCGGGCCATTGTGTGGCCGACGAGGCGCGGCTGCGGCAAGTGGCGGCGAATCTCGTCGCGAACGCCATCAAGTTCACGCCGGCCGGCGGCGCCGTGGCGGTCTCGATCGACGCCGACGCGGACCGGCTGGTCCTGTGCGTCGAGGACAACGGCATCGGCATCCCCCATGCCGTACAGACGCGAATCTTCGAGCCCTTCGCGCTCGGCGACGATGCGATCACCCGAAGCGCCGGAGGCGCGGGGCTGGGACTGGCGATCTGCCGCCAGCTCGTCACGCTGATGGGCGGGACCATCGAGCTGTCCTCCGAGCCCGGGGCCGGCGCCCGGTTTACGGTGCGGACGCCCATGGCCCGCGCGCCCGCAGAGGCTTCGGGACCGGACGGCGGGGCGGTCGTCGGCGTGGCGCGCGCGCTGGTCGTGGACGACAACGCGACCAACCGGCTCGTCCTGCGCACCCTGCTTGAGGGCCTCGGCTTGGAATGCCAGTTGGTCGAGAGCGGGGTGGAGGCAGTCGACGCGCTCGCCAGCGGGGCCTGGGACGTCATCCTGATGGACGTGCACATGCCCCAGATGGATGGGGTGGCCGCCACGCGCGCCATCCGCGCCCTCGAGGCGCGGGAGGGACGTGCGCGCACGCCCATCGTCGCCGTAACCGCCAGCGTGTTGCCCGAGGACATCGAGCGCTACGAGGCCGCCGGCATGGACGGGGTGGTGGCCAAGCCCGTGGCCCTCGACGCGCTCGCGGGCGCGCTGGTGCGCGCGCTTTGCGAGCCCGCCGAAGACCGCGGGCAGACCGGCGAAGGCCCGATCGCCGTCGTCGCCTGATCTTCCGTTTCCAAGCCGTTCCGTCGTCTCCGCGAAATATCGTGACAAAGCACTTTACAACACAAAGTACTTTGGCGATAACGCTCTCATTGAACGAGAGAGGCGGCGATGACCGACCAGAACCAATCCCTGCGCGACGACATCGCGTTCCTGCGCGGCCTCGCCGAGGCGGGACAGGCCCGGCCGATGGCCGGCGCGTCCATCCTCGTGGCGGCCGGCGTCGTCTTCGGCTCGGCCAGCCTGATCGTGTGGTTCCTGAACGCGGTCCAGGGCGTGACGGCGAACTGGCTCTATTCCACGGTCTGGGGCGTCGCCTTCGTGACCTACATGGCCTTCCTGTTCCTCCGCATCCGGGCGATGCCGCGCGAGCGGGGAACGCTCCAGGCCGCCACGGGCGTCGCCTGGTCGGGCCTCGGCTGGGCGATCTTCTTCGTGGGCGCCAGCCTCGGCGTCATGAGCTGGCGGCTGCACTTCCCCAATGTGATGTTCGCTTTTCCCAGCGTGATCATCGCCCTCTACGGCGCCGGCTGGTTCATCGCCGCGGTCCTCCTGCGCAAGCGGTGGCTCCACCTCGTCGCGGCCGGCTCCTTCGCCGCCTCGCTGGTCAATGCCTGGTGCGCGGGCGACGCGACCATCTGGCTCGTCTACGGCGCCAGCCTGTTCCTGCTGATGGCCGCGCCGGGGCTGATCCTGATGCGCGAGGCCCGCGCCGGGACGGCCTGAGATGGCCGACGACTTCGACATCGAGCGGATCGACGAGGTCATCCACGGCCGCCTGCGGCTGGGCGTCATGGCCTTCCTCTCCGGCGCCGGCGCGGCCGACTTCGGCGAGCTGAAGGCCCGGCTCCAGGCCACCGACGGCAACCTGTCGGTCCACCTGCGCAAGCTCGAAGAGGCCGGCTACGTGGCCATCGAGAAGACCTTCGCGGGCAAGAAGCCGCTCACCCGCATCCTCCTGACCGACCAGGGGCGCGCCGCCTTCGTCGCCTACCTCGACGCGATGGCCCGCCTCGTGAATCCCAAGCCCTAGGAAACCCTCGAATGCTGAAGACCCTTGCCGGCCTCGCGGCCGCGATGATCCTTGCCGTCCCCGCTGCGGCCGCGCCGGCCGCCCAAGACCCCAACAAGCTGTTCGCCGACTCCAAGGTCGTCGTCCGCGACCGCTTCTCGGACGAGATCTTGGGCAAGGGTCCCGACCTCGTCTTCATCCCCGGCCTGGCCTCGTCCCGCGCCACTTGGAAGGCGACGGCCGAGCGCCTGCGCGGCAAGTACCGGCTGCACCTGATCCAGGTGGCGGGCTTCGCCGGCGAGCCGGCCCGCGCCAACGCCGAGGGCGAGGTGGTGGTCCCCACCGCCGAGGCGATCGACGCCTATCTGGTGGAACAGAAGCTCAGCCCGGCGGTCGTGGTCGGCCACTCCCTGGGCGGCACGACGCTGCTCTACCTCGCGGAGAAGCATCCCGAGCACCTGAAGAAGGTGTTCATCGTCGACGCCCTGCCGTTCTTCGGCGGCATGCAGTCCCCGAACGCCACGGTGGATAGCGTGCGTCCGCAGGCCGAGCGGATGCGCGACATGATGCTCAAGTCCGCCGGCCAGGCCACCGCCGCCCAGCTCGAACCGCAGATGGCCGCCATGTCCAAGGACCCCGCCGCCCGCCACATGATCGCCGAGTGGGGCGCCGCCAGCGACCGCACGGTCGTCGCCCGCGCCATGTACGAGGACACGCTGCTCGACCTGCGCCCCGGCCTCGCGGCCATCCGCACGCCCATCGTGCTGATGCACCCCGACAACGCGCCGCTCGGCGTCCCGGCGGGCGTGATGGAGAAGGTCTACGCCGGCCTCTACGCGCCCGCGCCGACCGTGAAGCTGAAGCTCGCCACCGGCTCCCAGCACTTCGTCATGCTCGACCAGCCGGACCAGTTCGCCCAGGAACTCGACGCCTTCCTCGCCGGGCGGTAGGCGCGCGCGCTACCCCTTCAGCGGCATCCCCACCCTGCAGACCAGCCCGCCCGGCGCGAAGTCGAGGCGGGCCTTGCCGGCGAGCTGACCCTCCAGGCTCTTCTCGATCAGGCGCGAGCCGAAGCCGCGGCGGGTGGGCGGCGTCACGTTCGGCCCGCCCGACTCCGTCCAGGTGAGTTCCAGCCGTCCGTCCTCCCGCGTCCAGGCCACGTCCACCCGGCCGTCGGCGTTCGACAGCGCGCCGTACTTCGCCGCGTTGGTCGCCAGTTCGTGGAACACCAGGCCCAACGCCACCGCCTCGGCCGGATTCAGGTCCACGTCCGGACCATGGGTGCTGTAGCGGCTCTCGCCGAACGGCCGCAGCTCCACCAGCAGCACGTCGCACAGGTCCGCGGCCCGCCAGTTCGCCGCCGTCAGCAGGTCGTGGGTCGCCGACAGCGCCAGCAGGCGCGACTCGAACGCCTCCCGGAAGGCCTTGGGATCGGCCGTGGTGCGCATGGTCTGGCTGGCGATGGCCTGCACGGTCGCCAGGGTGTTCTTCACGCGGTGGTTCAGCTCGTCGACCAGCAGCTTCTGCTGGCGCTCGGCGAGCACGCGGTCGGTGACGTCGCTACCTTCCACGAACACGCCCGAGACCTCCCCGTCGGCCAGCACGATCGGCTGGTAGACGAAGTCCAGGAACCGCTCCTCCAGCGCCGCCTCGGGCTCGCGCTGCAGCCGCACGCTGACCGCCTGGCCCACGAACGGCTCCCGCCGCGCGCGGACCTGATGCAGCAGGTCGGCGAAGCCCTGCTCGGTGACCTCCGGCAAAGCCTCGACCAGGGTGCGGCCCACGACCGGCCGGTGGCCGATCAGTTGCTGGTAGGCGTTGTTGACGAAGGCGAAGCGCAGATCCGGCCCCGCCAGCACGGCCATGAACCCCGGCGCCTGCATGAACAGGTCGCGCAGCCCTTGCGTCTCGCGCATCAGGCTCTGGTTGGTCGCCTGCACCTCCTGAGCCCGCTGCAGGATGTCGGGTTCGCCCGGCGCCGGCTCGCCCTCGGGCCCATAGGCCATCTGCTTCAACTGGTGCAGTTCGGTCACGTCCACCGTGTTCTGCACCACGAACTGCGTACGACCCTGCGCGTCCAGCAGCGGCGTGTGGTTGCACGACCAGTAGCGCATCTCGAACCCGCCGCCCGCGCTCAGCGGCAGGGGGATGGGGTAGGGCAGGAAGGCGATGGAGTCCGGCCGCCCGGTCGCCAGCACCCGCTCCAGCGACTCCCGCAGCCGCCGGCCGCTCTCGCCGGGGTTCGGGAACATCTCGAACAGTCCGCGCCCGATCAGTTCGTCCCGCCGCCGCTCGGTGACGGCGCAGTAGGCCTCGTTGGCGTCCACGTACGCGAGGTCGCGGTCCAGGATCATGTAGGGGCTGGGCAGCGCGCGAAAGAGCGACCCGAAGTCGGGCCTCGCCGCCGCGCTATCGGCCGCGCTCTCGGCGTCGGTAGTCCCCATGTCGTTCCTGTTCCCCCGGGCCGGTAACGCGTTACGGCCAAGCCTGTTCCGCGGCAAGCGACCGCCCCTGCCGGAGCCGCCGGACTCGCCTATATTCACGCCATGCTCGATGCGCCCCCGTCTTCCACAAATGGTGAGGCTCCCCGCCTGAAGGGCGCGGCGCTCATCAAGGACGAGGTCAAGCGGCTGCCCGATCGACCGGGCGTCTACCGCATGATCGGCGAAGACGGTGAAGTTCTCTATGTGGGAAAAGCGCGCAGCCTGAAGAAGCGCGTGGTCCAGTACGCCCAGGGCCGCTTCCACACCCAGCGCATCGCGCACATGGTCGACGCCACCCGCTCGATGGAGTTCGTCACCACCCGCACCGAGACCGACGCGCTGCTGCTCGAGATCAACCTGATCAAGCAGCTCAAGCCGCGCTTCAACGTCCTGCTGCGCGACGACAAGTCCTTCCCCGAGATCGTCATCCGGCGCGAGCACCCGGCGGCCCAGCTTCGCAAGCACCGCGGGGCCCACACCATCAAGGGCGACTACTTCGGCCCCTTCGCCTCCGCCTACTCGGTGAACAAGACCCTCAACACGCTGCAGAAGGCGTTCCTGCTGCGCTCGTGCTCGGACAGCGTCTACGAGACCCGCACGCGCCCCTGCATGCTGCACCAGATCAAGCGGTGCGCGGCCCCGTGCACCGGCCTCGTCAGCCTCGACGACTACAACGCCCTGGTCGAACAGGCCGGCGATTTCCTGCGCGGCAAGTCCCGGGCGGTGATGGGCAAGATGGCCGCCGAGATGCAGGCCGCGTCCGACGACATGGAGTTCGAGCGCGCCGCCCGCCTGCGCGACCGCATCCGCGCCCTGGCCTCCGTCGCCCAGGAGACCCAGATCAACCCCGAGACCGTGGACGAGGCCGACGTCTTCGCGCTCCACGCCGAGGGCGGCCAGGCCTGCGTGCAGGTGTTCTTCTTCCGCGCCGGCCAGAACTGGGGCAACCGCGCCTACTTCCCGCGGGTCGACAAGTCCGACGAGGATCCCGACGTCATGGGCGCCTTCCTCGGCCAGTTCTACGACGACAAGCCGATCCCCAAGCTCATCCTCGTCAACGTCGAGCCCGCCGAGCGCGAGCTGATCGCCGAGGCCTTCTGTCAGAAGTCCGGCCGCAAGGTGGAGATCGCCCGGCCCCAGCGCGGCGAGAAGAAGCAGATCGTCGAGCACGCCTTCACCAACGCCCGCGAGGCGCTGGGCCGGAAGATGTCCGAGAGCTCGGCCCAGTCCAAGCTGCTGGCTGGCGTCGCCGAGGCGTTCGGGCTGGAGGCCCCGCCCGAGCGGATCGAGGTCTACGACAACAGCCACATCATGGGCACGAACGCCGTCGGCGGCATGATCGTGGCCGGCCCCGAGGGCTTCCAGA
>NZ_JANINU010000066.1 GCF_024508875.1 Phenylobacterium sp.
GCCGCGCCAGCCGCCGCCGCGGCGCCCGGAGCGCGCGACGGATCGGGCGCCGGGACCGGCAGGGTGCCGCCCTGGGCCTTCAGGTAGGCGATCAGGTTGATGCGGTCTTCCGGCTTCTTCAGACCGACGAAGGTCATCTTGGTGCCGGCGATGTATTTCTGCGGGCCCTTGATGAACTCGTAGAGGTGGTCGTAGTCCCACGCGGGCTGCTTGGAGCCGAAATCGGTCATGGCCGGCGAATAGGCGAACCCGCCGTGGCTGCCGGGCTTGCGGCCCACGACGCCCCACAGATCGGGGCCGGTGCCGTTCGGGCCGCCCTGTTCGATCGAGTGGCAGGACTTGCACTTGGCGAAGGTGGCCTCGCCGGCCGCGACGTCGGCGGTCGGAAGCACCGTGCCCCAGTCCGGCGGGGTGTCGGCCGCGGCAGCGCCACCCTCGCCGCCCTCTTCGGCGACTTCGACGACGTAGCCGGCCTTGGCCGGATGCTCGGGCGTGAACACGCTCGAGGAAAGCTCACGAAGGCCGACGATGGCCAGGCCCGTCGCCAGCACCGCGCCGGCGATCTTGTTGAACGTCAGGTCGCTCATAGTCCCCTAGTCACGCCTCTCATCGGCCAGCGGATATCCCCGCGGACGCGCGGGAATCCCGCCCCGTTATTGCGTGCGGCTCTCTTACACGCTACCGGCGCTCGCGCAACGCCCAAGACGTCCCACCCCCGCACCGATGAACCCGATTGTCCTGATCCCCGCGCGCATGGCCGCGACCCGCCTGCCGGGGAAACCCCTGGCGGACATCGGGGGCGCGCCGATGATCGTGCGCGTGCTGCGCCAGGCCGTGGCGGCGGGCGTCGGGCCCGTGGCGGTGGCGGCGGGCGATCCGGAAATCGTGGAGGCGGTGGAGGCGGCCGGCGGCCGGGCGGTTCTGACCGACCCGGAGCTTCCCTCGGGCTCCGACCGCATCCTGGCGGCCCTCGCCGTCCTGGACCCGGGCGCGGCGCACGACGTGGTCGTCAACCTGCAGGGGGACATGCCGTTCGTGCCGCCCTCGGTGCTGACGGCCTGCGCCGGGCTGCTGGCGGACCAGCCGGCGTGCGACATCGCCACCGTGGTCGCGCCGGAGGCCTCCGCCGACGACCGGACGAACCCCGACGTCGTCAAGGCGGTGCTGGCGATGCAGCCGGACGGCCGCACGGGCCGGGCGCTCTATTTCACCCGCTCCACCCTCTACGGCGACCAGCCGGTCTGGCGCCACGTGGGCATCTACGGCTACCGCCGCGCGGCGCTGGAGGCGTTCAACGCCGCGCCGCCCTCGCCGCTGGAACGGCGCGAGAAGCTGGAGCAGTTGCGCGCGATGGAACTGGGACTTTCGATCTGGGCCGCCGTGGCCGAGGACGCGCCGATCTCGGTGGACAATCCGTCCGACCTGAGCCGGGCGCGCGAGCATGCAGGGACGAATTCATGAGCAAGGGACGCATCGCCTTCCAGGGCGAGCTGGGCGCCAACAGCCATGAGGCCTGCATGGCGGCGTTTCCGGACATGGAGCCGGTTCCGCACGCCACCTTCGAGGAGGCGTTCGAAGCCGTCCGCTCCGGCGACTGCCAGCTCGGGATGATCCCGGTGGAGAACTCGATCGCGGGGCGGGTCGCCGACGTGCACCACCTGCTGCCGTCGTCGGGCCTCAAGATCATCGGCGAGCGGTTCAAGCCGATCCACTTCAACCTGATGGTCAACCCCGGCGTGACGCTGGACCAGGTGAAGACGGCGGTCTCGATGCCGATCGCCCTGGGCCAGTGCCGCAAGACCCTGCGTCGCATGGGGCTGAAGACCGAAGCGACCGGCGACACGGCCGGCGCGGCCAAGATGCTGGCCGAGCGTCCCGACCCCACGAAAGCAGCCGTCTCGCCGGCGCTGGCGGCCGAGCTCTACGGGCTGGAGATCCTGGCGCGGGACATCGAGGACGAGCACCACAACACGACCCGGTTCCTGGTGATGACCGCGGAGGAGGCTCCGCCGCCGCCGCCCTTCACCGCGCCGTGCGTCACCAGCTTCATCTTCCGGGTGAGGAACATGCCGGCCGCCCTCTACAAGGCGCTGGGCGGCTTCGCGACCAACGGCGTCAACATGACCAAGCTCGAGAGCTACATGGAGAACGGCGCCTTCACGGCCACCTTCTTCTACGCCGAGGTCGACGGCCGCCCGGAGGACTTGAACCTGGCGCGCGCCTTCGAGGAACTCGGCTTCTTCTCCGAGCGGTTCGAGATCCTCGGCGTCTATCCGGCCGATCCGTTCCGCAGCCGCTGAAGCCGCGGGAACAATAGCGTCTCTCCAAAGGTTGGTCCGCCATGAGCGCGCCCCGGCGCGCGCATCGTCGCGGCTGGAGTCTGAACTCGTCGCAGGAAGAGTTACTGTACTTATTCAGTAAATCGCTGAATGACTTCGATTCAACTCTAGATTCAAAAGATTCATCATAAGACTAGACTCTTTCTCGACGTAGAGTAGTGTCGCCTTGCGTAGCTGCTCTGTCGGGGGCTGGACCGTGTTCGGTTGCAGGTGGCGCGCGCGCAGTATCCAGAGTTTTTTGCAACATCTTGGAGCGCGCTTATGAAAGCTGGACTCTTTGTGGCGGCATGCGCCGCCTTCATCGCCACCGGCGGCGCCGCGCAGGCGCTGACCACCATCACCTTCGAGGGTGACACGCCAGGGGTGGTCGCGGACGGCTACACCGCCGCTGGCTTCCCGCAGATCGAATTCGGCACCGCCCTGGGCTCGGGGCTGGAGGTCGGCAACTACACGCCGCAGAGCGACGGCCAGGGCTTGCTGGCGCGCAACGACAGCAGCGGCAACTACATCACCGGGCGCTTCACCGACGGCGCGCACTCGTACCTCAGCATGGACCTGGGCAACGACGACCCGTTCTTCACGGTCGACGGCGATCGGGCGGTGCTGACGGTGTACCTGGGGGCGGCGCTGGTCGGCTCGACCTTCGTCGTCTTCAACCGCAACGACGTGGTCGACCAGACGATCGGCTTCATGTTCGGGCCGTTCGACAACTTCACCCTCGCCTACACGAATGCGGCCGGCGACCCGTTCACGGGCGGTCCCGGCACGAACACGGGTCTCATCGAAGTCATCGACAACGTCACGTTCGACGAGGTGGGCGGCGTCCCCGAGCCGTCCGCCTGGGCGCTGATGATCCTCGGCTTCGGTGGGGTGGGGGCCATGGCCCGCCGCCGGCGGCAGCTCGCGACGGCCTGACCCAGGCCCCGACGGACGCCGCGCGCCCCCCGAACGCGCGGCGTCCGTCCTGTCGGCGATCTTTCCTGTCTTCACGTGGCGTCACCGTTGCCAGCGCATCGGCAAAGCCATATCCATCCAATGGATGCATCCATTGGATGGATATGAGGAGATGAGACGATGACCGCCGCCTACAGCCACACCGTCACCTGGGATCCGCCGCCCGAGCGCGGCCGCTACGCCGGCCACAACGGGCTCGATGTGATGCGGCGAACGCTGGCCGAAGGCGGCGCCCGCAGCCCGATCAGCGCGCTGATGGACTTCGACCTGGTCCGCGCCGACCTGGGCCATGTGGTGTTCGAGGGGCGGCCCGGCCCGCAGCACGTGAACCCGATCGGCATCGTCCATGGCGGATTTGCCGCCACCCTGCTGGACGCGGCGCTGTGGAGCGCGGTGCAGACCACCATCGAGCCTGGCCAGGGCAATACGACCGTGGACCTTAAGGTGAACTATTTCCGCCCAATGACCGCCGACATGGGCCTCGTCACCTGCGAGGCGACGATCGTGAACCGCGGCAGCCGGATCGCCATGGCCGAGGGGCGGATCACCGACCGGGCCGGCAAGCTCTATGCCCACGGCGCCTCGACCCTGATGATCCTCAAGCTGTGACGAGCAGCGCGACGCTCCTATAAGGGGCCATGCCCGCCCGCCCGCTGCGCGATACCTACCGGCACGGAAATCTGCGCGCCGAGGCCGTGCGCGTGGCCTATGAGTTGGCGACGGCGGACGGCGCGGGCGCGCTCAGCCTGCGCCGTGTGGCCGATAGCGTGGGCGTCGCGCACCGCTCTCTCTACAATCACTTCGCCGACCGCGAGGCCCTTGTGGACGCGGTGGCCGAGCAGGGCTTCCTAGACCTCGCCGACGCCCTGCGCCCGGCGCAGAGTCTGGCCGACTATGTGCGCGCCTACGTGACCTTCGCCCTGCGCCGGCCGCAGCTCTACGCCCTGATGAAGAGTCGGCCACACGCGACGATGAAGGATCGCCCCGAACTGCAGGCTGCAGTGCACCTGTCCATCGCCGAGGCCATGCGCCTGTTCGGCCGGCCGGACCGGAGCAAGGCCGAGAACCGGCGCGCGGTGATGCGGGTGCTGATCCTTCTGCACGGCGGCATCACTATGCACCAGGCCGGGATCCTCGACGTCGAGGGCGACGAAGGCCTGATCGCCGAACTGACGGCCATGGCCGAGGCGGGTTAGCCCTCCTCGGCCCAGGCGCGGATGAGCTGGTGGGCGATGGCGAGCGGGGGCGGGCAGAAGGCGCCCTCGATCTCGCCCTTCAGCAACTTCTTCGCCTCGTCGCGCGTGAACCAGCGGACCTCGGAGAGTTCGGTCTGGTCGGGCGTGCCCTCGTCGTCCTCGACCTCGGCGATCAGGCCGATCATCAGCGACGACGGGTAGGGCCAGGGCTGGGTGGAGTGGTAGCGCACGTTGCGGGTGCGCAGGCCGGCCTCCTCGTTGAGCTCGCGGGCGCAGGCTTCCTCGATGCTCTCGCCCGGCTCCAGGAAGCCGGCGAGGGCCGAGAACATGCCGGCTGGCCACGCCTCCTGGCGGCCCAGCATGCAGCGAGCGCCATGGTAGGCCAGCATGATCACGACGGGGTCGGTGCGCGGGAAGTGCTCGGCCTCGCAGGCGGGGCACTGGCGCTTCCAGCCGCCGTCCTTGGCGTCGGACGGGCGGCCGCAGACGGCGCAGTACTGGTGGCGCCGGCGCCATTCGAACATCGACTTGGCGGTGGCCAGGATGCCCGCGTCGGTCGCCGGCAGCCGCAGGGCGATCTGGCGCAGGTCCATGAACTCGCCCAGCCCTTGCAGGGGGCCGTGAGCCGGGTCGTTGGGGCCCTCGATGTCGACGGCGAAGATTGCGGTCTCCTGCCACAGGCCCATGAACAGCAGCCGCTCGGCGCCGCCGGCGAGCTCGTTGGCCATCCGAGCAGGCAGGTAAGCGATCTGCACGCCGCCGTCCTTGGTCTTCTCGACGAGCGGCTTGCCGTTCCAGATCGCGAGCCCCAGCGAGTCCGAGGATGCGAGCTGTGCGGCCAGCCAGGCCTCGTCGCCGCGACGGTCGCTGGCCCGGTCCAACGGATTGCCGGCGAAGGTGTTCTGGAAGAAGGAGAGCGCCATACCGACTATCTAGGGCCCTCGCGCGGGGTCGTCGAGGCGCAGCTTGGCGGAGCGCGCCTGGACCTCTTGAAACGCGCCGGCCTCGATCCAAATCATGCGCCGCGGCCGCCTTCTCCGCGGCGGTCGCACTGGGAAAGGACAGCAATCCAGGAGCATTCAGATGAGGCTCGCGACCTCGGAACAGACGATCTGGCGTGAAGGCCTGGCGGCGGCGATGCAGCGCTGCCTTCGGCCAGCCCCCGGGTACATCAGCCCCGACGACGTGCTGAAGGACCCCCACCTCGACATCCAGGACAAGCGGGCGATCCTCTCCTCGTGGGCGTCCGACGCCTCGGCCGTGCAGGACGAGCCCGGTCTGCGCTGGCTATTGGGGACGCCCGAACCCGTACCTTTCCACGAGGTGCGGGACGCCCTGACCCGGCTCGACCGGGCGGCGCGCGCCGACGCCTGAGCTGGAGGCCGCGGCATGCAGATCATCGAGGTGCGTCCTATCGGGGACGGCTGGGCGGTCAAGGCCGAAGGCGTGACGGCGGACATGGTGTTCGCGGCGGGAAGCGCGGCCGAACTTGCGGCGCGGCGGCTGGCCCAGCGCCTTGCCGTAGCCGGGACGCCGAGCGAACTGCGCATCCGGCTTCGGGACGGCTCGCTGGCCGGCCGCTTCCTGTCTCCCGCAATCCACGAAACGGGTGACAGGCGGGCGGCCGCCTGACGCTGCGACGTCTGGCCAAACGCGATCCGGCGCCCCACATCGAAGCGGCGCCGGATCGCGAGGCGCGAGAACAGAACGCCAGGGAGCATCCAGATGTCCGAGCCGCCTCCGAACCACCCGGCCGACTACGTTCCGCCCAAGGTCTGGCAGTGGAACAAGGAGAGCGGCGGCCGGTTCGCCGCGATCAACCGGCCGATCGCTGGACCCACGCATGAGAAGGAGCTGCCGGTCGGCAAGCATCCGATGCAGCTCTACTCGCTGGGCACGCCCAACGGGGTGAAGGTTACGATCATGCTCGAGGAGCTGCTGGCCCTCGGCCACAAGGGCGCGGAGTACGACGCCTGGCTGATCAACATCGGCAAGGGCGACCAGTTCGGCTCGGGCTTCGTCGAGGTGAACCCCAATTCCAAGATCCCCGCCCTGCTGGACCGCAGCGGCCCGGCGCCGATCCGGGTGTTCGAGAGCGGCGCGATCCTGATCCACCTGGCCGAGAAGTTCGGCGAGTTCCTGCCCACCGACCCGGCGAAGCGCGCCGAGGTGATGTCGTGGGTCATGTGGCTGATGGGCAGCGCCCCCTTCCTGGGCGGCGGCTTCGGCCACTTCTACGCCTACGCGCCCTTCAAGATCGAATATGCGATCGACCGCTACGCCATGGAGGTGAAGCGCCAGCTCGACGTGCTGGACCGCCGCCTGGCCGAGAGCGAGTACCTGGGCGGGTCCGAGTACACGATCGCCGACATCGTCACCTGGCCCTGGTACGGCCTGGTGGCCAAGGGCGGCGCCTACGAGGCCGGCGAGTTCCTGGACGTGAAGAGCTACAAGAACGTCCAGCGCTGGACCGACCAGATCGGCCAGCGCCCGGCGGTGAAGCGGGGCCGCATCGTCAACCGCGCCCAGGGCGAGCCGGCGGTGCTGGAGCGGCACGACGCCAGCGACATCGACCAGGCGCTGGAGGCGGCCGAGAAGGCCAAGGCCTGAGGCAAGGGAGCCCCGGTCGCCCGGGGCTCGCCACTCAGGCGGCGGCGGTCGCGCGCCGGCGACGGAGCATCGCGCCCGCGCCGCCGAAGCCGGCGATCATCAGCGCCCAGGACGCCGGCTCGGGCGCCGGGGACAAGGCGAAGGTGATGTCGTCGATCGCCATGATGTCCCGGCCGGCGTTGAAGGTGATCTGGGTGATCGCCGCGCCGAAGTCGGTGAAGCCGACATAGTCCGCGCCGAATTGGCCGGGGACGTCGACGGTCCGCGACGTGCCGTCGTTGAAGGTCAGGGTCAGGCCCGGAAACTGCGGCCCGGTGAAATAGGCGCCGAAGGCGTGGATCGGGTCGGCGAAGCTGAACGTCACGGTCCCGGTGCTCACCGAGACATAGGTCTTGCCCCCGGCCGTCGTGTTGCCGCCGCAGGCGTTGTACTGGCACAGCGGCTGGTTCGTGACGGCCTGCGGGTTCTTGTTGCCGTCCGAGCCGGTCATGGTCGCGCCGTGGCCCAGGTCATAGACCGGCAGCTTGCCCAGGGGGCCGGTCTCGAAGGTCTGGGTGTAGACGTCGTCCAGCCCCGAAATGGCGGTCAGGAACGCCGCGCGCGCCGCGTCGGCGTTGGGCTTGGTGGCGTTGCTCGTGGCGCTGGGGTCGAACCCCGAATAGATCACCACAGCGGCGCCGGCGGGCGTGGCGGCCAGAAGGGCAGGCAGCAGGGCGCAGGCGCTCAAGGCGCCGACTTTACTCAGCATTTCTCAGATCCTCACGGGGTGTCCGGCAGGCGGGGAGGCCTCGCCGGGGGAGGCCGTCGGAATATGGCGACGCCGGGGGCGCGACAATTGCGAGCTCCGCAGCCAGGGGCTGCGGAATTGCAGGGGGCCGGGCTGCATCCGCGCAGGCGGACTCAGATCGATGCGGCGCGCCGCCGCTGTCGCAGGCTCGCGCCGCCCAGGCCGAAGCCGACCAGCAACAGCGCCCAAGTCGCCGGCTCCGGCACGCCGACGTCAGCGATGAAGCCGTGGGTGTATTCGCTGTAGCCGCCGGCCGTATTGAAGAAGCCAACGAGCGAACCGTCGTTGTTGATGTCCATGACGAAAGTCAGGCTGTCCGCGAGCGGGTGGTCGATAGTGGTGTACACGCCGTTCTCGAACACGAACCCGTGGACGCCTGTAGCGGAGGTGTAATGCCCGGCGATGGCGCCGGCGTTGTTGATGCCCATCACTGAGGTCCTGAGGGCGCCCGGCACGTCGATCATCGTGAAGGCGCCGCCCGACAGCAGGAAGCCATGCGAGACGCCGTCGACGCCGTAGCTGCCGACGATATCGCCGCCGTCGTTGATGTCCCACGCGTCGGTGTAGTCGCTGTCCCAGGGCACATCGATGTACGAGAGGGTTCCGCCGCTGAGGAGAAAGCTCCGCGCGATGCTCCCCGGTGCGGTGTAGCTGCCCACGGCGTCGCCCAGATTGTTGACCCGATGCACTTCGGTGGGGTTGGCGCCTGGCACGTCCACCGACTGGAAGCCTGAGCCGGTCTCGATGAACCCCCGCACGCCGGTGCTCGGAAAGTCCTGGTAGCCCCCCGCGGTATAGCCGTCGTTGTTGAGGCTGTAGGCGACCGTGGCGCTGGGCGACGATCCTGGAATGTCCACGGTCGAGAACGCACCGGACTCGTAGACGAACGAGCGATTGCCTTGGCTGCCGTCCTTAAACTGCGCCGTTCCCACCGCGGCGCCGGCGTCGTTCAGGCCGTACAGGAACGTTCCGAAGTCGGCGCCGGCGAAGTCCACCGTCGTGAAGATGTACTGCGCGGCGACCGACGGCGCGGCGCTCAGCGAGATAAAGGCCGCGATGGCGGTGAAGAGCCCGGGACGCATCTTACACGCTCACTTGCTTACGAGGTGCGTTCTCACCCTAGGGCCGTGACGGTTTCCTGCGCAACTTGAATGGATCGACAGGCGACCTGCGACCTACCCGCCCCTTGCCCTGCGGCTGCCGATCCGCCATATGCCGCCGCGGAGATCGGCGGCGGACGAACGCCCCGCCAACCTGGTCAGGTCCGGAAGGAAGCAGCCACAACGGGTCACGGCTCGGGTCGTTGTCCGGTCTCCACCTTTCCCCCGATTTCTGAGGGCGCCCACTTCCGCGGGACCTGTGCGTCCCGTTAGATGGCCGCATGGGCGACTTCCCCGACGACGACATCCCCGAACGCGACCCGAACACGGGCGACATGTTCGGCGGCGACGCGCCCGCGCCGGCCCCTCCGCCGCGTTCGGAGGACGAGGGCGCGGCCTATACCGTCATCGCGCGGAAATACCGGCCCCGCAGCTTCGAGGACCTCTACGGCCAGGAGGCCATGGTCCGGACGCTGCGCAACGCCTTCGCCACGGGCCGGATCGCGCACGCCTTCATGCTCACCGGCGTCCGCGGCGTGGGCAAGACCACGACCGCGCGCCTGCTGGCCCGCGCGCTGAACTACGAGACCGACACGGTCCACGAGCCGTCGCTGGACCTGAAGGAAGAGGGCTTCCACTGCCGCGCCATCATCGAGGGCCGGCACATGGACGTCCTGGAGCTGGACGCCGCCAGCCGCAC
>NZ_JANINU010000067.1 GCF_024508875.1 Phenylobacterium sp.
CTCTGCCGCCGACGCCTGCGCCGGCGCGGCCACGCCCGCCGACCGGGTCATCTGCGGCGACCCCGGCCTCCAGCGCCTGCAGCGCGACCTTCGGCGCGCCTACGCCGAGGCGCTCGCGGCTCACGAGGAGCGCGATGTGCTGCGCGCGCGCCAGCTCGCCTGGCGCGACGGCCGCAGCAGCGTCACGGACCCCGCCCGCCTCGCCGCGCTCTACCAGCAGCGCATCCGCCGGCTGGACGCCGCCACCGCCGACGCCCGCCGCAGCCGCTGACCCTCAGGCCGGACCCGGCAAGGCCAGGCTAGAACTCGTCCCAGCCGTCCGGCTCCGGAGCCGCCGACACGGCCGCCCCGCCCCGGCTCGACACGACCTTCAGCGCCCGGACCGTCCGGGGAGCCGCCACGTCGTCGTTGGCGCTCAGGTTGAAGCGCGCCACCAGCGAGGACAGCCCGTCCGCCTCCTGCGCCAGGCTGCCGCTGGCCGCAGTGGTCTCCTCGACCATGGCGGCGTTTTGCTGGGTGGCCTGGTCCATGTGGTTCACGGCGGTGTTCACCTGCTGCAGTCCGGCGGACTGCTCCTGCGCCGACGAGGCGATCTCGGCCACGCGCGCGGCGATGTCGCCGATGCGCTCGATGATCGCGTTCAGCGCCTCGCCGGTGTGCCGCACCAGGCCCACGCCCGCACCCACCTGGTCCGCCGACTCGCTGATCAGCGTCTTGATCTCCTTGGCGGCTTCCGCCGAGCGCTGGGCCAGGGCCCGAACTTCGGAGGCGACGACCGCGAAACCTTTGCCCGCGTCCCCGGCCCGCGCCGCTTCCACGCCGGCGTTCAGCGCCAGCAGGTTGGTCTGGAACGCGATCTCGTCGATCACTCCGATGATTTGGCTGATCTGGCGCGACGAGCTTTCGATCCCGCCCATGGCGCCGATCGCCTGGCCCACCACCTCGCCCGACCGTTCGGCGTCCTGGCGGGCCGCACGCACGGCAGTGTTGGCATCGTCGGCGCTGATCGCCGTGCGCCGCACGGTGGCCGTGATCTGGTCGAGGGCCGCCGCCGTCTCTTCCAGGCTCGCCGCCTGCTGCTCGGTGCGGCGCGACATGTCGTCGGTGGCGCGGCTGAGCTCCTGGGACCCGGCGCGGATCCCGTGCGTGGCCCGGCTCACGGTGCGCATGGCCTCCTCCAGCGCCTGCATGGCGCCGTTGAAGTCCACGCGCAGCTTCTCGTACTCGGGGGCGAAGGGCTGGGTCACCCGGAACGCCAGGTCGCCCGCCGACAGCTTGTCCAGGCCATCGGCCAAGGCCGTCACGACCTGCGCCTGCAGCCGCGCCGCCTCCGTCCGCTGCGCCTCGTCGCGCGCGCGTTCCGCCTCGGCGGCGGCGCGTTGCTCGGCAGCCTCCTGCTCCAGGCGCTGCTTGTCGATCCCTGCCTGTTTGAAGTGCTGCACGGCGCCCGCCATCTCGCCGATCTCGTCGGTGCGGCCGACCGCCGGCACCTCGACGTCGTGGCGGCCGCCCGCCAGCACCTTCATCACCTCGGTCATCCCGCGGAGCGGGGCGATCACCTGCCGCAGCACCGTCACGACGCTGAACGCGAGCACCACGCTCGCGACGGCGAATACGACGGCCGTCACGATCAGCGCATTGTGGTACGCGGCGTCGGACACCCTGCCTTCGTCGGCGGCGACCTCGATCTGCAGGTCGACGAGCTTGCCGATGCTGTTCGTCACGGGATCGATGGCCGGGTAGAGGTCATGGGTCACGAAGGCGTCCAGCGCCACGCGGTCGTTCGCCGCCAGGATGGTGTTCAAACGGCCCACCGCACTTCGGGCTGCCGGCAGCGTGCCTTGAACCTCCCGCACCAGCCGCGCCTCCTCGTCGGTAAGGCGCGTTGCGGTATAGGCGCTCCAGTGATCCTTGATCTCGGCCTCGGCGCGCTTCAGCCCGGCGATCCCCTGGGCCGGCGTCAGCGCTCCGGACCGCACCTTGTGGGCCGTATCGACGACGTTCACGGCGTACATGTCCGAAACGGCCTTCAGTTCCTCCAGCGGGCGCACCCGGTCGGCGATGATCGAGTCCAGCCGCGCGTTGGCGGCGCTGAGTTCGAAGACACCCAGGCCAGCCACGATGCAAAGCAAGGCGCTCAGGGCGGCAAGGCAGGCAATCAGGCGCGCACGAATAGTCAGCTTCATTTCCAGCTCCACGAATATGCGCGCAGATCGCCGGATCAGACTGAACGGTCACCTAACGATGGTTTTCCGATTCCCCATTGCGGGTAAGCGGGGCCGTTGGATGGCTGCGGCGTGTCGCCACGCCGGCGCTGGCGAACGCCTTTCCGGCCTTCAGCAGGCGTGGCGGAAGGCCTTCGGCGGCTGCACGAGCTCGTTTACCGCCTCCACGTAGGCCTCGATGTTCCGGCGCGCCGCGGCCACGCCCGAGATCCCGTGCGCCTCGAGGCTGGACAGGTCCCCGCCCACCTCGAACAGGGCCCGGAAGGCCTCCTTCTCGATCAGCGGCGTCGGCAGGATGTCGATGTCCTGCTCGCGCAGCATGCCGACCACCGTGGCCAGCGAGCGGGGCTTCAGCGCCGCCGGCACCCGCGACAGCAGGCAGTGATGCGGCAGGTGGTTTCCCGCCCGCCGGCCGAACGACGCCACCAGCTCCGCGGCCTTGATCGCCTCGACCGCGTCCATCGGCGAGCCATTGAGCGGGGTCAGCACCAGGTCGAAGCGCAGGGCGGCGAAGATCATCGCCCCGCGGACGGACCCTTCGGTATCCACGATCGTCCACTCGGGGTCGCGCCGCCGGGCCTCCTGGGCCGCGTCGCGGATGTCCTGCACCGTGGGCGCCGCGTGGACGGTGATCGCCTCGGGTCGGCGCGGCAGGGCGCCCCAGCGCACCAGCGGCTTGTTGGGGTCGGAATCGATCAGCGCGACCCGCGCGCCCCGCTCCGCCAGCCCGAGCGCCAGCAGCAGGGCGGCGGTCGTCTTGCCCGCCCCGCCCTTGGGGCTGATGAACGCGATGTTCGGCAACGACCCGTCCTCCTCCGGCTACTCCGCCGGGAGCTGGTTCTCCGCCCGGCGCGCCTGCATCCGGTCGAACTCGGCCCACACGCCGGCGTCGCCGTGCCATTGGCCCTTGGTGGCCGCCTTGGAGTACTCGGTCGAGCGCGCCTCGAAGAAGTTGGCGTGCTCCACGCCCGACAGCATCGACTGCAGCCAGGGCAGCGGGTTCTCCTTGACCTCGTACACCTGCGGCAGGCCGAGCTGCTTCAGCCGCCAGTCGGCGATGAAGCGGATATAGGCCTTGATGTCCTCGGGCGTCATGCCCTGCACCTCGCCGGCCTCGAACGCCAGGTCGATGAACTTGTCCTCCAGGCCGACGACGGTCTTGCAGCAATCGACGATGTCGTCCGCCACCGCCTTGGTGACCGCCCCGGTCTCCTTGTTGAAGGCGTGGTACAGCTTGACGATGCCTTCGCAGTGCAGGCTCTCGTCGCGCACCGACCAGCTCACGATCTGGCCCATGCCCTTCATCTTGTTGTGGCGCGGGAAGTTCATCAGCATGGCGAAGCTGGCGAACAGTTGCAGACCCTCGGTGAAGCCCCCGAACATGGCCAGCGTCCGGCAGATGTCGGCGTCGGTGTCGACCCCGAACTTCTGCATGTAGTCGTGCTTGTCGCGCATCGCCTGGTAGTCGAGGAAGGCGGTGAACTCGCTGTCGGGCATGCCGATCGTCTCGAGCAGCAGCGCGTAGGCGGCGATGTGGATCGTCTCCATGTTGGAGAACGCCGACAGCATCATCTTCACCTCGGTGGGTTTGAAGACGCGGCTGTACCGCTCCATGTAGTTGTCGTTCACCTCGACGTCCGACTGGGTGAAGAAGCGGAAGATCTGCGTCAGCAGGTTCCGTTCCTTGTCGTTCAGCTTGGACGCCCAGTCCTTGAGGTCCTCGCCGAGCGGGATCTCCTCCGGCATCCAGTGGACCTGCTGCTGCTTCTTCCAGAAGTCGTACGCCCACGGATACCGGAACGGCTTGTAGGCGTAGGACGGGGTCAGCAGGCCAGGCAGGCTACGGACGTTGGACGTGGTCATCTCTCAGGTCCCGCGACGAATCAGGAGCGCCAGGCTCCCGTTAATGGAAAGGTAAGCCTGAAGCGCGCCGGACGCAGCGGGAAGTTTCGTCGCGGCCGGGGATAATTTCGCTACGGATTGTGGATAGCCCATGAGCAACCGCTATATCTTGTATTCCGCCCAGGGCTCGGGCGGCGTGGCCGTGGAGGCGGCGTTGACGCTCGCGGGCCAACCCTACGAGCTGGTCGAATCAGCAACCTTCGACGCCGACGACCGGGCGTCCGGCGACCGCGTGCTGGCGGCCAACCCGATGCGTCAGGTCCCGGCCCTCGTGACGCCCGCGGGCGAGACCCTCACCGAGAGCGCCGCGATCCTCATCTGGCTGGCCGAACAGCACCCGGAGGCGAAGCTGGCGCCGCCGGCGGGCGACCCGCGCCGCGCCGCCTTCCTGCGCTGGACGGTCTTCGTCTCCTCGGCGATCTACGCTCACTACTGGCTGAAGGACGACCCGTCCCGCCTGGTGGCCGACGCCGGCCTCCACGGCGACGTGAACCGGCGCCTGGAGGAGCGGATCGTGGACTGCTGGCGCACGATGGAGGCCCAGCTTGCGCCCGCCGGCCGCTACCTGCTCGGTGACGAGATCTCGGTCCTCGATCTCTACGTCACGGTCGTCAGCCGCTTCCGTCCGCGCCGCCAGCGCTTCTACGCCGCCGCCCCGCGCCTGGGCGAAGTGGTCCGCCAAGTCGACGAAGACCCCCGCCTCGCCGCCTTCTGGCCCGCCCGCTATCCGTTCGAGCCAGGCTGGGATCGCCTCTGACACATCCTCTCCCCCCGAGCGAAGCGAAGAGGGGGGAGAGGTGACTACCGCGACGGCCGCAGCGAGAACGTGAACGCGGCCACGGTGTCGTCGCGGGTCTGCTGGCCGAAGACCATGTGCCGGCCCTTCACCTCGCGGTGGATCACGCCGAACGACGACTGCAGGTCGCCCTTGCGCCAGCCCACGCCGACTTGGGCGTCGCCCACCAGGGCCCCCGACGTGTCGGTGCTCCAGCCGGCGCGGTCCCAGCCGCTCTCGCCGTGCAGCATGTTCAGGCCCACGGCCCGCCCGCTGGCCGCGGCGAACAGGTACCAGCGGCCCCGGTCGCCGAAGCTGGCGCCGTCCTTGACCCCTAGGTCGCGCAGTTGCTCCAGCGCCCGCTCGCCGCGTGACTTGGACACCGTCAGCGTGGCGCCGCCCTCGGCCGAGGTCCCGAAGTTCGACACGCCGAAGCCGGCGTGCGGGGCGATGTCGAACGCCAGCGCGCCGTCGTCGAAGCTCACCGCCCTCGGCCAGCTCCGCACCAGGGTGACGTCGAAGCGGTCGTTCTTGGCGCTGGCCCGCTCCAGGTTCAGCGGCACACCGCCGGGCGTGCGCAGCACCCCGCCGAGGTTGATCCGCAGGGAATCCACCGGCCCGTCCTCGCGGTGCGACAGGCGCACCTCGCCCGACTGCCAGAACACCGGCCCTTCGCCGACCTTGAACGCCTCGCGCTCGACGAACCGCGCCGACGGATCGATGGCGACCGCCTGGCTGGTGGGCGCGAAGGCGGCGTCCTTCAGCGCTTCGCGGGTCGAAAGCTCATACGAGATGTCGGGGGCGTCGAGGAACGCGATCGACTGCGCTGCGGCGCTGCCGCCCGCGAGCGTCGCCAGTCCCAACGCGTACGCCAAATGCGCCCCAAAACGCATCCGCACACTCCCGATCCACGCCCCGTGCGGCGTGGTCCCCGTACGCATAGTTCGACGGAGATGCGACGCCGGCAAGCGCTAAAGCGTCGCACGCGAATTGTGACAGGGTTACCGTCGCGAAACGCCTAACCTATTGGCAGGCGAGGCATTCCTCGTAGTCGGTCTTGCCCTCGACCTTCAGCTCGGCCACCGCCGCCGCCTCGCCGCCGGCGTGGCTGGCGCGCTGCACCGATTTCGAGCGCAGATAGTAGAGCGACTTGCAGCCACGCTCCCACGCCTGCCAGTGCAGCATGTGCAGGTCCCACTTGTCGACGTCGCCGGGCAGGAACAGGTTCACCGACTGGCTCTGGCAGATGTCGGGCGTGCGGTCCGCCGCCAGCTCCACCACCCAGCGCTGGTCGATCTCGAACGCCGTCTTGTAGACGTCCTTGTCGTCCTGGCTGAGGAAGTCCAGGTGCTGGACCGAACCCTCGTTGGCCAGGATCGAGTCCCAGACGGCCGAGGTGTTGTTGCCTGTCTGCTCCAGGATCTTCTCCAGGTAGGGGTTCTTCACCGCGAAGGTCCCGGAGAGGGTCTTGTGCGTGTAGATGTTGGCCGGGATCGGCTCGATGCCGGCGCTGGTGCCGCCGCAGATGATCGAGATCGAGGCCGTGGGCGCGATCGCCAGCTTGTGGCTGAACCGCTCCATCACGCCGCGCTCGGCCGCGTCCGGGCACGGGCCGCGCTCGGCGGCCAGCTTGCGGGACGCCGCGTCGCACTGGCGGCGCAGGGTCTTGAAGAGCCGCATGTTCCAGCTCTTGGCCATGGCGCTCTCGAACGGGACGTTCTGCGCCTGCAGGAACGAGTGGAAGCCCATGAGGCCCAGGCCGACCGACCGTTCCCGACGGGCGGCGTAGACCGCGTGCTTCATCTCGGGCGGCGCGCGGGTGATGAAGTCTTCCAGCACGTTGTCGAGGAAGCGCATGACGTCCTCGATGAACGTCGGATGGTCGCGCCACTCCAGGAACGTCTCGGCGTTGACCGAACTCAGGCAGCAGACCGCGGTCCGCTCCAGGCCCTGATGGTCCTTGCCGGTGTGCAGCATGATCTCGGAGCACAGGTTCGACTGGCGCACCGACAGGCCCAGCTCGCGCTGATGCTGCGGCATGGCGCGGTTCACCGTGTCGGAGAAGATCAGGTAGGGCTCGCCCGTCTGCAGGCGCACCTCGAGGATCTTCTGCCACAGCGAGCGGGCGTCGACCTCGCGGATCACCTCATTGGTCTTGGGCGAGCGCAGGCCGAACATGGCGCCGTCGCGGACGGCCTCCATGAACGCGTCGCTGATCGAGATCCCGTGGTGCAGGTTCAGGGACTTGCGGTTGAAGTCGCCCGACGGCTTGCGGATCTCGAGGAACTCTTCGATCTCGGGGTGGTGGACGTCCAGGTACACCGCCGCCGACCCGCGGCGCAGCGAGCCCTGGCTGATCGCCAGCGTCAGGCTGTCCATCACGCGGATGAAGGGGATGATGCCGCTGGTCTGGCCCGCGCCCTTCACCTTCTCGCCGATCGAGCGGACGCCGCCCCAGTAGGTGCCGATGCCGCCGCCGTTCGAGGCCAGGGCCACGTTCTCGTTCCAGACGCCCTGGATGCCTTCCAGGTTGTCGGGCACGGCGTTCAGGAAGCAGGAGATCGGCAGGCCGCGCCCCGCGCCGCCGTTCGACAGCACCGGCGTCGCCGGCATGAACCACAGGCGCGAGATGTAGTCGTAGATGCGTTGCGCATGGTCGGCGTCGTCGGCGTAGGCCGTCGCGACGCGGGCGAACATGTCCTGGTAGCTCTCGCCCGGCAGGAGGTAGCGGTCCTCCAGCGTGGTCTTGCCGAAGTCGGTCAGCAGCGCATCGCGCGACCGGTCGACCTCCACCTTGCGGACGAGCTGAAGCTGCGGGCGCGGAGGCGCCGATGCAACCCGTTCAGAAGTCTCGGCAATCCCAACTTGCACCGCTTCACTCATCTGCCTGTCGAAGCCCCTCGAAGGAGGGCCCACCGGCCCTCCGCCCTATATGTTGTGGTCCAGCCCCCGAACCAACCCACATATGGGGCACTGCTCGTATTGAATCGTCAATGAGGGCGCAGGCTCGTCCCCAAGGTTTTTCGCTAATGAGGCGTTAACGCGCAGGCGAACGCTCTCGGGAGCCCGGGTTAACGGGACCGCGATTCACGACACTGTGAACACCTACCGGGTCAGTGGCCAAACGAGCGCGATCAGCGCCGTCCCGACGACCAGAACGATCAACGTGAGGGGCGCGCCCAGCCTGGGGTAGTCCGCGAAGCGATACCCGCCGGGCGCCATCACCAGCGTGTTGCACTGATGCCCGATCGGCGTGAGGAAATCGCAGGCCGCGCCCATGGCCACGGCCATCAGGAACGGGTCGGGCTGCAGGCCCAGCAGCTTGGCCAGGCTGGCGCCGATCGGCGCCACGATCAGCACGGTGGCGGCGTTGTTCAGGAATGGCGTCGCCGCCATGGCGACGGCCATCACCGTCCCCAGCGCCAGGATCGGCGGCCGGCCGCGGAACAGGTCGGCCAGCGTATGGGCGATGAGGTCGGCGCCGCCGGTGGCGCGTATCGCGTCCGAGACTGGGATCAGGCAGGCGATCAGCACGAGCAGAGGCCCATCCAGGGCAGAGTAGGCCTCGCGCATGCGGATCGCGCCGATGGCGATCATCACCGCCGCTGCGCCGAAGAAGGCGATGGCGACCGGGGCCACCTTCAGGGCCACCAGCACCATGGCCGCCGCCAGGATCGCGGCGGGCGCCAGGGCGTGGCGAATGCCGCCCAGCCGCACCTCGCGCTCGGCCAGCGGGAGCAGTCCCAACGTCCGCAGCACGCCCGGCAGCGCGCGCTCGGCGCCCTGCAGCACCACCATGTCGCCGGCGCGCAGACGCAGCGTCCGCAGCGCGCTGGCGATGCGATAGCCGCTACGGCTCACCGCCAGCAGGTTCACGCCGTGTGTCCCGTGCAGGTCCTCCTGCCGCGCGGAGCGGCCGATCATCATGGAGTCCGGACCCACCACCGCCTCGACGATCCGCACCTCCTCGGTGGGCTCGTCCATGGCGATCGGGCGGTTGGCCCGCGTCAGCCGCAGCTTCAGCCGCGCGATCAGGTCGTCCAGCGCCTGGTGGTCGCCCTCCAGCAGCAGCACGTCGCCGGGCCGCACGCGGGTGTTCGGATGCGGCGACGGATGCCGCTCGCCGTCGCGCAGCAGGGCCATGACCGACACCTCGCCGTTGGCCAGCCGGCCCAGCTTGGCCACCGTCGTGCGGCCGGGGTCCCAGTGGCCCGGCACCTCCACCTCGGTCACGTAGGGGTTGGCCGCCAGCGCCGCGTCCATCGCCTCGGGCGTCGGCCGCGAGGCCGGCAGCAGGCGGTAGCCGAACGCCAGGAACGCCAGCCCGACCGCCGTCACCCCCAGACCTACGGGCGCGTAGTCGTACATGTCGAACGGCTTGCCCAGGATCTCCTCGCGCACCTGGGAGACGATGATGTTCGGCGATGTGCCGACCAGCGTCACCGTCCCGCCGAGCAGCGCGCCGAACGACATGGGCATCAAGAGGCGCGACGGCGGCGTCCCCGTCCGCTTCGCCACCGACAGCGCGATCGGCATCATGATCGCCAGCGCGCCGACGTTCTTGGTCACCATCGACAGCA
>NZ_JANINU010000068.1 GCF_024508875.1 Phenylobacterium sp.
GCGCCCCTGGGGGAGGTTCCGGGCCGCGGCGGCCTGGGCAGAATTGTCGACCAGCTTGTCTTCGCCGGCGGAGACGATCTCCACCGGCACTGTCACGCCCCGCAGCCGCTCGGGCCGGGCCAGGAAAGCCGTGGCCTTCAGCGCGAAGTCGAGCCAGCCGTAGGTCGGCCCGCCCAGCGCCAGGTCGGGATTGGCGCGGACCTGCGCCCGATGGCGCGCAAAGCGGCGCTCGTCGTGGGTCAGGGCGTTGCCCTCGAAGGCGTCGTCGAAGGGCTTGCCGGGCTGGCCAAGCGTGTAGCGCCCAGCGCGCCCGACGGTCAGGTTCAACCAGGTGAGGGCCCCCACCGCGGCCGGTGCGATCTTGCCGAACTGGATCCCGAGCATCGGCGCCGAAAGGCAAGCGCCGGCGAAACGTCGCTCGCCGTTCGCCATGGCCAGCAGGGTCAGGCAGCCGCCCATGGAGTGGCCGACGGCGATCCAGGGCCGAGGCAGCCTCGCCTCGTAGGCGTTCAGCAGGCGGCGGAAGTCCTCCAGGAACGCCTTGTAGCCCTTGGCATGGCCTTTCAGCCGATCGGGCAGCTCGCGGTGGGACAGACCCTGGCCGCGCCAGTCGTGGGCGAGGACCACGAACCCGCGGTCCATGAAGTCGCGGATAGTCTCGAAATACTTCTCGATGGGCTCGGTGCGTCCGCCCGACAGCACCACCGAGCCGCGCGCACGCCCCTTCGGCGTGAACAGGGCCGCCCGCAGCTTCGCGCCGCCGGCGCCCACGTACCAGTCGGCCTCGGCCCCCGGCGGAACCGGATCCTCGGGAATGTCGACCAGGGGCGCGGGCTCGAACATCGGGCCTAGACCGCCTTCTCGAAGAGGGCCTTGACCTTGGGCATCAGCGCCATGGCCACGCCCATGTCCGACAGCCGAAGCCGTCCCGTCATCACTGCACGCATGGGGTCCAATTCGCCCTTGCCCAGCTTAACAAGGTCCGAACGGCTGACCGATACTGTCAGATCGGCCGCGCGATCGTCGTTCGTGACGGTCGCGCCGTCGACATGGATCACGCCCTCGCCCTTGAGGTCGAGCTTCACCGAACGGCCCAGGCCGTCGCCGGCCGCCGCGGCGCGACGGATCCGGTCGGTCAGTTCCTCCAGAGTGGCCATGCCCCATCAGCACTCGGTGAATCGAAAGGGGAGCTTCGCTTCACGCGTGTGTCGTGTAAACCGCCCCGCGACGGCGTTATGCCGGTTTGACGAACTTCAGCGTCATTCGGTCGCTTTCGCCGATCGCGTCGTACTTGCGGTGGTCGAAGCTCGGATCGAACGCCTCGCCTCGCGGCGAGGAGCGACGGACCGGCGGCAGGGTCCAGACGCCGAAGGGATGGTCGCGGGTATCCTTCGGGTTGGCGTTGAGCTCGCTGGTCGCGGCCAGGGCGAAGCCGGCCTCCTGTCCCAGGCGCGTTACGTACGCCTGGTCGACGTAGCCATCCTGCGCCAACAGGTCGGGCACGCCGCCCGGCGCTGCACGGTGTTCCTCCACGCCCAGGACGCCGCCGGGCTTCAGCGCCAGGAACGCATCGCGGAAGGCCTTCTCGGCGATGCCCGCGGCCATCCAGTTGTGCAGGTTGCGCAGGAAGAGCGCGAGGTCGGCGCTGCCCGCCGGCGCGACCGGGCCGCTGGTGGGACCGAAGGCCGTGACCTCGACCTTTCCATACGGCTTGCGGCCCGCGGCATATTTGGCGCGGTAGGCTTCCACGACCTGCTGCGCCGAGAGGTCGCCCGGCTCGCCGAGCTGCAGATGAGCCGCGTAGAGCTCGCCGCCGGTAGCGTCCAGGAACGGCGCCAGGATTTCACTGTACCAACCGGCGCCGGGCCAGAACTCCACCACCGTGGCGCCGGGCTTCAGGCCCCAGAAGGTCAGGCTTTCGAGAGGATGGCGCCACGGATCCCGCGCCTTGTCGGCGGCGCTGCGCCAAGGCCCGGCAACCGCCTCGGCGATGGTCTTCGGCGGCGCGGCTTTCGCGGCCTTTGGGGCGGGCCGGCATCCGGCCAGAGCCGCGCCGCCGAGGACCGCCATGCGTCGGGAAATGCGGATCATGGGCGCCGGTTCACTCGCGAGCGCCCCCCGGCCGACCCACCGGCGTAGAGCTAGCGGGTCGGCCGGTCGTGGTCAAAGGCGGCCTCAGCCCGCCTTCACGAAGCGCAGGGTCATGCGGTCGCTTTCGCCGATGGCGTCATACTTCTTGCGGTCGAAGTTCGGATCCGAACCCTGCCCGTTCGGCGTGGTCCAGCGCGAAGGCGGCAGGGTCCAGACGCCGAAGGGGTGGTCCTTGGTGTCCATGGGGTTGGCGTTGACTTCGGACTTGGCGGCCAGCTTGAAGCCTGCCTTCTCGGCGGCGGCGATCACCGTGGCGGTCGAGACATAGCCGTTCGAGACGCCGGGCAGTTCGGGCTTCGGATCCGAGCGATGCTCCTCCACCGCCAGGACACCACCCGGCTTGAGCACCGCGTGGGCGTCCTTCAGCACCTTGTCCAGGGAGCCGTTCATCATCCAGTTGTGGATGTTGCGGGCGGTGATGACCATGTCGGCCGACCCCGGCGCGCCCAGAGGCCCGGAAACGGGACCAAAGTTCACGTACCGGATCGGACCGTACTTCGCCGGGTCGGCGTACTTGGCTTCGAAAGCCGCGCGGCCCTTGCGGGCGCCCTCCGAAAGCTTGGGGTTCTCCAGGTCGGAGGCGGTGGCGACATAGGCGCCGCCCGTGGCCTTGGCGTAGGGCGCGAGGATCTCGGTCCAGTAGCCGCCGCCGGGCGACAGCTCGATCACCGTCTGCTTCGGCTTCAGACCCCAGAACGACAGGGTCTCCACCGGATGGCGCGCCGCGTCGCGGGCCTTGTTCTCGGGCGCGCGCTGGGCGCCGGCGACGGCGGCCTCGAGCTGGGCGTCCTTCGCCTGGACAGGCGCCGAGACGGCGAGGGTGAGCGCGACGGCGCAGGCCGAGGCGAGACGGAGCATCGGGGGTTCCTCCTGAACGTATGAGCGACGCCAAGCTAGGACGCGAACTCATACGCGTACAACCCCATTGATCGTGCAATCCGCCCTCTTGAACGCAGATTTCGAGCGCCTACCTCATGGGCGGGAGGCGCTGGACGTCCGGGTCTCCTGGGCTGCAGGCGACGCCTCATGGGTCGCCACAGGTCCACACAGACAACGCAACCTTGCTTTGAAAGAAGGATGTGACCGCATGCGTACGATCGACTTCTCCCCCCTCTACCGCTCCGTCGTGGGCTTCGACCGCCTGGCGAACCTGCTGGAGACCGCCGCGGCCGACAGCGCCGCCGGCTATCCGCCCTACAACATCGAGCGCACCGACGAGAACGCCTACCGCATCGACATCGCGGTGGCGGGCTTCCGCCCGGAAGAGCTCAACGTCGAGGTGAAGGAAAACCTCCTCACCGTGACCGGCCGCAAGACCGCCAATGACGACGCCAGGAAGTACCTGCATCGCGGCCTCGCCGAGCGCAACTTCGAGCGCCGCTTCCAACTGGCCGACTATGTGATCGTCACCGACGCCAACCTGGCCGACGGCCTGCTGTCGATCAGCCTGAAGCGCGAACTGCCCGAGGCGCTCAAGCCGCGCACGGTGCAGATCAACACCTCGGTACAGCCGAGCCTGATCGAAGGCGAAAAGGCCGCTTAAGGCTCCCAGCCTCTCGGGTTTTGAAGAACGGGCGGCGTCCTTCCGGGGCGCCGCCTTTTTCTATGCCGGAAGCCGGGCGCCGCGCAGGTCGGCCCCTTCGGTGACAGCCCCCTCCATCCGGGCGCCGGTCAGACAGGCATAGCGCAGCCGCGCCCCGGTCAGCACCGTCGCGGTCGAGCGACCCGGCGCGATCTCCAGCGGCGTGAGGTTGGCCTCGGTCAGGTCCGCGCGGGTGAGGTCGGCGCCGCCGAAGCGCGCGCCGCGCAGGTCGCATGAACGCAGCTTCGCTCCCCGCAGGTCCGCGTTCTCGAAATTGGCGCCCTGCAGGTGCGCCTCGGTCAGGTCGACACCCGCCAGGTTCGCGCCCTTGGCGCTGAGGGCGGTGAGCTTGAGGCCTCGAAGCTCCGAGCCCGCCGGGCGGAGGTCGGAGCTGTCGAACCGGGTCGGCGCGCCGGTCTTGCCGCCGGACCCGACCCAGGCGTCATGGGCTCGCGCCTCGATCACGAGCTTGGCGGCGCGCGCGACGTCCTCGCGGGTGGGAGGCTGGGCGGCCACCTCCAGCCGACAGCCGTGCGTCCGCGCCGTCGTCAGGACCACGCCCGAAAGGTCGGCCCCGCCGAAATTGGCGTTCTCCAGGCTCGCGCCCGAGACGTTGGCGCCGGCCATCAGGGCCCCGTCGAAATTGGCGCCCTTCAGGTTCGCGTCGGCCAGCCACACGCCGGTCAGCGATGCGTCCGAGAAGTCGGTGTCGGCGGCGTAGATGCCGTCGAGCCGGGAGCCGTCCAGCGTCGCGCCCGACAGGATCGCGCCATCCAGTTCGCCGCCCCGGCCTTCCTCGATGACGGCGGGAAAGCCCTTGGTCGGATGCGGCCGGGCCACGTGTCCGGGCCGGAAATCGGCTTCGGTGAGGTCCGCGCCAGCCAGGTTCGCCCCCGACATGCTGGCGCCGCGCAGGTCGGCCTTGCGCAGGTTGGCGTTCCGAAGGTCGGCTCTGCGCAGGTCGCAGCCCGAGAGGTTCGCGCCGTCGAGTTGCGCGCCGGCCAGGATGGCTCCGTCGAAGACCGATCCCGAAAAGTCCGCGCCCGAAAGGCGCCGGCCCTTCAGGTCCATCCCCCGGAAATCCACGAAGGGCAGCTGGGCGCGCTTGCCACCCTTGCCCGCCAGGAAGCGCGCGTGATTGTCCAGCAGGATCGAAACCTCGGCCTCGCTGAGCCGTCGCCGACCCGGAAGGTTCGGTCCGCCCGTCTGCCCCTGGAGCTGGACCACGATCGGCCTAGATCACGTCGTCGAGGCCGCGGGCCCCGTGGCGGATCACGCCGGTGAAGTCGGCCTGTTTCAACAGGGCGCGGGTGAAGTTCGAGCGGCTGACGTCGGCGCCGACGAACAGCGCCTGGCGCACGTCGGCGCCGGTCAGGTCGGCCGACTTCACCTGGGCATTGGTCATGTTGGTCGGCAGCACCCGGTCGGCGCCCAGCAGCAGCGGGCCCATCTGGGCGTCCCGCAGATCGGCGCCCGAGAGCTTTGCCCCCACCAGGCGGGCGCCCCGCAGGTCGGCGCGGCGCAGGATGGCGTTGCGCAGATCGGCGCCCTCCAAATGAGCGCCCTGGAGTTGCACCCCCTCCATGTCGAGGCCGTAGAACGTGGCGTGCTTCGCCGACAGGGCGGTGAGGTTGTAGCCCTTGATCGAGCCCAGCTTGCGCAGGTCGGCGTTGTCGAACGACGACGGCTTGCCCTCACCGCCGCCGGTCTCGCACCACTTGGCGTGGTCGCGGATCATCTCGTCGTAGGGCAGCTCGGTCAGCGCGCGGCCGACCGGCTCGTCGGTGAGCGCGCCGGTGAGGTTCGCGTCCGAAACGTTCCAGGCGACGGTGCGCGCCCCCACCAGGACCGCATCGCGCAGGTCGGCGCCCGAAAGGTCAGCGCCCGAAAGGTCGGCGCCCGAAAGGTTCGCGCCCTGGAGCGAAGCCTGTTTCAGGTTGGCGCGGATCAGCTTGGCGTCCTTGAGCACGGCATCGGTGAAGTCGGCGCGGACGGCCACGGCGCCCGACAGGCGCGAGCGTTCCAGGTTGGCGCCGGCCAGGATCGCCCCCTGCAGCTCGCCTTGGGCGGGGGAGCCGATCTCCAGCTTGCGGAAGCCGAACTGGCGGTCGCCGGCGGCCAGCGTGCCCTCGCGCAGGTCGGCCTCGAACAGGTCGGCGCCGGTAAGGTCGACGTTGCGCATGCACGAGCCGCGCAGGTCGGCGCGCCGGAGCGAGGCCTCGCGCATGTCCGAGCCCGTAAGGTCGGCGCAGAACAGCGTGGCGTTGTCGAGCCGGGCGCCGCGGAACTTGCAGTCCTGCAGGATCGCGCCGGTGAAGTCGGCGTCGCACAGGTTCCGGCCGTAGAGCACCGTGCCCGTCAGGTCCTTGAACGCGAACACCGCGCGCGCCCCGCCGGGGCGCGAGCTCCACAGCCGGTCGTGCTTGGCGCAGATGTCATCCACCTCAGCCTGGGTGAGGCGGGCCTGGACGAGGCTTCTGGCGTTGTCGGCGGACATTCGGGATCACTGCGGCAAGACGGTGTGAACCATGTTAGGCGCCTCGGATTAACGGCGAATTTCCAGCGTTTTAGCCGGGCGGTACGTCGCATAAAGCGCCTCGGCCTCAGCCCTGAGCAACCCCTGGTCGGTGAAAATACCAGCGTTGTGCAACCGACGGCATCCCTCGCCGTCCGCATAGGCCGACGAATCACTCGCGGCCACGACCACGCGCGCCACCCCCGCGGCCACCAGGCGCTCGCTGCACGAGGCGGCCCCGGTCGAGCGGTGAGCGCAGGGCTCTAGGGTGACATAGGCCGTAGCGCCGCGGGCCGCCGCACCGGCCGCATCCAGCGCCTGCTCCTCGGCGTGCGGACGTCCGCCCTCGCCGGTCGCCGCTTCGCCGACGATGGCGCCGTCCTTGACGATCACGCAGCCGACCGCCGGGTTGTCGGCCGTCAGGCCGACGCGGGCCGCGGCGAGCGAGATAGCGCGGCGCATGAAGACTTCGTCGCTCATGAGGCCAACATGGTCCCTGCCGCGCCGCGCGGGAAGCCCGATGAGGTTCAGACCGGCGGGATCGCGGTGGCCCGGTCGGCGTCCAGGTAACGGGCGGCGGTCGGCTTGAGGTTGGAATCCAGCTCGATGACGAGCGGATTCGAGGTTGGAATCTCGACGCCGACGATGGCGTCGTCCGAGACGCCGAACAGCAGCTTCACGATCGCACGCAGGGAGTTGCCGTGCGCCGCCACCAGCAGGGTCTCGCCCGCCTTCAGGCAAGGCGCGATATCGGATTCCCAATAGGGCTGCACGCGGTCGAGCGTGGTCTTCAGGCTCTCGGTGACCGGCAGGGTCGCGCCGGCGTAGCGGCGGTCCTTCGAGAAATCGTACTCGCCGCCCGGCGCCAGATCCGGCGGGGGGATATCGTAGCTGCGGCGCCAGATCTTCACCTGGTCGGCGCCGTGCTTGGCGGCGGTCTCGGTCTTGTTGAGGCCCGTGAGGCCGCCGTAGTGGCGCTCGTTCAGCCGCCAATCCTTCACCTCGGGCACGAACACCTGGCCGGCGCTGTGCAGGGCCAGCCAGGAGGTGCGGATCGCGCGGGTCAGCACCGAGGTGAACACCCGGTCGATGGCGATGCCGGCCGCCTTGATCAGCTCGCCGCCCTTCTTGGCCTCGGCCTCGCCCTGGGGCGTCAGGTCCACGTCCACCCACCCGGTGAAGCGGTCTTCCAGGTTCCACTGGCTCTGGCCGTGACGCAGCAGGATCAGGGTGGGCAAGGCGGCGCTCCTTTGGGACGGGACTGGTCGGCTAGGGCGCCGGCCCCTACCCCGTCAACCCGCAGCGGGCTATAGCGGACCGATGCTCGACCGCTTCTACCTGCCGCTGCTGGCCCTGGGGGCCGCCGCCGCCATCGCGCTGGCGATGGTCTGGCCTCAGGGGCTGGGCGACCGCTCGCCCGCGCCGTTCGGGCATACGCCCGTCCAGCAGACGCCCGAGATGCAGGCCGCCATGCGCCGCGAGACCGAGGCCGCCCAGAGGCGCGTCGACCAGGCGCGCGAGGCGGTGCGCAACATCCAGAACCAGGCCATCGCGCCGGCCCAGCAATGACCCTGAAAGACACCATCGCCGTCGGCCGCCGCGTGCTGGAGACCGAGGCCGAGGCGCTTGGCCGAATGGCCGGCGAGCTGGGCCAGCCGTTCGCCGAAGCCGTCGAGGCGATGTTCACGGCGAAAGGCCGGATCATCTGCACCGGCATGGGCAAGTCGGGCCACGTGGCGCGCAAGATCGCCGCCACCCTGGCCTCCACCGGCTCGACCGCCATGTTCGTCCATCCCAGCGAGGCCAGCCACGGCGACCTCGGGATGATCGGCGCCGACGACGTGATCCTGGCGCTCAGCAAGACCGGCGAGACGCGCGAACTGGCCGACGTGATCGCCTATGCCGCCCGCTTCGGAATCCCGCTCATCGCCCTGACAGCGGCCGCCGACGGCACGCTGGCCCGCGCCGCGGACATCGTGCTGCTCCTCCCCGACGCGCCCGAGGCCACCGACGCGGTCAACGCGCCCACGACCTCCACGACCCTGCAGATCGCCATGGGCGACGCCCTGGCCGTGGCGCTGCTGGAGCGGCGCGGCTTCAAGCCGACCGACTTCAAGGTGCTGCACCCCGGCGGCAAGCTGGGCGCGATGCTGCGCACCGCGGCCGACCTGATGCACGGGCGCGAGGAGCTGCCCCTGGTGGCGCCCGAGACCACCATGCGCCAGGCGCTGCTGGTCATGACCCAGATGCGCTGGGGCATCGTCGGCGTGGTGGACCCCCAGGGCCGCCTGCTGGGCGCGATCACCGACGGCGACCTGCGCCGCCACATCGACGGCCTCCTGGACCACACCGCGGGCGAGGTGATGACGCCGGGCCCAAAGAAGACGGTCGCCGCGGGCATGCTGGCCGGCGAAGCCCTGGCGCTGATGAGCGACCCGCCACCGGCGGTCACCGTCCTGTTCGTGGTCGATGACGGAAAGCCGGTCGGCATCCTGCACGTCCACGACCTACTGCGCGCCGGGGTGATGTAGCCGACTGACGAACGCGTGACCGCCGTTAAGGCTTACGAAGTGGCCTGCGACATATTCGGCCGTTAAACACGCGCCGACACGCCGTTCTCCGGAGTTCCGATGCTGCCTGCCCCCCGCGCCGACCTCGCCGCCAACACCTGGGACTACGAAGTCACCCCGCTGGTGAAGCCCACCGGCTTCCGCGAATACGACGCGCGCTGGCTGTTCGGGCCCGAGATCAACCTCCTCGGCGTTCAAGCCCTTGGACTGGGCCTCGGCACGCTGATCCACGAGATGGGCCAGAAGCGGATCGTCGTCGGTCACGACTTCCGGTCTTATTCGCTGTCCATCAAACAGGCGCTGACCATCGGCCTGGTGGCCGCCGGCTGCGAGGTGCTCGACATCGGCCTGGCCGTCTCGCCGATGGCCTATTTCGCCCAGTTCGACCTGGATGCGCCCTGCGTCGCCATGGTGACCGCCAGCCACAACGAGAACGGCTGGACCGGCGTAAAGATGGGCGCCCAGCGTCCCCTCACCTTCGGCCCCGATGAGATGGGCCGGCTGAAGGAGATCGTCCTGGGCGGCAAGTGGGAGCAGCGTCCCGGCGGCTCCGTGGCCCACATCGCCGGCGTGGCCGAGCGCTACATCGCCGACGCGGCCGGCCGGATCAGCCTGAAGCGCCCGCTCACCGTCATCGCCGCCTGCGGCAACGGCACGGCCGG
>NZ_JANINU010000069.1 GCF_024508875.1 Phenylobacterium sp.
GCGCGCCACCTCCCCCGAGGGGGGAGGAACTGGACGTGCTTGGATGTTCTTGTTGTGTTCGAGCATGGACGCGCCCGAGGAAACGCGGGACTTCGCGAAGTTCCTTCGTCGTCGGCTCACCTTGCCGGAGGGGCTGCTTTGGCGCGCGATCAAGGGCGGCAAGGCTGACGGGCTGAAGTTTCGCAAGCAGCATCCCATCGGGCCGTACGTTCTCGACTTCTACTGCGCCAGCGTTGCGCTGTGCGTCGAGGTGGACGGAGGGTCGCACGGCATGGGGCGGCGGCCGGAAGCGGACGCGCAGCGCGATGCCTGGCTGGCGGCGAAGGGCATCCGGACGCTGCGGATTTCCGCCAGCCTCGTGCTCGAAGAAGTCGACGACGCGGTGCGGACGATCATCAGCGCCGCCCGAGGCGACGGGTGGACCCCGTCCGCAGCAGAGCCTTATTGCTCCCCCGTCGGGGGAGCTGTCGCCGGAGGCGACTGAGGGGGTCGTCCGAGGTTTGAGCGGACCCCCTCCGGCGCTGCGCGCCACCTCCCCCGAGGGGGGAGGAACTGGGCGTCATTGCTCCCCCGTCGGGGGAGCTGTCAGCGAAGCTGACTGAGGGGGTCGTCCGAGGTCTGAGCTGACCCCCTCCGGCGCTGCGCGCCACCTCCCCCGAGAGGGGAGGAACTGGAGGTTTTTAGCCGCCCCAGCTTCGGCCGCTGTAGCTGCGGCTGGCCATGCGGCCGCCGAAGCCGCCGCGGCTGATGACGGAGGAGCGGGTCATGACCTTTTCCGGCGGCCGGATCACGTCGGGGGCGTCGAAGCTCCTCTGGCCGATCCGGGTGCGGCCGGTGGAGTAGTCGGTCCAGACCCGCCCGCCGCCCGCGGTGTAGTAGCCGCCGTCTCGCCAGTCGCGGTAGAGGCCGCGACCACCCCAGCTTCCGTCGAGCATCCGCCCAACGATGAAGCCGGTGACGAGCGGGCCCCAGAACGAGCCGTTTCCGTTCGCCGCCGAGCGCGGGACGCACTGGCCCTGGCCGTAGACGTCCTCGCAACTGGCCTGGTCGTTCCACTGGGCCGTCTTCTTGTCGTCGTCCTGGGCGTTCTTCTCGGCCTTTTCGCAGGCGTCGTCCGGCACCTCGTTCTTGTCCTTGCACTCCTGCAGGGACTGATAGGCGTAGGCGTCGGTGGTGGGGCCGGGGTGCTCGATGCGGACGTTGTCGGCGCCGTTGTCGCCGCAGGCGGTGAGCGAGACGCCGCCCGCCGCCATCAGGGTGGTGAGGACGAGTTTGCGTGTGCGCTTCATGGCCTCAGGCCGTCATGCAGGCGGCGTTCAGGATGCCCACCGCCAGGGAAATGGAGAGCAGGTACAGCGCCGTCGACATCTCGCCGCGCTCGATGCGGGCCGAGACGTCTGGCAGGGCGACGCGGCGCACGACCCAGAAGGTGACGATCTGGATCACGCCGGCCAGGATCGCCCAGGCGACGAACTCGGGCAGGGTGGCCGTGTGGGCCAGGGCCGAGGCCAGCGGGATCACATAGCCCAGCAGCGCGCCACCCAGGGCGACGGCGGCGGCCATGTTGCCCCCGCGGATCAGGGCGCCCTCGTCGTGCGGCGTGATCCAGCGGTAGATCGCCTTGAAGATCAGGGTGAAGCCGCCAGCGGCGAGGAAGGCCAGGCCGAAGCTGAGCGCGCCCGCCGCGAAGGCGTAGGGATCGAAGACGGTCATGGTGTTCCTCTCTTGCCGCCGTGCGTCATGCGTCCCAGCGTGGCCGGTCGTGTCGATCGCATCTAGGCCTCGAATTCTCCAACGTTCAGCGGGATGCCGACCATGATCTCGTGGGTCAGGTCCCCGCCCTCGGGCTCCATCTCGATCGCGAGGAGCAGTTCGCGCCCATCGCCGGGAAGGTCGCGGGAAAACAGCATGCACGTCTGGAAGATGCGGCGCACGCTTCGACCTTCGCGGTCGTCGAACACCTCTTCCCAGAAGGCCACCGGCTCCTGCCGCTCGTCGGCGTCGCCGAACCAGAAGCGGCGGTACTCGGGCAGGCCGTCCTCGACGAAGCTGCGCGCGCGCAGGCGGTCGGCCCAAATCCGCTTCGCGCGGGCGTCGGGCGGGTAGGCGGACGACCAGGGCACGAAGACAGTGAAGTCGTCGGCCTGCTCGCCCTGCGGATCCGGGCTCACCATCTGCAGCATCAGGTCGTCTTCGGTATAGAAGCGGTGGACGAACCCGTCGGCGCCGAGGTCTATCAGGCCCTGGGCGACGATATTGAGCGCGTCGCCGCGCAACTGCACCCGGGTGTCGGCGCCATAGCGGCGCCAGGCCAGGGGATCGAGACGGACGGAGCGCCCGATGGTGACGTTGCGTATGACAGGGACGGCCGGGGCCCTCGCCTCGTCCTTGCGTCCGCCGAACAGTCCGCGAAAGATCACGTCACCAACCCTTGTCGAGGCCCGATCATAAACCCATGTTGCGGCTTGTCAAACATACGCGTATACATACCTGGTATGCGTAAGCCTAAGGATAAGGTGGTGGGCCTGAGCCCCGCGGAACGCACCCGGCTGTGGCGCGAGGAGCGCCAGCGGCTCGGGCTCGTGAAGCTGGAGCTCTGGGTGCCGCCCGGCGCCAAGGCCGACATCCAGGCTGCCGCACGTTCCATTATCACAGCGTCGAGCCGCGGACCGGCGCTGTCGAACAACCCCGACCCTCCGCAGGGATCTTTCCAGATGGACCATGTCATCGACACCGATTGGTCGGTGAAGAGCCTTGCCCAGGCGCTGAGCGAGACCCGCCTGCTGCGCGACGGCGAGCTGACCGCGCGCGTGCTGGAGGGCAGCGAGCCCGTCCTGCAGATCACCATGCACGAGTTCGGCGACCTGCCGATCTTCCTGTCGGTGGGCGCCGAGCAGATCGTCGTCTCGGCCCTGATGTGGCCGGTGGACGAGCAGAAGGACCAGGCGGCGTTCAACGTCTTCCTCCTGAAGGCCCAGAAGCTGGTGCCGCTGTCGAACTTCGGCATCACCACCGTGGCCGGCCGCGACTATTACGAGATTTTCGGCGAGCTGACCTGCAAGACCACGCTGCAGACCGTCATCATCGAGCTGCGCATGCTGGCCGAGAACGCCATCCGCGCGGCGGACGAACTGCGCGAAAACTTCGCGGCCGCCGCCTGAGGGACTGAACCGAATGTCGATCTTTTCGAAGCTGATCACCCTGTTCCGCGGCACGGCGCACGAGGCCGGCGCGGCGGTGGTGGACGCCAACGCGCTGCGCATCCTGGACCAGGAGATCCGCGACGCCGACAACGCCCTGGGCCGCGCCCGCGACGACCTCGCGACGCTGGTCGCCAAGCGGCGGATGCTGGAGAAGGACCTGCAGGGCCTGGCCGACCAGGTCGGGCGCTACGAAGGCTCGGCGCGGGCCGCCCTGGAGAAGGGCGACGAGGCGCTGGCGCTGGAAGTGGCGCAGCGGATCTCGGAGCTGGAGACCGATATCGGCGTGAAGACGCCGCAGCTCGCCGACATGCGCGCCGCCGAGGAGCGCATGCACCAGACCATCGCCCAGACCCAGCAGCGGGTGGAGAACCTGCGCCGCGAGATCGACGTGGTGAAGGTCAACGACAGCGTCCAGCGCGCCCAGGCCGCCGTCGCCAGCCGTGGCGGCAGCGCCACCGCCGCGCTGGGCTCGGCCGCCGACAGCCTGAAGCGCATCAAGGAGCGCCAGGCGATCGCCGACGAGAAGTTCAAGGCCGCCGGCGAGCTGGAGGACCGCCGCACCGGCGCCGACCTCGACGCCAAGCTGAAGGCCGCGGGCATCCTGCCGGGACATTCCTCGGCCAAGGATGTCCTGGCCCGCCTGAAGGCGCCGAAGGAAGAGCCGATGCCGCAGCTCGAAGCGCCGCGCCTGCAGATCGAGGCGCAGCCGGTGGCGCGGGACGAGAAGTCCTGACGGCGCGATGAAACGCATCAGGACGGCCGAGCGCCCCGGCTGGGATGAAAAGGCCGAGGCGCTGGGGTTCACGTGGCGCCATCTCGATGGCGAGCGCTACTGGGACGAGCGCGCCTACTACGAGTTCACCCTGCCCGAGATCGAGGAGGGGATCGAGGCGCCGGCGCGCGAGCTGCACGCCATGTGCCTGGACCTCGTGGCCGACGTGGTGAAGTCCGAGGAGCTGATGGCGAGGCTCGCCATCCCCGAGGGCTCGCGCGACGACGTGGCCGAGAGCTGGGCGCGCAAGGATCCCACCCTCTACGGCCGGTTCGACTTCGCCTACGACGGGACGGGGCCGGCCAAGCTCTACGAATACAACGCCGACACCCCGACCAGCATCTACGAGTCGGGCGCGTTCCAGTGGATCTGGCTGGAGGACATGATCGCCGCCGGCCGGCTGCCGGCGAACACCGACCAGTTCAACAGCCTGCACGAGAAGCTGGAGCAGCGGTTCCGGGCGATCTTCCCGAACCGCGGCTTCGTCCACTTCGCCAGCGATCCCGACGCCGTCGAGGACCGCCAGACGGTGAAGTACCTGGAGGACATCGCGGCCCAGGCCGGGATCGAGCCCAAGTTCACGCCGATCGGCGAGATCGGCCTGGACGCCGACGGCCGCTTCGTCGACCAGGACGGCTATATCCTGCAGGCGATCTTCAAGCTGTACCCGTGGGAGGAGATGTTCCGCGAGGACTATGGTCCGAAGATCGCGGCCTCGAAGACCCGGTTCCTGGAGCCGCCGTGGAAGGCGGTGCTGTCCAACAAAGGGATGCTGCCCCTGCTGTGGCAGCGGCATGCGGGCCACCCGAACCTGCTGCCAGCCTTCTTCGAGGACGACCCGGCCTCAGCGGAGCTGGCCAAGTCGTATGTACGGAAACCGCTGTTCAGCCGGGAGGGCGCCAACATCGAGCTGGTCGACGACGGCCGGCGCGCGAAGGTGCTGGACCAGGGCTATGGCGAGGAGGGCCACATCCGCCAGGCGCTTCACACCCTGACGGCGTTCGACGGGAATTACCCGGTGATCGGGGCCTGGATCGTGGGCGAGGAGCCCGCAGGCGTCGGCATCCGCGAGGACCGTAGCCGGGTGACCCGGAACCTGAGCCGTTTCGTACCGCATGTGATCCTTTGACGCTGAAAAGTCAGAAGGCGCGGGCGCGCGGGCGTCCCGCGCCTTCTGAAGTTCCAGGGTTCCGCGCGTTGCGGAGCGCGGGCCTGGTGAGCGAGTGGGGAGGGCGCGCGGCCTAGAGGAACGCGAACGCGCCCAGGACGACCGGGACCACGAAGATCACGGCGATGGCGAAGCCGACGACGGCGTCGTGCAGGCGGCGGGCGGTGGCGTCGAGCTGGGCGGTGTCGAGGCAGTCGGTGGTCATGGGGAACTCCTTGGGGAGAGGAGGTTTCGGATGACCGTCTTAAACGCCGAACAAGCGTGGCCGACAAAGGAGAAGTGGGCTGTTCAGGTGATCTGAAGTCACTCGAAGCGCTGCAGGCCGTCCGCGTCGGCCTGGGCGATGAGCCAGTTGCGGAACTTACGGATGTCGGGCCGGTCGGCCTTTTCCGGCAGGGTCAGAATCCACTGGCTGAACGGGCTCTTCAGCTCGATGTCGAAGGGCTTCACCAGCCGGCCGGTGGCCAGTTCGTCCAGCACCAGGGCGCGTTCCCCGAGCGCGACGCCCCGGCCGGCGATGGCGGCCTCGATGGCGAGGTAGACGTTGGAGAACTGCTGGCCGCGCCGCCAGTCCACCTCGGGCGCGCCGGCCAGGGCCAGCCAGTCGCCCCAGTGCGGCTCGCCCTGCGCCAGGTAGACGTCGGCCAGCAGGTGGGCGTGGGCGAGGTCGTGCGGCGTCTCCAGCTTCGCCTGCTCCAGCAGGCGGGGGCTGCACACCGGGAACATGAACAGCGAGACCAGCTTGCGGGCGTGGAAGCCGGGGTAGGGGCCTTTCCCGAAGCGGATAGCCACGTCGTAGCGCTCGCGCACGAGGTCGACGGCCGCGTCCGAGGCGGCGACCAGCACCTGGATGTCGGGGTGCCGCTCGTTGAACAGGTGCAGGCGCGGCACCAGCCAGCGGGCGGCGAACGAGTGCATGGCGGTGACGGCCAGCACGCCGGGGCGCTCGGCGCGCACCTCGGCGACGGCTTCCTCCATGAGGCTGAGCCCCTGGCGCACGCCGGTGGCCAGCCGCTTGCCAGTCTCCGTCAACCGGACGGCCCGATTGAACCGCTCAAAGAGCCGGACGGCGAGGTCGGTCTCCAGCGCCTTGATCTGGCGGCTGACGGCGCCGGGCGTGATCCCCAGCTCCTCGGCGGCCTGCAGGAAGCTCTCGCGCCGGGCCGCCGCCTCGAAGACCCGGAGGGCGGTGAGGGGGAGGCGGCCCCCGCTCATGACGCCAGGAAGAGGTGCTTCGAGGGGCAGAGGTCGGCTACGTGGCACTCGGCGCACTTGGGCCGGCGGGCCACGCAGACGTAGCGCCCGTGCAGGATCAGCCAGTGGTGCGCGCGGGTCAGGTAGGGCTCGGGTATGACCGACATCAGCTCGGCCTCGACCTTGTCGGGCGTCTTGCCGGTGGACAGGCCCAGGCGGTGCGACACCCGGAAGACGTGGGTGTCGACGGCGATGGCGGGCTCGATGCGCAGCTCGTTCAGCACCACCGAGGCGGTCTTGCGGCCGACGCCGGGCAGGGCTTGGAGCTGCTCGCGGACCAGGGGGACCTCGCCGCCGTACTGGTCGATCAGGATCTCGGCCATCCGGATCACGTTCCGGGCCTTGGTGTTGTAGAGGCCGATGGACGAGATGTAGCCCTTCAGCCCCTCTTCCCCGAGGGCCAGCATCTTCTGCGGCGTGTCGGCGACCTGGAAGAGTTTCGCAGTGGCCTTGTTGACCGAGACGTCGGTGGCCTGGGCCGAAAGCGCGACGGCGACCACAAGGGTGTAGGGGCTGTCGTAGTCGAGCTCGGTGCGCGGGTCGGTCTCTTCAGCCTCGAACCGCGCGAACAGCTCGGCGATCCGCGCCTGCTCCGCGGGCTTCAGCGTCTTCTTGCGGGCAGGAGGCTTGGCCATGGGGCGGAAGATGTCCTGACGCGGCGTCGGATGTCATCCCCTCCTCTCTCCCCGCACTTCGTGTCGGGGGAGGAGGTCTCAGCCCCGATCCACCGCGAACGGGCCCCAGGCCTGCTGGACCGGCATGAGTTCCAAGGTGTTGACGTTGATGTGGGCCGGCAGCTTCAGGACGCTCTCGCAGACCAGGGCCACGTCGTCGGCGCTCATGGCGTGCACGCCCTTGTAGACGTTGTCGGCGGCGGCCTGGTCGCCCTTGAAGCGGACGACCGAGAACTCGGTGTCGGCCATGCCGGGCTCGATGGAGGTGACGCGCACCTTCGTGCCCAGCAGGTCCGAGCGCAGGTTCAGGGAGAACTGGCGCACGAAACTCTTGGTGGCGCCGTACACATTGCCGCCCGGATAGGGGTAGCTGGCCGCCACGGACGACAGGTTGATCACGTCACCGCGGTTGCGCGCCACCATCCCGGGCAGGACGGCGCGGGTCATGCGGACGAGGCCCGTGACGTTGGTGGCGATCATCGTCTCCCAGTCGGCGAGGTCGGCCTCGTGCGCCTTGCTGAGGCCGAGGGCGAGCCCCGCGTTGTTGTAGAGGATGTCGATGGCCTCGAACTCGCCCGGCAGGCCGGGGAGCAGGGCGGCGATGGAGGCGGGGTCGGTGACGTCGAGCTCGCGGGTGAGCAGGCGGTCGGTGGCGAGATCCTTGGCGAGGTCGGCGAGCCGCTCGGCCCTGCGGCCGGTGGCGATGACCCGGGCGCCGGCGGCGACCAGCCGGCGGGCCATGGCCTCGCCGAAACCCGAGGTGGCCCCGGTCACCAAGGCGATCCGCCCCTGCGCCCACATCTCGCTCATCACGCCACCTTCGCTATGGAATCCAGGATCTGCCGCGCCGCGTCCGGGCCGATGAGGCGTTCCACGATCCAGGCGGCCAGATCCTGGGTGGCCAGGCAGCCGCCGCCGGTGGCGAGGTTGCCGTGGATCACCAGAGGCCGGCGCTCGGTGCGCACGCCCATCGCCTCGAGCTCGGCGAAGATACTGGGATAGGTCGTTGCGCTGAGCCCTTCAAGCAGGCCGAGCGCGGCGAGGATCAGGGCGCCGGAATCGATGGCGGCGATGAGCTGGCGCGCCGGATCGAGGGAGAGTTGGGCCAACCAGCCCGGGTCGCGAATCTTGGCCCGGCTGCCCCCGCCGCTGACGACGAACACGGCGTCCGCCTCGGCGGCCCAGGCCAGCGGCTCGTGGCGGTCGATCACGAGGCCGGAATAGGAGGCGAACCGTGGCTCGGCGGCGCAGATGCGCACATCCCATTCGCCGTCGTAGGCGGCGTAGGTCGGGTCCTTGACCCGGTAGAACAGGTCCCAGGGCATGAACAGGTCCACG
This sequence comes from Phenylobacterium sp., assembly GCF_024508875.1. Lineage (GTDB taxonomy): Bacteria > Pseudomonadota > Alphaproteobacteria > Caulobacterales > Caulobacteraceae > Phenylobacterium. The sequence continues at coordinate 8,410 of NZ_JANINU010000069.1, forward strand.
TCGGTGAACCCTTCGAAGGCGATCATCGCAATCTTCATGGGCAGGCCTCCTTCGGCGAGGCCTGGGAGGTGCGCCCGATGCGAGGGTCGGGTTAGAGCCAGTTCCGCGAGCCTGGACTTGGGGCTATCGTCGTCGCCATGAGCCGGCCGCTCTACATGGACGCCGAGATCCGGCCGAACCGGTCGCTGTCCGAGCGCGGGTTCGTGATCCTGATCAGCGCGATCACCATCGCCAACGTCGCGTCGGCGGCGGTCTTCGTGCGGATGGGCGCGCACTATGTGACGCCGTTCCTGGGCCTGGACCTCCTGGCCGTCGTGGTGGCGTTCCTGGCCAGCTACCGGTCCGGGCGGGTCATCGAGCGGGTGCAGGTGAGCCCGGCGCAGGTGCGGATCACCTACGAGACCGCCAAGGCGCACCGCGTGGTCTGGGAGAGCCCCACGGCCTTCACCCGCATCACCACCGAGCGCGACGAGGAGGACCGGGTGATGTCGCTGCGCCTGGCGCTCTCGGGGCGCGAGACGTCGGTAGCGGCCGCCCTGAGCCCCGGCGAGCGGCGCGAGTTCGCCCGCGCGCTGGAGGAGGCGATCTCGAAGGCGAAGCGGCACCGGGAGTAGGGGACGCCCGGGCCTTCTCCCGCAAGGGGAGAAGGCTCACAGGATGTACTTGCTGAGATCCGCGTTGCCGGCCAGTTCGCCGATGCGGCTCTGGACGTAGGCGGCGTCGATGACGATGGCCTCGCCGGTGCGGTCGGCGGCGGTGAAGCTGATCTCCTCCATCACCTTCTCCAGGATCGTCTGGAGCCGGCGGGCGCCGATGTTCTCGACCGCGCCGTTCACCGCCACGGCGGCGTCGGCCAGGGCGTCGTAGGCGTCCTCGGTGAAGGTCAGCGTCACGCCCTCGGTGGCGAGCAGGGCCTGGTGCTGGCGGACGAGGTTGGCCTCGGGCTCGACCAGGATGCGGCGCATGTCCTCGCGGGTCAGGGCCTTCAGCTCCACGCGGATCGGCAGGCGGCCCTGCAGTTCGGGCAGCAGGTCGGACGGCTTGGC
>NZ_JANINU010000070.1 GCF_024508875.1 Phenylobacterium sp.
TCGGCCACCAGGCCTATCCGCACAAGATCCTCACCGGGCGGCGCGACCGCATCCGCACGCTGCGCCAGGGCGGCGGCTTGTCGGGCTTCACCAAGCGCAGCGAGAGCGAATACGACCCGTTCGGCGCGGCGCACGCCTCCACCTCGATCAGCGCGGCCCTGGGCTTCGCCGCCGCGCGCGACGCGCAGGGGCGGGACAACAAGGTGGTCGCCGTCATCGGCGACGGCTCGATGAGCGCGGGCATGGCCTACGAGGCCATGAACAACGCCTGCGCCACGACCAAGCAGCTCACCGTCATCCTCAACGACAACGACATGTCGATCGCCCCGCCGGTGGGGGGGATGAGCGCCTATTTTGCCCGGCTGGTCTCGGGCGGCGGCTACCAGTCGCTCCGCAACCTGGGCAAGGCGGTGTCGAAGGCGCTGCCCAAGCCGCTGCAGGAAGCGGCGCGGAAGGCCGAGGAATACGCCCGCGGCATGGTCACGGGCGGCACGTTCTTCGAGGAGCTGGGCTTCTACTACGTCGGGCCCATCGACGGGCACGACATGGACGCCCTGGTCCACGTGCTGCAGAACGCCCGCAAGATCGACGACCGGCCGGTGCTGGTCCACGTGGTGACGCAGAAGGGCAAGGGCTACGGCCCCGCCGAGAGCGCCGCCGACAAGTATCATGGCGTCGTGAAGTTCGACGTGATCACCGGCAAGCAGGCCAAGCCGACGCAGGCCGGTCCGCCGCAGTACACCAAGGTCTATGCCCAGGAGCTGATCAAGCACGCCGAGCGCGACGACAAGATTGTGGCGATCACCGCGGCCATGCCCTCCGGCACCGGCCTCGACCTGTTCGGCGCCAAGTTCCCCGACCGCACCTTTGACGTGGGCATCGCCGAGCAGCACGCGGTGACCTTCGCCGCGGGCCTGGCGGCCGACGGCATGAAGCCGTTCTGCACGATCTATTCGACGTTCCTGCAGCGGGGCTACGACCAGGTGGTCCACGACGTGGCGATCCAGGGCCTGCCGGTCCGCTTCGCCATCGACCGCGCCGGGCTGGTCGGCGCCGACGGGGCGACGCACGCGGGCTCGTTCGACATCGGCTTCCTGGGCGCGCTGCCCGGCATGGTGATGATGGCGCCGTCCGACGAGGCCGAGCTGGCCCACGCGGTGGCGACCGCCGTGGCCATCGACGACCGGCCCTCGGCCTTCCGCTACCCGCGCGGCGAGGGCGTGGGCGCCCAGATCCCGCTGCTGGCGGCGCCGTTCGAGATCGGCAAGGGCCGCATCGTGCGCGAGGGGACGGCCGTGGCCATCCTGTCGTTCGGCACGCGCCTGGGCGAGGCGCTGAAGGCGGCCGACCAACTCGCGGCGCGCGGCCTGTCGGCGACCGTCGCCGACGCCCGCTTCGCCAAGCCGCTGGACATCGACATGCTGCTGCGGCTGGCCCGCGAGCACGAGGCGCTGATCACGGTCGAAGAGGGCTCGGTGGGCGGCTTCGGCGCGTTCGTGCTGCACGCCCTGGCCGAGCACGGCGCCCTGGACCGCGGCCTGAAGGTGCGCACGCTGACGCTGCCCGACATCTTCCAGGACCACGACAAGCCCGAGGCCATGTACGCCCAGGCCGGCCTGGACGCCGAGGGCATCCTGCGCACAGCGCTCGGCGCCCTTGGCGTGGATAACGCCTCGGCGAAGGGGCGTCGGGCTTAAGGGGCGGCCACGGCCGGTTGTGAGGGCGTCGACGCAGCCGCGTCGGACTCATCGAACATCCCGAAATTGATCTGGGCCTGCTGGAGCGGGCTCAGTTGCTTGACCAGGCGCACGAAAAGCAGGTCGGCGGCGATGGAGACGGGCATCGCGATGAGGATCGCCGCGCTGTTCGTGGCGATATCGTCGGTGAAGCGGCTGACCATGTTGGCGATCGAGCCAAGAAAGGCGGACACCAGCCAGGCGGCCCACCACCAGCCGAGGAACTTGGGCTTGGGCGCGGTTCTCCAGGCTTGAGGCCGGGCGGTCGCCTGCCACGTCTCGCTCATCGCCTCGTACGGCTTCCAGAGGGATGCGATCGGGATGAAGTACCAGCCGATGGACCAGGGCGGCGATATGGTCAGGCCGCGCGCGAAGGCGTGGGCGTTTCGGTTGACCCGATAGATCCACTTCAGGGCGATAAATCCGCAGGCGAAGTACGACGCGAGGTAGAGAAGGCTGGACAAGCCCACGCCCAGATCGCTCGCGCGCAGGTCCTCCTCGACGAAGGCCTGCCCGGGGCCGGTCATCGCGTAGCCGTACGCAAGCGACAGCAGGACTTCGGCGACAATCTGGACGTAGACGGCAATCACAACGACGCGCCCGAGCTTCACCGGATCGATCGCCGTATAGCTTTTGACTGGCATGCTCGCGCCCTGTTGTACGTGTTTTGTTCACGTTAGATGCAAGCTTGGCCGTTGGCAATCTCAGATTGCGCGGGGGCGCGGCAGGATGGACGGCGGGCGGGAAGGGGGCTAGGTCCGCGCCTTTTCCGGAATGCGCCGTCCGTGAACTCCGCCGACCGCCTGCAAGATGCCCTCGAACTGATCGCCGAGGTCGAGCGCAATCCGCGTCCCGCCGACGCGGTCGTCTCGGCGTGGTTCCGGGCGCGGCGCGGCCTGCGCGACGCCGACCGGGGTGAGATTTCGGACCTGGTCTATGCGGTGCTGCGGGCCCACGCCCGCCTGGGCTGGTGGCTCGCGAAGTACGAGCGCGCGGCGACGCCGCGTAACCGCTTGCTGGCCTGGCTGGCGCTGGGGCGGGTCCGGACGCGCGAGCAGATCCAGGGCGCGTTCGCCCTGACCGAGGCCGAACGCCGCCTGCTGGGCAGCCTTCAGGGCGGGTCGCTGGACCATCCCGACATGCCGGAGGCGGTGCGGGCGGAATGCCCCGATTGGGCGGCCGAGCCGCTGCGCCAGCGGTTCGGCGACGACTTTCCGCGCGAGATGGCCGCCATGCTGGCGCCGCCACCGCTGGACCTGCGGGTCAATCCGCTGCGGGCCACGCGGGAGGCGGTGCTGGCCGAACTGCGCGCGCGGGGGCTGTCGGCGGAGGCGTGCGGGACGGCGCCCTTCGGCGTGCGCGTCGCGGAGCGGCCGTCGCTGGCCCGCCTGCCGATGCTGAAGACCGGCGAGGCGGAGATCCAGGACGAGGGCTCCCAGCTCGTGGCGATGCTGGTGGACGCCAAGGCCGGCGACCGGGTCGTGGACTTCTGCGCCGGCGCGGGCGGCAAGACGATGGCGATCGCCGCGCAGATGGCGAACAAGGGCATGGTGATCGCCTGCGACGTCGCGGAGGGGCGACTGAAGCGCGCGGCCGAGCGGTTCCGCGGCGCGGGGCTGCACAACATCCAGACGCGCCTGCTCAGCAGCGAGCGCGACAAGTGGGTGAAGCGGCACAAGGGCGGCTTCGACCGGGTGCTGGTGGACGCGCCATGCAGCGGGACCGGCACCTGGCGGCGGAACCCCGACGCGCGCTGGCGGGCGCAGGACACGGGGCTGGAGGCGCTGACGGCGCTGCAGGCGAGTATCCTCGACAGCGCCGCGCGGTTGGTGAAGCCCGGCGGGCGGCTGGTCTATGCCACCTGCTCGCTGTTGCCGCAGGAGAACGAGGCGCAGCTGGAGGCCTTCCTGGCGGCGCATCCGGAGTTCGCGGTCGTGCCGCTGCGCGAGGCGGCGCCGCAGATCACGGCCTCGGCGCATCCGGAGCACCTGTCGCTGACCCCGGCGCGCCACGGCACGGACGGCTTCTTCGCGGCGGTGATGGTTCGCGCGGCGACCGCCGCCAGCCCAGCCGCCGCGGAAGTCCGGGCGTCTTGACGCGGGCGGACCCGCCGCCAATACCGCGCGCATGCAGCCCGCCGCAACGCCCGTCCTGGCCGACGCCACCCTTCCCGAGTTTCCCAACCATTATCGGGGGAAGGTGCGGGACACCTACGCCCTGTCCGATGGGCGGCTCATCATCGTCGCCTCGGACCGGTTGAGCGCCTTCGACCGCATCCTGGCCGCCATCCCCTACAAGGGGCAAGTGCTGACTCAGACCGCGCGCTACTGGTTCGAGGAGACGGCGGACATCTGCCCCAACCACGTCCTGGAGTATCCGGACCCTAACGTGGTCGTCGGCCGGAAGCTGACCATCCTGCCGGTCGAGATCGTCGTGCGCGGCTATATGGCCGGGACGACCGGCACCTCGATCCTGACGCTTTACAAGCGCGGCGAACGGCAGATGTACGGCCACACGCTGCCGGAGGGCCTACGCGACAACGAGCGGCTGCCGCAGCCGATCATCACGCCCACCAGCAAGGCCTTCGACGCGGGCCACGACGAGCCGCTGACGCCGGACGAGATCCTGGCCCAACGGCTGCTGACCGCGGCGCAGTGGGAGACCGTATCGGCCTACGCCCTGACGCTGTTCGCGCGCGGCCAGGCGATGGCGGCCGAGCGTGGACTGATCCTGGTCGATACCAAGTACGAGTTCGGGGTGGACGCCGAAGGCCGGATCATCCTGGCCGACGAGATCCATACGCCGGACTCCAGCCGCTACTGGATGGCCGACAGCTATCCGGCCCGGTTCGCCGCGGGCGAGCGGCCGGACTCGTTCGACAAGGACTTCGTGCGCAGCTGGGTGGCGGCCCGGTGCGATCCCTACAACGATCCGATCCCGGAGATTCCGGCCGAGCTGATCGAGGGGACGTCGAAGGTCTATATCCAGGCGTTCGAGACGATCACCGGCCAGGCCTTCCAGCCACCGGAGCCCGAGGACGGCGACATCCTGGAGCGGATTCGGCGGAACCTGGCGCCTTACCGCCCCTGACGGTGGCGAGGGGCGCATGCCGCCTTCCGGGTGGGCGCATCCTGACCTTGTCCGGCTGACCCCCGCCCGCCACGGCGCGGACGGCTTCTTCGCGGCCGTGCTGGTGGGCGCGGCGGCGCCAACGCCCGGTTCCGGGGCGGATGCCGTGCCCGTGGACCGATGTGGAATTCCTAGCTTACCAAGCCCGCCGCAACCTGACAGGACGAGGCGGTCGTGTCCCCTGTCCGTCCGGAGCGGTCGCCGTGAGTTCCCAGTCCGTAGAGTTCGTCCACGCCCTCTGGGATGAGCTTTCCGACTTCGACGTCAGCCGGTGCGCGGAGGCTCTCGATCGACTGATGGCCCGCCTATGCGACCTTGGCGGCGTCTGGAACGCCACCTGGGCCGGGGCGATCCGGATGAGCCGCGAAGCTGAAGGCGACCTCCTGCGCGGGTGGCGTGTCGCGCAGGTGAGATCGCTGCATCCCCTGCCGCCGCCGGCTCACGACGGCCACTTCCAGGACATTCTTCGCCTGTGGGACCGCCGGGAGATCGACCCCTCCTTCCTGCTGCCGATGCGCGACGTCGGCGTTTTCCGCACCTATGGCCTGCGGCGGGACTTGCCGCCGGCGTGGTTCACGACGCCGTTCTACAAGAAGCATTACGGTGCGGTGGGGATCGTCGATGCCGCGTTCGTCGCCTTTCCGCTGAGCCCGGAATGCGAGTCGCATTTCGGCTTCTACAGTCGCAAGCCAATCGACGCGGAGGCGCTAGAGCGGCTCGCTTACGCGCTGCGCGGCATCAAGTGGTTCCATCGCCAGGTCCTGCTGAGCCATGGCCTGCTCCTGGCGTCCGCCCCCCTGACCGCGACGGAGCAGAAGGTGCTGCAACTGCTCCTCACCGACGCGCCGGAAAAGCACATCGCCCACCAGCTGGGACTGGCGGCGTCGACGACCCATCAGCATGTCGTGGCGATCTACCGGAAGTTTGGGATTCGGAGCCGAGCGGCGCTCATGAGCCTGTGGCTAAGTCCCCGGGTGGCCGGGGCGGCGGCGCTCGAACACCCCACTGTTTAGTCGGGATGACGCCGGCCCGACACTGACTTACCGCCCCAGTGCGCGTCAGCGCCGCGATCGCGTCGATCGGCGGGTCTCTGCGCATGTGAAGGGGGCGTTTGGGTATGAAGTCCAAGGCGGGCAAGTGGGCGAGCGGCGTGGTCGCCGCCCTCGCGGTGATGGGCTCGGCGGCGCCGGCGAGCGCAACGGTCGCGACGTCCATCAAGATCATCAGCGGCGCCGCCGGTGGCGACTGGCTCCAGATCGGCGAACTGCAGGTCTTCTCGGGCGGGGTCAACGTCGCCCTGGCGGCCAACGGCAGCCTTGTCTACGGGACGGGCAGCTACGACGCGTCCACGACGCCCGGCAAGGCGACCGACGGCAATATCAGCACGTCGTATCCGAATATCTATCATAGCGACGGCGCCGGGCCGACCGAATACCTGCTGGTCAAGTTCTCAAGCGCCTTCGATGTCAGCGACATCGTGATCTACGGTCGCAGCGATTGTTGCACCACGCGCAACCTGTTCACCTATCAACTCTACAACTTCGGACAGTACGGAGACATGCTGGTCGCCGAGGGTGGACTGGACGCGCGCAACGCGAACGCATCCGCCGCGGTCCGTCTGCCTACCGCGCCCGTGGCGGGCGTTCCCGAACCGGGAACCTGGGCGCTGATGATCGCCGGCTTCGGCGCCGCCGGCGCCGCCCTGCGGCGCAAGCGGCCGGCCGTCCGGCGGCCGGCCGCCTGATCCTCGCCGGCCTTTGCCACGACACCGGCCCGGCCGCGCCGCTTACTTCCGGAGCGGCACGCCCTTGGTGGTGAACTTCGTGCCGGGGTGGCGTTTCGGCCGCCCGGCGTGGGGACCGCCGCCGCCCGGCTGATGGGCGGGGATGAGCTGGTCGGGCCGGGGGCCGATAAGGTCGGCTCTGCCCATGGCCTTCAGCGCCTCGCGCAGGACCGGCCAGTTTTCGGGGTCATGGTAGCGCAGGAAGGCCTTGTGCAGGCGGCGCTGGCGCAGGCCCTTCACCGTCTCGACCTTCTCGCTGGCCCCGTGGCGCACGCCCTTCAGCGGATTGACGCCCGAGTGATACATCGCCGTGGCGGTGGCCATGGGGGAGGGCAGGAAGGTCTGCACCTGGTCGGCGCGGAAGTTGTTCTTCTTGAGCCAGAGCGCGAGGTTCATCATGTCCTCGTCCGTGGTGCCCGGGTGGGCGGCGATGAAGTACGGGATCAGGTGATACTTCTTGCCGGCCTTCTGGGCGGCGGCGTCGAACATCTCCTTGAACCGGTCGTAGGTCCCGATCCCCGGCTTCATCATCTTGTCGAGCGGGCCGTTCTCGGTGTGCTCGGGGGCGATCTTCAAGAGGCCGCCGACGTGGTGGGTGACCAGCTCCTGGACGTACTCGGGGCTCTCGACGGCCAGATCGTAGCGCACGCCCGAGGCCACCAGCGCCTTCTTCACGCCCTTCACCTCGCGCACCTTGCGATAGAGCCGGATCAGGTCGTCGTGGCTGGTGTTCAGGTTGGGGCAGATGCCCGGGAATACGCAGGACGGGCGGCGGCAGGCGGCCTCGACCTTCGGGTCCTTGCAGGCCATCCGGTACATGTTGGCGGTGGGGCCGCCGATGTCGGAGATGACGCCCGTGAAGCCCGGGGTCTTGTCGCGGATGTTCTCGATCTCCTGGAGGATCGACTCCTCGGAGCGGCTCTGGATGATCCGGCCCTCGTGCTCGGTGATCGAGCAGAAGGTGCAGCCGCCGAAACAGCCGCGCATGATCGTCACCGAGAAGCGGATCATCTCCCACGCGGGGATTTTGGCTTCCCCATAGGACGGGTGCGGCGCCCGTGCGTAGGGCAGGTCGTAGACCGCGTCCATTTCCTCGGTGCTGAGCGGGATCGGCGGCGGGTTCACCCACAGGTCGCGGTCGCCGTGGCGCTGGACGAGGGGGCGGGCGTTGCCGGGGTTGCTTTCGCGGTGCAGGACGCGGGAGGCGCGGGCGTAGGCCTCGGAGTCCTTCTCCACCTGCTCGTAGGAGGGCAGGCGGATGACCACGTCGCCGGGCTTCCGGGCCGCGCCCTCGTCGGCGCTGTCGAGGTCGTCGGCCGGCAGTTCCGTGTAGCCCTCGGGCGCCTTGCGGAAGAGGGCGACGCCGCGGACGTCGGAAAGGTCGCGCGGCGCCTCGCCGGCGGCGATGCGGTTGGCGACCTCGATCACCGCCCGCTCGGCGTTGCCGTACAGCAGCAGGTCGGCCTTGGCGTCGGCCAGCACCGAGCGGCGGATCTTCTCGGACCAGTAGTCGAAGTGCGCGATGCGGCGCAGCGACGCCTCGATGCCGCCCAGGATGATCGGGACGTCCTTGTAGGCCTCGCGGCAGCGCTGGGAATAGACGAGGGTGCAGCGGTCGGGTCGCTTCCCGCCCTCACCGCCGGGGGTATAGGCGTCGTCGCTGCGGATCCGGCGATCCGACGTGTAGCGGTTGACCATGGAGTCCATGTTGCCGCCGGTGACGCCGAAGAAGACGCGCGGTTTGCCCAGCGCCTTGAAGGGCTCGGCAGACTGCCAATCCGGCTGCGAGATGATGCCGACGCGGAAGCCCTGGGCCTCCAGCAGCCGGCCGATGATCGCCATGCCGAAGCTGGGATGGTCGACATAGGCGTCGCCGGTGACGAGGACGATGTCGCAGGCGTCCCAGCCCAGGACGTCCATCTCGGCGCGGCTCATCGGCAGGAACGGCGCGGCGCCGCCGGCGCCGGTCTTGCGGCAAACCCTCGAAATCAGGGGCGTTTCGGCGGGAGCCTGGTTGTCCATGAGCACCGGATAGGCGCGCGGGGCGGCGAACTCAACCGGCGAGAGGTCGCGGGCGGCCGGGCGCCTTCGCGATCAGCCCGCCTGACACAGCCGCAGGAAGTCGTGCGCCGGCGCGAAGGCGTTGGGCGCAGTCGTCTTCACCTGACCTTGGACGATGGTGAGATCGCCCGTATCGGCGAGGTGGACCAGCACGGGATCGGCCGCATTCAGGCGGGCCTGGATCCGCAGGGGCGCGTCCGGACCGTCCTCGGCGACGCCGGCGCCGCGGTAGCGGTTCCAGACCTTGCCGGAATGGAGCTCGATCGCCGCGCCGTCGCGGCGATATCCCACAAGCGTGAGGTCCACGGCGCCCGAGGCGGGTAGACAACTCAGGGTGACGGGGCGTGCGAGCGGCCCGTCGCTCAGCAGCACAAGGCGGGCTTCGCCGTCGGCGTCGTCGCGCGCCCATTCCAGGCCCGACGGAATCGAAGCGCAGCCGCCCATGAGGACGGCTGCGCCGAAGAGGATGGAGCCGAGGCGGCGCATAGCCGGCTTAGAACGGCGAGAAGCGTTCCAGCAGCGACTGGCCGGCCGGCGTCTTCTGGACGCGGCTGATGTCGCCGCGGCCGCCGTAGCTGATGCGGGCTTCCGCGATCTGGGTGT
>NZ_JANINU010000071.1 GCF_024508875.1 Phenylobacterium sp.
ATCCAGCCGGCCGTCAGGCTGCTCATCTGCACGCCGACCAGGACCATCTGCCCGCCGCCGGTCATGTCGATGACGGTGTCGGCGCCGACCTGGCTCACCGTGTATTGGGTGCCCGGGTCGAGCTGCACGCGGTCGCCCTGGGCCAGACTGAAGTCGAGAACCCGGTCGACGCCCGCGTCGCCGAAGGTGTGGAAGATGTCGGCCCCCGCGCCGCCGGTGACGGTGTCCGAGCCCTTGTCGCCCGAGACGTAGTCGTCGCCCGCCCCGCCGTTCAGGACGTCGTTGTCCTGCCCGCCGCGGACGATGTCGGTCCCGTCCCCGCCCTCGCAGGTGTCGTTCCCGAGGTTGCCGTAGACCAGGTTCTGGCCCGCCGAGCCCACCAGGCTGTCGTTGTCCCGGCCGCCGACCACCCAGTCGTCCCCGCCACCCGACACGCAGGTGTCGTTGCCGGCGTTGCCGTTGATGTCGTCGAAGCCTGACCCGCCGGTGATGCTGTCGTCGCCCTCGTCGCCGCGCAGGTAGTTGGTTCCGTCGCCGCCCGTCATGGTGTCGTTGCCGGCATAGCCGCGCAGGTTGTCGGCCGCGGCCGAGCCCCGGATCGTGTCGGCCCCGCCCAGGATCGTGCTGCGAGCGGCCTCGTTGTCGTTCGTGTTCGCCCAGTTCACGAACGTCGCGACCGGGACCGAGAAGCCCGACACCTCGAAGACGACGTTCCCCTTGAAGCTCTCCTTCCAGCCCGTGACCGTCCCCCCGGCCAGCTCATTGCCGGCGTAGGTGAACTGGCCCTGGAACTCCTCCAGCCAGTCCCCGTCCTTGAGGGTGAAGGCGCTGGAGGTCGCGACGGTCGCGGTCCCCAGCAGAAGGTCGTCGATCTTGAGCGTGTCGACGCTGATGCCGGCGGCGCCGGCGACGAGCAAAGCCATGACTGTAAGCCCCCATACGCAACTTTCGCGGGAGGCTAGGGGCGGCGTCGGCGTGCTGCCTCCCCAATCTGGGGGAGGCCTTCGGCTATTTTTTCGCCAACCTTAACAAAGGTTTATTCGTCGGATTCGGGAATTCCGGGCCGCGTTTGCAGGAGGGACGCCAGTTGCGCCTGTCGCGTTCGGCCGGTCTTGGCGAAGACGGCCTTCACATGGGTGCGGATCGTGCTCTCGGCCACGCCCAGGTCGGCTGAGCAGTCGGCCACGGTGGCGCCGTCGATGAGCCGCAGCGCCACCCGCGCCTCCTGCGCGCTGAGGCCCCAGGCGTCGCGAAGCTGCCGCGCCCTCTGCCCCTCGGCCTGGGTCATGGCGGCCTGCATCGACTGCACCAGGGCGCGCAGACCGGGGTTTCCCGCCTCCAGCGCCGCCTTCAGGCGCGGCAGGATGCTGGGGTACAGCCGGCTGTAGGCCTCGGCCTGTCGCAGGAGACGGTGGTCCAAGGCGTCGTCGTCGCTCATGATTTCCATCGTAGCGTGCGAGTCGGTGCCAGTATGAGTCTAGTGGGAAGTCTCGGCGAGGCCAGCGTGGGCCGCGCCCAGGTGGTGGAGATGGACCGGCCGGCGCCGGTATGGCGCGGCTGGCTGCGCCGGCTGGCCAACCGCGCCATGCAGCGGATCGTCACCGCCTCCATGCGCGCCTGCCTCCGCGCCGAGGCTAAGGGCCCCGAGGCGCTGGCCCGCTACACCGCCCGGCAGCGCCGGATCCACATGCGCTTCGACGCGCCGGTCATGGCGCGGGTCGAGGCCGAGGCGATCCGCCAGGCGGGCCCCGGCGCGGGCCTCTCGTCGCCGCCCTCGCCGTCGGAGTGGTTCGCCCCGAAGGCCGCCGAGCCGCGCGGCTTCGTCTTCTACGTCCACGGCGGCTCGTTCATCGCCGAGCGCTCGCCGCGGATCACCCAGCTCGTGGCGCGGTTCGCCGCCTCGGCCCAGGCGCGGGTCTTCGCCCCCAGCTACCGCCTCGCCCCCGAACACCCCTGCCCCGCCGCGGTCGAGGACATCCTGGCCGCCTGGACCTGGTTCCAGGAGACGTGGCCGGAAGAGCCCGTCGTCGCGATGGCCGAATCCGCCGGCGCTGCGATCCTCCTTTCGGCCCTGCAGCAGGCGCGCAGCCGCGGCATGACCCTGCCCTGCGGCGTGGTGCTGCTGTCGCCCTGGGCCGACCTGTCGCTGCAGAGCTGGTCCGTCACCGCCGCCTCGCTGCTCGGCACCACGCCCTACACCATGGAGAGCCTGGCGCTGGTGGCGCGGTTCTACCTGGACGGACGACCCGCCACCGACCCGCTGGCCTCGCCGATGTTCGGCGGGTTCGACGGCTTCCCGCCCGTGCTGATCCACGCCAGCAAGGGCGACATCCTCTACGACGACGCCGTGCGCCTGGCCGACGCCGTGCGCGAGGCGGGCGGGGACCTGACCGTCCGGCTCTGGTCGGAAGAGACCCACGTCTGGGAGCGGATGGGCACGCCAAAGGCCCGACAGTCGATCAAGCTGGCGGCCGACTTCATCCGCCGGCGGCTGGACGAGGGCGCCCCCCACCGGGGCTGACGCTACGTCCGATTGCTGCGGCGCCGCAGGACGGCTAAGCCCGTACCCATTCTTCAGGGTCCCTCTTCGGGAGATTTCATGAGCATCAAGGGCCAGGCCTATCTGATGGGGGCCTTCGAGCACCCCACCCGCGACGCCCCCGACAAGACCACCGCCCAGCTCCACACCGAGTGCGCCAAGGGCGCCCTTGAGGACGCGGGGCTCGGGTTCGACGACGTCGACGGCTACTTCTGCGCCGGCGACGCGCCCGGCTTCGGCGCCATGTCGATGATCGACTACATGGGCCTGAAGAACGTCCGCCACATGGACACCACCGAGACCGGCGGCTCGTCCTACATCCTGCACGTGGGCCACGCCGCCCAGGCCATCGCCGCGGGCAAGTGCAACGTGGCGCTGATCACCCTGGCCGGCCGGCCGCGCAACGGCGGCAACCGTCCCGGCGCCGGCGGCGGTCCCCGCGCCCCGCAGGGCCTGAGCGACGGCCCGCCCGAGGCCGGCTTCGAGCACATCTACGGCGGCTCCACCCACAACACCTACGGCATGTGCGCCATGCGCCACATGTACGAGTACGGCACCACCTCGGAACAGCTCGCCTGGATCAAGGTCGCCGCCAGCCACCACGCCCAATGGAACGAGCACGCCTTCCTCAAGAACGTGGTCACGGTCGAGGAGGTGGTGAACTCAAGGATGATCTCCGACCCGCTGCACCTGCTGGACTGCTGCGTGGTCACCGACGGCGGCGGCGCCCTGATCGTCGTCTCGCCCGAGATCGCCAAGTCGCTGAAGCGCCCCAAGGTGCGCGTCCTGGGCGCCGGCGAGGCCCCCAAGGTGCAGCAGGGCGGCAAGCTCGACCTCACCTATTCCGGCGCGGTCTGGTCCGGTCCGCGGGCGTTCGAGGAGGCGGGCGTCACGCCGGCCGACATCAAGTACGCCTCGATCTACGACAGCTTCACCATCACGGTGCTGATGCAGCTCGAGGACCTGGGCTTCTGCAAGAAGGGCGAGGGCGGCAAGTTCGTCGCCGACGGCAACCTGATCTCCGGCGTCGGCAAGCTGCCGTTCAACACCGACGGCGGCGGCCTCTGCAACAACCACCCCACCAACCGCGGCGGCATCACCAAGGTGATCGAGGCGGTGCGCCAGCTCCGCGGCGAGGCCCACCCCAAGGTCCAGGTGCCGAACTGCGACCTCGCCCTGGCCCACGGCACCGGCGGCTCGCTGGGCGTGCGCCACGGCGCCGCGACGCTCATCATGGAACGGGAGGCCTGAAGATGTCCGAACTGATGACCCGGCCGGTCCCCGCGCCCCCCGTCACCGTCGAGAGCAAGCCGTTCTTCGACGCCGCCGAGCAGGGCAAGTTCCTGATCAAGCGCTGCACCGCCTGCGGCGAGGCCCACTGGTACCCGCGCTCCATGTGCCCCTTCTGCCACTCGGACCAGACGGTCTGGGAGGAGAGCCCCGGCGAGGGCGTGGTCTACAGCTTCTCGATCATGCGCAAGTCGCCCACCGGCCCCTACGCCCTGGCCTACGTGACCCTGAACGAGGGCCCGAACGTGCTGACCAACGTCGTCGACGTGGCGCCCGACGACCTTAAGATCGGCATGAAGGTGAAGGTGAAGCTCCAGCCCACCGAAGGCGGCCCGCCGGTCCCAGTGTTCACGCCGGCGTAGGTTGCGGCGGGTCTTCGCCGAACAGGTGTCGGTATACGGCGGCGACCCTGGCCCGCTCGATTGGGCTGATCTTATTCGGAGCGCCGGAGAGCAGGCTTCGGGCTTCGTCAACCCGTCCCTGTTCGGCCAGGAGGATGGCGAGTTCCAGGCGCGGCGTGACCAGCGTCCACCGTTGACCGTAGTATTTCGTGAGATGGTCGATGTACGGCCCGCCGGTTCGCATCTGATCGAAGTACGGCAGCAGATGCCCTTGGATAAGGCTCCGGATTGCGGGAGGCCCATCTGGATCGTCCTCGCCCCACGACAAGCTCATCGGACCAAGCAAGGAGCCGATCCGTTCGTTGATAGGGAAGTCGAGGCCAAAGTTGCCGGGACCCGTGATCTCGATGAGACGCGAGCGTGCAAGTTGATGACGGATCGAGAAATTTACCGTCCAGACGGGTTCCCAACGGAACTTCTGGAGGTCGACCTCCTCAAGGTATCCGTCACGTTCGCGGCGCCACTCCCTCCGGCTCTTGAACCGAACGAAGCCCACGGGGTGGAGCACCTCGACGATCGCTCTCTCGAGATCCTTTGCGCTCATTTTGGCGGCCGGTAGTAGACGACCCGGGTCTTGCCGAGATCCTTGTACTTCTCAAGCGCCTTCTCGCCTGCGCGACGACCGGGTGGCGTGTCGGGCTTCAGTTCAAGAAACCTCTGCTGTCCCGTCGAACGAACCGGGGCCTTCGCATCCGGAATCTTCAGCCTGCCATCCACCCTCACTCGGGGCTGAGCCTCCCACCCCGGCTTGGCTCGGACCTTCTCCCGGAACGCCATATCCTCCCGCCGACCATTGCGCGCATAGTAAGTGTCGCCCTTCTTCAGCAGAGGCGCTCGGCCAGGAAGCTGCAGCGGTTGGCCCGGCGGATTTGACGCGATCTCGCGGGCGATCGCATACGGAACCGCCTCCAGCCCGCCGACCGCCGCGATGGGAGCTAGGGCGATAGCGGCCATCCACCGGTTGTCGTGATCGAGTTGCCGCGTCACCCCCTTGAAGGCGGCCTGCTGCCGACGCAGCTCCTGCATCTCAGGGCTGAGTGCGGGAGCTGGGGTGGAAGCACGCTTCGGCGCCATGCCGAGCGCGGTCACATCGCCGGGCCGCGCCGCAGTGATGTTGCCGCCGGCCCGGGTCGATTCCGACCACAGCCTCCGCCCTGCCTCGTAGGCGCCATCGGCAATGCGGTCCAAGTGCGCAAACCGATCACCCATCCAGTCGTCAATGTCTCCGGCGCCCCGCGCGGCGCCGGCAGACTGTGTGCCCGCCATACGGCTCCTCGTTTGCTTGAACCGCCAGGCCACCCCTCCCAGCGCGATCGAGCCTCTCACAGCAGAGCTTTAGAGTTGAGAACAAAAGAAGAACATCTGGAGCCGCCTTCCCCTACGGGAAAGAACTCTTGGCTTCCGCCGTCAGCTTCGCGATCAGCGGCGCTGCCTCGCGCGGATGCGTCAGCCGGTGCTTTGACAGGTGGGCCAGGGCCGGGTCGGCCATCTCGGCGTCGATGCGCTCGCGGCGGCGCGCATAGGTGTCCCACGCCCAGCGGATCGGGTGCTCCGGGTCCAGCCACTTGGCGAAGTTCTCGGTGTTGCCCGTCCCCGGCCACAGCTCCTGGCCGGTCCACGACCGGTGGAACGAGCGGCGGAACACCCGGCTCATCACCACCCATTTCGGATAGTCCAGCCATACCGCGTGCGTCGCCCGCGCCAGCAGGATCGGCCGCACCTTCGAATAGTTGCCGCAGCTCACCCACGCGTCCTCGGCCGCCACGGCCGCGACCCGCCGCTTGAATTCCTCGGGGTCGCCCCGATGCAGGTCCTGCCAGTTCGGCTGCCAGTTGATGGCGTCGAGGTCGATGTGCCGCGCGCCGATCGCCTTCGCCAGCGTCCTGGCGAAGGTGGTCTTCCCCGACCCCGACGTTCCGCTGACCGTGACCCGCATGGCCTGTTCCCGACCTTCTCCCGGCGCGCGTCCTCGCGGAACCGGGCGGCCGGGTCAACCTTGGCCCTGCCTTCGCGAGCGCTCCCTTGCTCCGGACGGATCCTCCTTCAAGACTGGGGCGTGGGTCGGGTCGACGGTCGCCATCCGTCCGCCCGGCGGCGGAGCAGGGGGCCTCGGTGACGGGCGGCGTACCTTATCTCACCTTCGACAGCGAGGAGGTCCCCGCAGGTGAAGCCAGGGCGCGCTGGGCGGCCCTGATCGGCGCCTACGACGTCGACCTGCCGGAGGGCGAGGCCGAGGAGGAGTTCGCCGTATCCTCGGAATCCTGGCTGGTGGGCGACCTGCTGGTCACGCACGGGCGCCTCACGCCGGTCGAGCTGCACCGTTCCCGGTCGCGGATCGAGAACGACGGGCGCGACAGCTTCACGTTCGGCCTGGTCACGCGGGGTCACCTGGCCGGGGACTTCGACGGCCGGGCATGCGACCTGCGGCCCGGCCAGGTCTGCGCGATCGACTTCGCGCGGCCGTGGCGGGCCGATGCGGGGCCGACCGAATTCATTCTGGTGGCGGCGCCGCGGGCGGCCGTCTCCGCGATGGGACCTCATCCGGTCGACCTGCACGGGCGACGCCTGGACGGGGCCACGGCCCGCATCCTCGTCGAGCACTTCGTCGCCCTGGTGCGTCACCTGCCGGAGGCGCGGGCCGAGGATGCGGCGGTGATCCGTCGCTCCACCCTGCGGATGATCGCCGAGAGCCTTGCGTCCCTCCCGCCGGCCGAGCCGTTGGCCGACGGGCGCGTGGCGTACCGGGCCCGCCGCCACATCGAGGCGAACCTCGGATCGGCCGCGCTGACGCCCGCGGCGATCGGCGAGGCGCTCGGCGTCAGCCGCGCGACGCTCTATCGCGCCTTCCGGGGCAGCGGCGGCCTCGCCAACTACATCCAGCGCCGGCGGCTGGAGGCGGCGCACATGCTGCTGTCGGACCCGCGGGAAACGCGCAGCCTGGCCGAGCTCTCGCTCGCCTACTGCTTCTCCAGCCACGCGCACTTTAGCACCGCCTTCCGCCGGCGCTTCGGCTATTCGCCGCGGGACGCCCGGGATGGAACCCCGCTGGGCGGCGCCGGCCCGGAGTTTCGAAGCTGGGTGCTCAGCTTGGCGGGCGGCGGCGCCTGAGACGCGGTCCAGCCGGCTTCCCTTCACGTCAAAAGCGGACGCACATGCCGGCGTGAAAGCTTGCGCTCAGCCGCCCTATGTGTTCCCTTTTTGTTCATGTCCATCTCGCCCGACATGGCCGAACGGCACGCGCGCACCCTGGCTCGGCTGGCCGAGCTGGGCCTGGCGCTGGCCGAGCAGACGTTCGCCGACGCGGACGCCGCGGCGACGCCGGCCGAGCGGAACGACGCCGTGAAGGCTTTCCATACGGTATCGCGCTCGGTGCGCCAGTGCGTGGCGCTGGAGGCTCGGCTGGTCCGCCAGCAGGCGCTCGACGCCCGCGAGGCCGCACGGGCGAAGGCGGGCGAGCCGCCGCGCAAGCCCGGCGGCGTGGAGATTTCACGCCGGGTCTCGGCCGTGCGTGGCGCGGTGACCCGCGTCATCTGGCACGAGGCCGAGGACGACGACACCGCCGCCTGGCTGGAAGACGCCCTGAACGAAGACCTCGCCACGGCCTGCCTGCGCGACGACTTCTGCGCCGAGACCCTGGACGACCACATCGCCAATCTCTGCCAGGCCCTGGGCCTGCCCGAAGCCGCCGCCCGCCGCTGGCGCGACCTGCCCGATGCCCAGGCGCCCGACCGGCCCGAATGGGACGACGATCCGCCGGGTGCGACCAACGCGGCGGCGCCCGAACCCCCGGCTCAAAGCTCGGCGTAGCGGCCTGCCCTCGTGGCCTTCTCCCGCAAGGGGAGAAGGCCCGCCCAACTATGCCTCCGCGCCCAGTTCCCCCAGCACCTCGTCGGTGTGCTCGCCCAGCTTGGGCGGATGGCGGCGGATGTTCGACGGCGTCTTGGCGAACTTCACCGGCGGCTTCATCAGCCGATAGGTCCCGAGGTCCGGATGCTCGTACGCCTCGAAGAAGCCCACCGCCTTCAGGTGCTCATCGTCCGGCAGTTCGTCGAGCGTGTTGGTCTTCACCACCGGGATGGACAGCGGCTTCAGGATGTCGAGCCATTCCTGCGTGGTCTTGGTCGCCGCCGCCTTCTCGATCATCCCGTACAGTTCCTGGATGTGCTTGGCGCGGGTCCCGTAGTCGGCGAAGCGCGGGTCGGACTGGATCAGGTCGCCGTAGCCCGCCGCCTGGAAGAACTGGTCCCACTGTTTGTCGGTGTAGGGCAGCAGCCCGATGTAGCCGTCCTTGGTCCTGTACGGCTTGCGGTTCGGGTTGATCACCCGCTGGTAGCCCCACTGGCCGGTCGGCGGCTGGAAGGTGTGATCGTAAAGGTGCTCGACAAGCAGGAAGCTGGTCACGCACTCGAACATCGGCACCTCCACGAACTGGCCCTCGCCGGTCCGCGCCTTGTGCAGCAGCGCCGCCGTTACCGCCTGCGACAGGAAGAGGCCCGAGACCTTGTCGGCCACCAGCGTCGGCAGGATGCGCGGGGTCGGGTTTCCGTCGGTGCGGCCCAGGATGTCGGCGCAGCCGGACGCCGACTGGATCAGGTCGTCGTAGGCCGGCTCGCCCGCGTAGGGGCCGTCCGAGCCGTAGCCGGCGGCGTGGACGAAGACGATGTCCGGCTTTATCGCCGCCACCTCCTCGTAGCTGAGGCCCAGCCGCTTCATCCCCTCGTAGCGCACCGAGGAGGCCAGCACGTCGCACGACTTGATCAGCCGGCGCATGGCGCGCTTGCCGCTCTCGGACTTCATGTCGATCAGGATCGAGCGCTTGTTGCGGTTGATGGTCAGGAAGATCGGGCCCATGCCCCTTGGGCAACCCTCCGGGAGATGGCCCGCCCATCTCATGATGTCGCCGCCATCGCCGCGGCCCGAGCCCGGGTCCTCGACCTTGATCACGTCGGCGCCCTGGTCGGCCAGGATCTGGGTGCCATAGGCGCCGTTGACCACGCTGGTCAGGTCCAGGATGCGGATGCCGCTCAGCGGGCCGGTGGGCTTCTGGGCCATGGTCTTGGCGGTCATGCGTTTCCCCTACGTGTGTTCGACCCGATGGATCATGGCCTGGAGCTCCTCCACGATCGCATCCTGTTTCTCTTCCAGCCGCCCGACCCGCCCGGCGACGCCCACCGCCGCCACCCGGCCGAACGGGCCCTTGGGCAGCGCCGCCGCGATGATGCCGAGGCCCGGCGAGATGCTGTTCTTGGAGAAGGCGTATCCCCTCGCCCGCACCTCGTTGACCCGCGTCATCAGCTCCTCCCGCGACTGCATGGCGCCGTCGCCCGAGGCGTTGATCCGCCGGCGCAGACGCTCGATCTCGGCGTCCTTCTTGGCCGACAGCAGGACCAGGCCCATGCCCGAACGGGCCAGGGGCCGCAGGGTGCCGGGCGGCGCCCGGAACTGCAGCGGCTCTGCGGAATGTATGACGTGGACATACTGCGCCTGCAGGTCGCTCTGCACTGCGAGTACGACCGTCTCGCCGACCTTGCGGTGCAGTTCCTCCAGCGACGCCAGCAGCGGCCCCTCGCCGAACAGCGCGGCCGGGACCCAGCTCCCCAGCACCGCGATCCGCATGGTCGGGAAATAGGTCCGCCGCTCGCGGTCGTAGTCGAGGTAGCCCAGGGCCACGAGCGACTTCATCAGCGCCGATCCGCTGGACGTGGGATAGCCCAGCTCCTCCAGGATCTCCTTCAGCGCCAGCGGGCGCCGATGACGCGCGAAGACCTCCAGGATCTCCAGCGCCCGCTGCGCCGACTTCACCGCCCCTTCGGCCACGCGCCCTCCAAAATCGGCTTCGATTTCAGGAATGAAGCTCAACATAACACATATGTGGAAATTCAATCTACATATGGGCGAATTCAGTCAGAGCTAGTATCCGTTCGTTCGGGCCTGTTCAATGGCCGGAAAACAGGATCGGGAGGGAGGCGCGATGCATTTCGAGCTCTCGGAAGAGCACCGGATGCTCAAGGACCTGGTGCAGAAGTTCGTCCGCGACGAGCTGATGCCCCTCGAGACGGGCGTCATGGCCCGCGAGGCCGAGGGCAAGGGTCTCGGCATCTCGCCCGACGACCACGCGCGCCTGGATAAGAAGGCCCACGAGCTGGGCCTGTTCGGCCTGGACGCGCCGGAGGACGTGGGCGGGTCGGACCTGCCGATGGTCGCCATGGTGGGCGTCGAGGAGGAGATCGGCCGCTGCATCACCCCCTACACCCTGCCGCCGGACAGCCCGAACCTGCGGATGCTGATGGCCACCGTGAACGAGCGGCAGCGCGAGGCCTACCTGGCGCCCTACGTCGCTGGGAAAATCAGCTCGGCGATCGGTATTTCCGAGCCGGGCGCCGGGTCTGACCCGGCCGGTATGACCACGTCCGCCGTCCGCGACGGCGACGACTGGGTCATCAACGGCCGGAAGATCTGGATCACGCGCGCCGCGGAGTCGGACTTCACCATCCTGATGGCGGTGACCGACAAGGCGAAGGGCGCCCGCGGCGGCATGTCGGCCTTCCTGGTCGACAAGGGCACGCCGGGCTTCAACATCCTGCGCCGCATCCCGATGCTGGGCGGGCAGTACAGCTACGAGATCGCCCTGGAGGACTGCCGGGTCGAGGGCTGGAAGCTGCTGGGCCAGGAAGGCGCGGGCTTTGCGCCCATGCAGGTGCGGCTGGGCACGCGGCGGATCCAGATGGCGGCGTGGTCCATCGGCATGGCCCAGCGAGCGATGGAGATGGTGGTCGAGTACGCCCCGCAGCGGAAGACCTTCGGCTTGCCGCTCAGCGAGCGCCAGGCGATCCAGTTCTGGGTGGCCGAGGCGGCGACCAAGATCCACGCCACGCGCCTGATGGTCTACGACTGCGCCTGGAAGCTGGACAACGGCCGTGACGTCCGCTCCGAGATCAGCATGATCAAGTGGTACGCCACCGAGATGGCCTATGAGACCGTCGACCGGGCCATGCAGGCCTTCGGCGCCATGGGTATGACCAAGGAACTACCGCTGCAGCTCATGCAGGCGAAGCTGCGGACGATGCGCATCTATGACGGCCCGACCGAAGTGCATAAGTGGGTCGTGGCCAGGAACCTGTTGGGGACGAGACGATGAAAGACGCTTACGGCGACCACGTGAAGGTCGCGCTGGACGGGCATGTGGCCGTGGTCACTCTGGACCGGCCGCCGCACAACTTCGTCTCGGTCGAGTTCATGGCCGACCTGGCCGACGCCATGGAGGCGGCGGATTGCGCGAACGGCGTGCGGGCCATTGTCCTGCAGAGCGAGGGCCGCACGTTCTCGGGCGGCGCCGACTTCTCCTCCCCCACCGACAAGGTGGCCAGCGGCATGGGCGGCGTGGGCGACCTCTACACCCAGGCGGTGCGGCTGTTCTCGATCGAGAAGCCGATCGTTGCGGCGGTCCAGGGCTCGGCCGTGGGCGCGGGCCTCGGCTTGGCGCTCGTGGCCGACTTCCGCGTGGCCTCGCCCGAGGCGCGCTTCGTGGCGAACTTCGTGAAGCTGGCCTTCCACCCGGGCTTCGGCCTGACCCACACCCTGCCCCGTGTTGTCGGGCAGCAGCGGGCCAGCCTGATGTTCCTCACCGGCCGCCGCATCAAGGCTGAGGAGGCCCTGGGCTGGGGCCTCGTCGACGAGCTGGTCCCGGCCGAGGACCTGCGGGGGGCCGCCCTCGCCCTCGCCAAGGAGATCGCCGAGAACGCGCCCCTGGCCGTGGTCTCCACGCGCAAGACCCTGCGCGCCCAGCTCGCGGCCGACGTGAAGGCCCAGACCGCCATCGAGCACGAGGCCCAGTCGATCCTGCGCGCCACCGAGGACTTCCAGGAGGGCGTCCGCTCGGTGGCCGAGCGGCGGGCCGGGAACTTCCAGGGGCGCTAAAGGTGCGCGCCCTCCGGCTCGCCCTGGCGGTCGCCGCGCTCGCAGGTCCGGCGACCGCACAGGCGACGCTGGACGCGGCCGGCCGCGAGACCGTGCAGGTGCGCACGCGGCCGGACGTGGCGGGCGACGTCTATCGCTATCGCAGCGAAACGCGCTTCGTGCAGAAGGACGACCAGGGCGGCCAGAGCCAGACCAACGCCATGGTCTTCGACCTGCAGGTGCTGGGGGTCGGTCCCGAGGGGCCGCGCATGCGCTACACCCTGCGCGAAGCCAGCCTGCAGGACAGCGGCGGCGCGTCGATGGGCGCGGCCATGAACGCGGCCGTCGGCGGCAGCCTGGACTTCCGCCTCGGGCCGCAGGGCCAGGTCGTGGGCGTGGAAAACTGGCCGGCCTACCGTACGCGGCTGCTGGCGCGGGTCGACGCCGCCCTGCCTCCGTCCGACCCGGTGCGCGGCCTGATCCATGAACGGATGTCCGGCCCCCCGCTGGAGACCGCCCAGGACATGGTGCTGGGCGATGTCGTGATCATGGCGCTCATGGAGCCCCGCGGCGGTCTACCCCTCGGGCTGAGCGACCTGAAGGATCCCGACGCCGGCAAGGCGACGCTCGCCGTCAGCGTCCGCAAGCCCGGCTGCGTCGTGGCCCTGGAGCGGGAGACGAACCGCACCGCGGGCGGAGCCGTCCGGGCGGTGGTGAGCAAGGCCGAGCTGGCCGTCGGCGACGGCCGCATCCTGACCCTTGAGGAACGCCGCGTGACCCGCGCGCCCGGCGGATCGCAGGAGGAGACGGTGACCATCCGCCGCCTGGACGCCCCTTCCTGTTAGCCCTCGGCGAACCTCGCGCCGGCCGCGCCCGCGCCGGGATGCCTGTCGAGCGCCATGTCGAAGGCCAGTTCCGCGATCAGCGCGTGGCGCCCCAGCACGCCGACCACCGCAGCGCCCGGTTCGGACGGCCGCGCGGCGGCGGCCACGGTCAGCGGAGCTGGTCGGTCGGGCCGGTTACAGGCGCTCCAGTTGCTCGAGCTCGCGGGCGGCGCCCACGATGGCCGGGTAGGGATGCAGCACGAGATAGGTCGGGATGGTCGCCACGTAGTCGGCCAGCCGCCCCTTGTCCTCGAACCGCTTGCGGAAGCGGCCCGACGCCAGCCGCTCGGCGATTCGCGGGGCGATACCGCCCGAGATGAAGACGCCGCCGCGCGCCCCGAACGTCAGCGCCAGGTCGCCGGCCACCGCCCCCAGGATGCCGCCGAAGCGGTCCAGCGCCTCCCCGGCCAGCGGATCGCCCACCATGCCTTCCTTGGTGACCGCCATCTCGTCGGCAAGCGCGGCCGCCTGGCCCTTGATGTCGGCCAGCGCCGCGTAGAGGTCGTAGAGCCCCTGGCCCGACAGCAGCCGTTCGACCGAGACCCGGCCGTACCGGGCCATCATCCGCCGCAGCACCTCGATCTCGACCTCGTCGGTGGGGGCGAACGCCGCGTGGCCGCCCTCGGTGGCGATGGCGATGTCCCCGCGGTCGCTGCGGGCGAGGCCCGCCACGCCGAAACCCGTGCCCGCGCCCAGCGCCACGATCGGGCAATCGTGCGGCCCCTTCGGCAGGGCGGGACCGATCGGCCGAAGGTCGGCGCCTTCCAGCAGCGGACACGCCAGCGCCTGGGCGGCGAAATCGTTGATCAGCTCGACCGCCTCGAACTCGAAGTGCGCCAGGAGGTCGCCCTCGGACACCCGCCAGTCCAGGTTGGTGAACTCGATCTCGCCGTCCAGCACCGGACCGGCGACGGCGATCACCGCCTTGGGCGGCCGCTTCTTGCCGACGGTCGTCTCGATGTACTCGGCGACGATCGCATCGAGGCTGGGATAGTCCTTGCAGGGGAAGCTGCGCGGATTGCGGATGTGACCCTGGCTGTCCACCAGGGCGAAGCGCGCGTTGGTGCCGCCGACGTCGCCGACGAGCCCGGTCCACTGAGGCTTCATCAAGCGGCCTCGAACAGGGCGCAGGCGCCGGTGTCGGCCGGACCCGCCGCGCGGCGCATCCAGCCGAACAGCTCGCGGCCATACCCCTGGCCGGACGGCGGGCATACCGCCCGCGGCCTGCGCATCAGCTCGGCCGGGTCGACCTTGATCTCCAGCGTGCCCGCCTCCGCGTCGAGGCGGATGACGTCGCCATCACGCACGTGGGCGAGCGGGCCGCCGACCGCCGCCTCGGGCGTCACGTGGATCGCCGCCGGCACCTTCCCGCTGGCGCCGGACATGCGACCGTCCGTGACCAAGGCCACCTGGAAGCCCTTGTCCAGCAGCACGCCGAGGGTAGGGGTGAGCGAATGCAGTTCGGGCATCCCGTTGGCTTGGGGCCCCTGGAAGCGGACGACGGCGATGAAGTCGCGGCTGAGTTCGCCGCGCTTGTGGGCGGCCAGCAGCTCCTCCTGGTCCTCGAACACGATGGCGGGGGCTTCGACGATTCGATGCTGCGGCTTCACGGCCGACGTCTTGATCACCGCGCGGCCGAGCCCGCCGGTCAGGACGCGGATGCCGCCCTCGCTCTCGAACGGATCGTCGGCGGGACGCAAGAGGTCGCGGTTCAGGCTGGCCGCGGGGCCTTCGCGCCAGACCAGCCGCCCGCCGTCCAGGAACGGCTCCTGCTGATAGCGGCGCAGGCCCTCGCCGGCGACGGTGCGCACGTCCTCGTGCGCCAGGCCGTGGTCCAGCAGGGTGCGGGTGACGAAGGCCATGCCGCCCGCGGCGTGGAACGCGTTCACGTCCTCCGACCCGTTGGGATAGACGCGCGCGATGAGCGGCGTGACCCGCGAAAGGTCGTGGAAATCCTCCCACGTGACCAGCACGCCCGCCGCCCGCGCCATGGCCAGGATGTGCAGGGTGTGGTTGGTCGAGCCGCCGGTGGCCAGCAGGCCCGCCATCGCATTGACGAGGCTCTTCTCGTCGATCACCGCCGAGAACGGCGTGTAGGCGTTGCCGCCGTCGCGGATCTCCACCGCACGCTTCGGCGCATGGGCCGTCAGGGCGTCGCGCAGCGGCGTGTTGGGGCTGATGAAGGCCGCGCCGGGCAGGTGCAGGCCGGTCATCTCCATCATCATCTGGTTGGAATTGGCGGTGCCGTAGAAGGTGCAGGTGCCCGGTCCGTGATAGCTCTTCATCTCGGACGTAAGCAGCTCGTCGCGGGTGGCCTTGCCCTCGGCGTACAGCGCGCGCACCCGGGCCTTCTCCGAGTTGGAGATGCCCGAGGTCATCGGGCCACCGGGCACGAAGATGGTCGGCAGATGCCCGAAGGCGGCCGCGCCGATGAACAGGCCCGGCACGATCTTGTCGCAGATGCCCAGCATCAGGGCCGCGTCGAAGGCGTCGTGGGTCAGCGCCACGGCGGTCGACATGGCGATCACGTCGCGGCTGAACAGCGACAGCTCCATGCCAGGCCGCCCCTGGGTGACGCCGTCGCACATGGCAGGCACGCCGCCGGCGAACTGGGCCGTCGCCTGAACCTCGTGCGCCGCCTTGCGGATGATATCGGGGAACCGTTCGTACGGCTGATGGGCCGAGAGCATGTCGTTGTACGCCGAGACGATGGCGACGTTGGGCGCTGTAGGATCGCGCATCCGCTGCTTGTCGCCGTCCGGGCTGGCGGCGAACGCGTGGGCCCAGTTGGCGCAGGACAGCTTGCCGCGCCCGGGCCCGGACTGACGGGCGGCCTCCATGCGGGAGAGATAGTCGGCGCGGGTCTCGCGGCTTCGCTCGACGATCCGCTGGGTGACCTCGGCGGTGACTGGATGAATCTGTGCCATGGGGGCTCAACCTCCGTCCGGGGTCCACAAGATGCGTATCCGCGGCCGGCATCGCGAGAGCAGCCGGCCGACCGGCAGGTCCTCGCCCGCCAGCGCGCGCTCTATGACCCCGCGCTTAGCCTCCCCCGCGATCAGAAGGAAGATGGCCCGCGCATCGGCGAGCGCGGAAAGGGTTAGGGTCACCCGCGCGACCGGCGGCTTGCCGAGGCCGGCGGGCGCCGGACGCAGCAGGTCGGCGGTGGTCAGCGCGTCCTCCAGGTCCGGATCGCCGGGAATCAGCGACGCCACGTGGCCGTCCTCCCCCATGCCCAACATGACCACATCGAACGGCTGCAGCCCCGCAAGGGCCGCCGGCTCGGGCGTCGGCCAGAGGGAGAGCAGGTGCGCCTTGGCCGCCGGCCCGGTGAGCAACCGCTCGCGCACCGCCTTGGCATTGCTGGCGGGATCGTCGGGAGGCACGCACCGTTCGTCCGACAACGTCACGACGACGCGGCTCCAATCGACCGCGGTCGAACGCGCGAGCCGGTCGAAGACGGGGCCCGGCGAGCGGCCACCGGTGGCCACCAGACTGGCGCGGCCGTGCGTCCGGAGGGCGGCCGCCAGTTCGGCTTCCATCGCCAAGGCCGCGACGTCGGCGAGGACGCCCCCGGTTGGATAGGTCTCGATCATGCCTGCCTCATAACGCGCCTGGACCGCCGGCGGCGCCAGCCAGCGGCGCCATTTCGCACATCGCATGGAACCGCATAGGGCCCGACTGCGTCCTAGTCACCGGATGCCGGGCGTCGCGGCGGAAGACGACGCCGAGGGAGTTTCTGCATGCGTATCGCCCAGGTGGCCCCCCTGTATGAAGCCGTGCCGCCCCGGCTCTACGGCGGGACGGAGCGCGTGGTTGCGCACCTCACCGACGCTTTGGTGACCCTGGGCCACGACGTCACCCTGTTCAGCAGCGCCGACGCGAAGACCCTCGGGCGGCTCGCCCCGGTCCGCGACCAGGCGATACGGCTGGATCCAGCGCCGTTGAAATCCGACCTCGCCGCGCATCTCAGCCAGCTCGCGGAGGTGCGTCGCAGAGCCGACGAGTTCGACGTAATCCACTTCCATACCGACATGGTCCAGTTTCCGATGTTCGAGGACATGGCGGAGCGCACCCTGACCACGCTGCACGGTCGGCTGGACCTGAAAGACCTCGCCGGAGTCTACAGGCGGTGGCCGCAATTCCCGCTGGTGTCGATCAGCGACGACCAGCGCCGTCCGCTGCCGTTCGCGAACTGGGCGGCGACTGTCCACCACGGCATGTCGCAGGACCTCTACGCGTTCACCCCGCAAAGTCATGGATACCTCGCCTTCCTGGGCCGCATCTCTCCCGAGAAGCGGCCAGACCGGGCCATCGCCATCGCCAAGGCCTCGGGCCGGCGGCTGAAGATCGCGGCCAAGGTGGACGCGGCCGACCGCGCCTACTTCGAGGACGTCGTCGCGCCGCTGATGGAGCATCCGCTGGTGGAATTCGTGGGCGAGATCGGCGACGGCGAGAAGTCCGCCTTCCTCGGCGGCGCGGACGCGCTCTTGTTCCCCATCGACTGGCCCGAGCCGTTCGGCCTGGTGATGATCGAAGCCATGGCCTGCGGCACGCCGGTCATAGCGTGGGGAAACGGCTCGGTGCCCGAGGTGGTCGAGGATGGCCTCACCGGCCTGATCGTGAGTTCGGAGGCGGAGGCGTGCGCCGCCGTGGTCAGCCTGGCCCGGCTGGATCGGGCGGCGGTGCGGGCGCGGTTCGAGGAGCGCTTCTCGGCCTTGGCCATGGCCCGCCGCTATCTCGATATCTACGCCAAGCTCCCCCAGGGCTCGTCGCTGACGGAGGCCGCCTGACGGGAAACAACGCTGCGGGGAAGCCATGAACGACCTTGCGCCGTCGCATACGACGCCCGTCGAGTGGGGCGAGATCGAGGAACCGCGGGTTCCCCAGCGGCTCTTCGCGCTCAAGGACCGCGACACCTTCATGGTCGCCGACAGCCATGGCGACATCGCCGGCGCGGCCGACGGCCTCTTCCATGACGACACGCGGATCCTATCGCGCTGGGAAGTCACGTTGGGCGACCGCTCACCCACCCTGCTGTCCGGTGCGGTGAGCCAGGACAACGTCTACTTCACCTCTCACGGCCTGAACCGGGCGATCCCGGTGCCGAGCGGCCCCGTCGCCCCCCCGGGCGTGGTGCATTTGGAGCGCAAGCGGTTCCTTTGGAACGAGCGGCTCTACGAGCGGATTCGGCTGACCAACTACAGCCCCAACGCGATGGAGCTCCCGCTGGTGCTCCGGTTCGCCGCCGACTTCCGGGACATGTTCGAGGTGCGGGGCGCCATTCGCCCGGCCCGAGGCCGGCTCGCGCCGCCCGAGATCGGCGCGCAGGAGGTGCGGTTCGGCTACGAGGGCCTCGACGGCGTGCCGCGCGCGAGCATCGTCGGCTTCTCGGCCGCACCCGACGCCCTAACGGCCGACGAGGCCCGGTTCAACGTCCTGCTGCAGACCGACGCGCGCTGGGAAGTCTATGTGGAGGTCTGCGGAACACAGGAGGAAGCTCCGGGCCGCGAGCGGTTCCGGGCCGCCGCAGCGCGGGCTCGCTTCGCCATGCGGGAGCGCCGGCGCCGCGGGGCGCGCCTTTCGACCAACGGGCGGCTCTTCAACGGCTGGATCGACAAGTCGCGCGCCGACCTAGCGCTGCTCACCACGCCCATGCGGACCGGCCCCTACCCTTACGCCGGCATCCCCTGGTTCTCGACCGCGTTCGGCCGCGACGGGATCATCACCGCCTGGCAGATCCTGTGGTTCGAGCCCGGGCTGGCGAAGGGGGTGCTCTCATACCTGGCCGAACACCAGGCGCAGGAGACCTCCGCCTTCCGCGACAGCGACCCCGGCAAGATCATGCACGAGACCCGGCGGGGCGAAATGTCGGCGCTCGGGGAGGTGCCCTTCGGGCGCTATTACGGCGGAGTCGATACCACACCGCTGTTTGTCGCCCTGGCCGGCGCCTATGCCGCGAGGACCGGCGACTACGCCCAGCTCGACCGCTGGTGGCCTGCGCTGGAGAAGGCGGCCGGGTGGATCGTGGCCAAGGCCGCCCAGCATCCTCTCGGACTGATCTCCTACGCCCGCGCCATGGACGGCGGCCTCACCAACCAGGGCTGGAAAGATTCCGGCGATTCCATCTTCCATTTGGACGGACGGTTTCCCGAGGGGCCCGTGGCTCTGGTCGAGGTGCAGGGATACGCCTATGCCGCCTATCGGACGATGGCCGAACTGACAGCGCGGCGCGGCGACTCCTCGGCCGCCGAGCGCTGGAGCGGCCGGGCGGCGGCGCTCCGCAAGGTGGTGGAAGAACGCTTCTGGATGCCTGAGGAGGGCTTCTACGGGATCGCGCTCGACGGCCAGGGCGAGCTGTGCCGCGTCGTGGCGTCGAACCCGGGGCA
This sequence comes from Phenylobacterium sp., assembly GCF_024508875.1. GTDB lineage: Bacteria > Pseudomonadota > Alphaproteobacteria > Caulobacterales > Caulobacteraceae > Phenylobacterium. Next base: position 19,400 of record NZ_JANINU010000071.1, read on the forward strand.
CCTGCTGTTCACGGGCCTGCCGCGTGCGGACCGGGCGCAGAAGGTGGCCCAGCGCCTGTTTTCCAGCGACTTTTTCTCGGGGTGGGGCCTGCGCACGCTGGCCGACGGCGAACCGCGCTTCAATCCGATGTCGTACCACAACGGCTCGATCTGGCCGCACGACACGGCCCTGGCGGCCCTGGGCCTGTCCTACTACGGCGAGCGCGCCGGCGTGGTGAAGCTGACCGCGGCCATGTTCGAGGCGGCGTCCCAGCTCGAAATGCGCCTGCCCGAGCTGTTCTGCGGCTTCCCCCGGGCGGCGGGCGAGCCGCCGGTGGCCTACCCGGTCGCCTGCCTGCCGCAGGCTTGGGCCGCCGGATCGGTGTTCATGCTGCTGCAGGCGTGCCTCGGGCTTTCGATACAGGGCGAGACGGCCGAGGTGGAAATCCGCGATCCGGCCCTGCCGATCGGCATCGATCGGCTGAGCGTGGCGGGGCTGGAGATCGGCGATGGCTCGATCGACCTGACGTTCGAGCGCCAGGGCAGCCGGGTAGCCGTGCATTCCAACAGCCGGGGGCCGCGCCTGCGCGTGCGCTACGGCTGCTAGCGGCGCGATCGGGAGCCAATTCGTCCGCGCCGAGTTTTGAACGTCGGGAAGCAGACCGAGGGGCCTGCTCGAAAGTCATGCGCATTATCGGAATGGAGGGAACTTGAGCCAGAACTTGGACCTGTTCCCCATCGGAAACTGCGCCGCCAGCGCGCTCATCGACCGCCAAGGCCGCTTCGTCTGGGCCTGCGCCCCCCGCGTGGACGGCGACCCGTTTTTCTGCGGCCTGCTGACGGGCCAGGACGCCGGTGCGCCGGACGCGTGCGGCGTGTGGGCGATAGAGGTGGAGGGCGCTGTCGAGACCACCCAGGCGTATCTTCGCAATACGCCAATCCTGCGCACCGAGATCCGCAACGGCGAAGGCGCGGGGATCGAGATCATCGACTTTTCGCCGCGCTACAAGCACCTGGGGCGCCAGTATCGGCCCCTGGCCTTCTGCCGGATCGTGCGGCCGTTGGCGGGCGCCCCGCGCGTGCGGATCCGGGTGCGGCCAATGATGAACTACGGCGAGCGGCCCTGCTACCTGACGTCCGGCTCGAACCACGTGCGCTACGTGGGCGCCGTGGCGACGCTCCGACTGACGACGGACGCCCCGGTCAGCCACATCGTCGAGGAGCGGGTCTTCCGGCTGGAGGAACCCATCAGCTTGTTCCTCGGACCGGACGAGGGCTTCGACGCCGAGGTCGCCACCACGGCGGCGCGGATGCTGCGCGAGACCACCGACTACTGGCGCGGCTGGGTGCGGACACTCTCGGTGCCGCTGGAATGGCAGGAGGCGGTCATCCGCGCGGCGATCACGCTGAAGCTGTGCGCCTACGAGGAGACCGGCGCCATCGTAGCGGCTCTGACGACGTCGCTGCCCGAACACGCCGCCGAGGCCGGCGCCGGCCGCAACTGGGACTACCGGTACTGCTGGCTGCGGGACGCTTATTACGTGGTCCAGGCGCTCAACCGCCTGGGCGCGGCCGACATGCTGGAGAACTACCTGGTCTATCTGCGGAACCTGGTGGACCAGGCCAGCCGCGGCGACATGGCCCCGTCTGGCGCACCGGTCGCCCAGCGCGAACTGCCGGGCTTCGAGCACGGCCACACGCCGAACGGCAAGGCCGGACACGTTCAGCCGGTGTACGGCGTGGGGCTGGAGCCGGTGCTAACTGAATGGATCGCTCCGCATCTGCCGGGCTATCGCGGGATCGGGCCCGTCCGGGTTGGCAACCAGGCGCACGAACACCTGCAGCACGACGTCTACGGCCAGATCGTGCTGTCCACGGTGCAGGCCTTCTTCGACGAGCGGCTGCTGCGACCGGCGACCATCGCCGACTTCAAGGCGCTGGAGCCGATCGGCGAGCGAGCCTTCGAACTGCACGACAAGCCGGATGCGAGCCTCTGGGAGTTCCGCGGGCGCGAGGCGACGCACACCTATTCGTCCGTGATGTGCTGGGCGGCCTGCGACCGGCTGGGCAACGCGGCGGCCCGCCTGGGTCTCGGCGACCGCGCCGACTACTGGAACGGCAAGGCCGCGCAAATCCGCAAGACCATCGAGACGCGCGCCTGGAACGAGGCCGAGGGCCGGTTCGCGGCGACCTTCGGCGGCGACGAGCTGGACGCCAGCCTGCTGCAGATGGTGGACGTCCGGTTCCTGCCTGCCGACGACCCGCGGATGCAGGCGACGATGGCGGCGGTTGAGCAGGGCCTGCGTCGCGGGCCCTACATGCTGCGCTACGCCATTCCCGACGACTTCGGCCTGCCGGAAACGGCGTTCAACTTCTGCACCTTCTGGCTGATCGAGGCGCTGCACCTGTCGGGACGCACCGACGAAGCCCGTCAGCTCTTCGAGGAGATGCTGGGCCGACGGACCGCCGCCGGTCTGCTCTCGGAGGACATCACCTTCGACGGCGGCGAGCTCTGGGGGAACTACCCGCAGACCTACTCCCTGGTCGGCCTGATCAACTGCGCGAACCTGCTGTCCAAGAGCTGGCAGAGCATCCGGTAGATCGGGTTTAGTCCGACCAGTCGCGGCCGAAGCGCTCGATGAGGGCGAAGGCGCCGGAGGGGCCCCAGCTCCCGGCGGCGTAGGGCTTGGGGGCCTGGCCGGCCTCGGCCCAGGCGTCCGCGACGCCGTCCACCCAGCGCCAGGCCTCCTCGACCTCGTCACGGCGGACGAACAGGGTGGCGTCGCCGTGGATAACATCGAGCAGCAGCCGTTCGTAGGCGATACGACGCCGCCCGCCCGCGCCCTCGTAGGTCCGCAGGAGGCTGAGCGAGAGGGGAAGCGACTGCAGCCGCATGCCGCCCTGGCTGAGCCCCGGGGCCTTGTTCATCAGGGAAAGCTTGATGTCCTCGTCGGGCTGCAGGTCGATGACCAGCCGGTTCGGGGTCAGGTCCGCCGTGGACGCCTGGCCGAAGATCGAGTGCGGCACCGGCTTGAACTGGATGGCGATCTGGGTGCGCTTCTCGGGCATCCGCTTGCCGGTGCGCAGGAAGAACGGCACGCCGGCCCAGCGCCAGTTGTCGATATCGACCCGCAGGGCCGTGAAGGTCTCGGTGCCGGTCTTCTGGCCGCGCTCGGCCTCGTAGCCCTCGACGGACTTTCCGGCGACGACGCCCGGCGTGTACTGGCCCCGCACCGACTTGTCGGCCACGTCCTGGCGGCTGAAGCGGCGCAGGGAGCGCAGCACCTTCACCTTCTCGTTGCGGACGGAGTCGGGCTCCATGTCGGCTGGCGGCTCCATGGCCACCAGGCAGAGCAGTTGCAGCATGTGGTTCTGCAGCATGTCCCGCAGCGCGCCGTATTCGTCGTAATACGGCCAGCGCGAGCCGACCCCCTCGGTCTCGGCCACCGTGATCTGCACGTGATCGATGGTGAGGTTGTTCCACAGCGGCTCGAACAGGGTGTTCGCGAAGCGCAGCGCCAGCAGGTTCTGAACCGTCTCCTTCCCGAGGTAGTGGTCGATCCGGTAGATCTGGCCCTCGTCGAACACCACGCCCAGCGAGGTGTTGATGTGGCGAGAGGTCTCCAGGTCGCGGCCGATCGGCTTCTCGAGCACGATCCGCGTGTCGTCGGTCGCCAGGCCCGCCGCGGCCAGCGAGACACAGACCTTCTCGTAGAGGCTGGGCGAGATCGCTAGGTAGAAGAACGGCGCACGGCACCCCTCCAGGGCCGGACATAGCTTCAGCGCGCCCTCGGCCGTCGTGGCGTCCGCGCCGACATAGTTCAGGCGGGCGGCAAACCGGCTCCAGACCGCTTCGTCGACGCCCTCAGGCCGGGCCGTCAGCGTCTCATGCGTCTGCTGCAGGAACTGCTCGCGGGTGAGCTCGGCGCGGGCGGTGGCCACGATGCGGAAGCCCTTCGGCAGGAACCCGTCGGCGTCGAGGAAGTAGAGCGAGGCCAGCAGCATCCGCTTGGCGAGATCGCCGGTGGCGCCGAACAGAACGATCGCGTCGGCCTGGGACGGAGCGGGCATGGGCTCTCCTTGTCGAAGGGGCGGACACCACCGCGCGTCTCGCCCGGGGTCAAGGGGAACACCCGAGGCCTGTTCACATTTGTGCGTTGCGGGATCGAATGCCGGGCAGAGGTGTTTTCCTATCCGACGGGTGGGAGAGACATGCCAGTGGATACCCTGACCGTGAATCTGCCTGCGCCGGCGCCCCTGCGCCTGGCGGACGCGGCCCTGTTCCTCGATCTCGACGGCACGTTGGCGCCGATCGCCGCACGGCCACAGGATGTGGGTCCGGATCCGCGCCGGACGCGCCTGGTGGAACGCCTCAGCGCCGCGCTGGACGGGCGGCTCGCGGTCGTGAGCGGTCGCGCGCTCGAAGATATCGACCGCATCCTGGAGGGGCGTATCGCCTGCGTATCGGCCGTGCACGGGCTGGTCCGCCGAGACTGCGATGGCAGCCTGCACGCCCCGGAGCCGCACCCCGGCCTCCCGCACGCCCTTGAGGCGTTGCAGGCGTTCGCGAAATCCGATTCCGGGTTAATCGTGGAGGACAAGGGCGCCAGCGTCGCCCTGCATTTCCGGCTGGCCAGGCCGCGAGCGCTGGAGGCCCGCGCCCTCGCCCGCCGGCTGGCCGCCGAGACCGGCCTCGCCCTGCAAGAGGGCGACATGGTCGAGGAGCTGCGCACCCCCGGCCCCTCCAAGGGCGACTCGATCCGCGACTTCATGGAGACGTCCGCTTTCCAGGGCGCGGTCCCGATCTTCGCTGGCGACGATGCGACCGACGAGCACGGCTTCGCAGAGGTCGCCCGCCTGGGCGGCTTCGGCATCCTCGTCGGCCAACCGCGGACGACCCAGGCGAGGTTCGGGCTGCGCAACGTCGAGGACGTGCTCGCCTGGCTGGAGGCGGCCCGATGAGCGGCCGGCTGATCGTCGTCTCCAACCGGGTGAACCCGCCATCCGGGGATGGGGAGGAGAGCGTAGGCGGCCTCGCCATGGCGCTGGCCGCCGCGCTGAAGGAGTATTCGGGGATCTGGTTCGGGTGGTCGGGCAAGACGACCGAGACCTTCACCGGCGAACTGAACGTCCAGAAGGTCGGCGGCGTCACGGCCGCCACCGTCGACCTCGAGGAGATCGATCTCGAGGAGTACTACAACGGGTACGCCAACAAGACGCTCTGGCCGCTGTTCCACTACCGTAACGACCTGGCCGCCTTCGATCGGGCGTTCGACAAGGGCTACATGCGGGTGAACTGCCGGTTCGCCGAGACGCTGGCGCCCCTGATCCGTCCCGACGACATCGTGTGGGTCCACGATTACCACCTGATCCCGCTGGCCAAGGAGCTGCGGGCGCTGGGAATCAAGAACCGGATCGGCTTCTTCCTGCACATCCCATGGCCTGCGCACCAGGTGATGGTGAACCTGCCGCGCCACCGCCAGCTCGTGGAATCGATGTTCGACTACGACCTCGTGGGCTTCCAGACCGCGGAATACCAACAGGCCTTCGAGGAGTACGTCCTGAACGAGGCCGAAGGCGCGCTGGTGCGGCCGGGACTGCTGATGGGGTTCGGACGGCGGCTGGAGGTCGGCGCGTTCCCGATCGGCATCGACGCCGCCGACTTCGCCCGGATGAAGACCAGCGCGCGCGCCCGCCGAATGCGCGACCTGATGATGGCCTGCACGGTCTTCCGTCACCTGATCGTCGGCGTGGATCGGCTCGACTATTCCAAGGGCCTCGAAGAGCGGTTCCTCGGCTTCGAAGCCTTCCTCCAGCGAAACCCCGACATGCGACGGGAGGTGCTGATGCTGCAGATCGCCCCCGTCAGCCGGGAGGCGGTCGAGGCCTACCAAGAGATCCGGGGTCGGCTGGACGCTCTCTCCGGCCGAATCAACGGTGAGTTCGCCGACGTCGACTGGGCGCCGTTCCGGTGGGTGAACCGCAACTATCGGCGGGACGAACTGGCCGGCATCTACGCTGCGGCCCGCGTCGGGCTGGTCACGCCGCTACGCGACGGGATGAACCTCGTGGCCAAGGAGTATGTGGCCGCCCAGGATCCGGACGACCCGGGCGTGCTGATCCTGTCGCGCTTCGCCGGCGCCGCCCTACAGATGCAAGATGCTCTGCTGGTGAACCCCAACAGCCCCGAAGAAATCGCCGACGCGCTGAAGCGGGCGCTGGCGATGGAGAAGGCCGAACGGGTTCGGCGCTGGCGGGCGCTGTTCGAGACGGTCTCCCGCGAGGACGTCAGCGCGTGGCGCGATGCGTTCGTCAAGGCGCTGGAAGGGAACGCCGAAAGCCGGCGGCCCGCCCTGGTGGTCTAGATGGCCGACAAGCTTGCCCGCTACCGCGCGATGCGGGACTTCTCCAGGACCGCAGAGCCCGACAGCGCCGCCGGGACGACGCCGTCGAAGCGCCTGCGGTTCGTGATCCAGAAGCACGCAGCCACGCGCCTCCACTACGATTTCCGCCTGGAATTGGACGGCGTCTTCCTGTCGTGGGCGGTCACGCGAGGTCCTTCGCTGGATCCCGCCGACCGGCGGCTCGCGGTGCAGACCGAGGACCACCCGCTCGACTACGGCGACTTCGAAGGGACCATCCCCAAGGGCGAATACGGCGGCGGCACGGTCATGCTTTGGGACCGTGGCTATTGGGAGCCGGAGGGCGATCCCAGGGCGATGCTCAGCAAGGGCGACCTGAAGTTCAACCTCGACGGCGAGCGGCTGAAAGGTTCCTGGGTTCTGGTGCGCATGAAGCGTCGCGAGCGGGAGAAGCGCGACAACTGGCTGCTGATCAAGCATCACGACGGCTGGTCCGTCGAGGAGGACGGGGGCGCGCTGGTGAACGAGGAGACCACATCCGTCGCCTCGGGCCGCGGCATGGAGGAGATTGCCGCGGGCAAGGGCCGCGGGCCGACGAAGTTCATGACCGGCAAGGGTCGCGCCAAGGCCGGCGATGTTTGGCGCTCGAACCGCGGGAGCGCGGACGACCCGGGCGCCGCGACCGAGCCCACGGCGCGCAAGCCCGCGCCCCTGAAGACAGCCGCGAGTCCGAAGTTGAGGGCGGTCGCCCTGCCTGGCTTCGTGCCGCCGCAACTGGCCAAGTCGGTCGATCGCCCCCCGCCCGGCGCGGGCTGGGGTCACGAGATCAAGTTCGACGGCTATCGGCTCCAGCTTCGGGTCGAGAAGGGCCGCGCGACGCTTAAGACCCGCAAGGGCCTCGACTGGACCCACAAGTTCCGCGCGATCGCCCGCGACGCCGCGGCCCTGCCCGACGGGTTGTACGACGGAGAGGCCTGCGCGCTCGACGCCCACGGGTCCCCCGACTTCCCGGCGCTGCAGGCGGCGCTGGCGGACGACAGGACCGACGACCTGATCTTCTTCGTGTTCGACGCGCTGTTCCTAGCCGGCGAAGACCTTCGGAGCCTGCCGCTGGCCGAGCGCAAGCTGCGCCTGGCGGCCGTGGTGAAAGCCGCTGGCAAGGCTTTGGAGCGGCGCATCCGCTACGTGCAGCACTTCGAGACAGCCGGCGACGCCGTGCTGCAGTCGGCGTGCCGCATGTCGCTGGAGGGTATTGTCTCGAAGCGGCTGGACGCCCCCTATCGCTCGGAGCGCGGTGACGCTTGGGTCAAGTCCAAGTGCCGCGCGGGTCACGAGGTGGTGATCGGCGGCTGGACGGGCGACGCGGGTCAGTTGCGCTCGCTGCTCGTCGGCGTGAACCGCGACGGGAAGCTCATCTATACGGGCAGGGTCGGCACGGGCTTCGGCCGTGACAAGGTGGCCCGCGTGCTCCCGAGGCTGGAAGCGATCGAGAGCAAGTCGAGCCCGTTCTCGGGCCCCGGCGCGCCGCGCAAGGCGGCGGGCGTCCACTGGGCGAAGCCGGCGCTCGTCGCCGAAATCGAGTTCGCAGGCTTCACCGGCTCGGGCATGGTGCGCCAGGGCGCGTTCAAGGGGCTGCGCGAGGACAAGCCCGCGCGCGAGGTGGAGGCCGAGACGCCGGAACCGGTCGACAAGGCGGAACTGGCTGTTCCAAGGCCGGCGCGGAGGCCTAATGTTAAGGCGGGGCCGCCCGTCGTCATGGGCGTGACCTTGTCCAATCCGGACAAGGCCCTGTGGCCGGACGATGGGGCGGGCGCGCCAATCACGAAGCTGGAGCTGGCCCAATATCTCGAGGCGGTGGGCCCCTGGATGATGGAGCACATCCGTGGGCGGCCCTGTTCGATCATCCGGACCCCAGACGGGATCGGCGGCGAGCGCTTTTTCCAGCGCCATGCCGGCAAGGGGTCATCGGCGCTGCTGACCGAAGTGAAGGTCTTCGGTGACCACAAGCCCTACCTGCAGGTCGACCGCGTCGAGGCGCTGGCGGCCCTCGCGCAGATCGCGGCGGTGGAGTTCCACCCGTGGAACTGCCAGCCTGACCAGCCCGAGGTCCCCGGCCGGTTGGTGTTCGACCTCGACCCCGACGAGGACATTCCGTTCGACCGGGTAATCGAGGCCGCCAGGGAGGTGAAGGAACGGCTGGAGGCTATCGGTCTCGTCGCCTTCTGCAAGACGACAGGCGGCAAGGGGCTGCACGTCGTGACACCGCTCAAGGACGGCAAGGGAAAGGTCGACTGGCCCACGGCCAAGACGTTCGCGCAGAACGTCTGCCTCGCCATCGCGGCGGATTCGCCGGACCGCTACGTGGTCAACATGGCCAAGGCCAAGCGCGTCGGGCGGATCTTCCTCGACTATCTGCGCAACGATCGCATGTCGACGGCGGTGGCCCCGCTCTCGCCTCGCGCCCGGCCACTCGCGCCCGTGAGCTTCCCGCTGAACTGGACCCAGGTGAAGAAGGGCCTCGATCCCAAGGCTTGGACCATCCGGACCGCTCCTGCGCTCCTCAAGAAGACCAAGGCGTGGGCGGACTACTGCGACGCCGAGCGGCCTCTGGCCGACGCCATCAAGCGGCTGGCAAAGCGCTAGAGACGCCCTACCGGCTGGCCACCCGCGACCGCTTCTTGCCCAGCGGATCGGACACGCACGCGCGGCGGACGCGTTCGTTGAGCGCCTCGCGCTCGTCGTCCTTCATCTTGCTCATGGCGAGCGCTGCCGCGCTCCCGGCGAACGGGACGACGAGATTGCCGGCGATGGCGATGACGGCGCGGCCGTCCTTGTTGTCGTCATAGCGCGCGACGGCCGCGCGCGCCTGGCGGCAGTCGCGGCTCGCGTATTCCGGGTCGCGCTTGTTGAGGTCCTGGACGGTCTGGCGCGGCGAGGTCGCACAGCCGGCGGCGACGAGGCCGATGGCCCCGAGGATCAGAAGGCGTCGCAACGTCCGTCTCTCCAGCGCATCCCGGAGAGGCGAACCGCGAAGCGCGGCGAAGGTTCCCTCAGCCGTCGTAGCCGTCGACGATGTAGACCCGGCTGGTGGAGGTGGCCTCGCGGATCGGCAGGATGGCCAGGTACTCCGGCGAGTTGCGCCACGCGCGCGCCGCCTCGCGGCTCTCGAACCGCAGTACGACCAGCTTGTCAGGCGGCGATGTGCCATCCACCCGCTCGGGCGCCCCACCGCGTATCACATAGCGGCCGCCGTACTTCGCCAGGATCGCGGGCACCTGGTCGGCGTAGGTCTGGAACCGCTCGGGCTCGGTGACGACGATCTCGTTGACGACATAGACGGCCATGCCGCGAGGCTACGCCGCGCCGTCCGCCGCTCCAAACCCGGACACAATCGCGCAACAGCGAGTGGCTAAGCACACCGAAAATTCGAATTTCGGGGGAAGCCATGATCCATCGTCTGCTCGCCGCCGGCGCCGTCGCGCTAGGCCTCGCCGCCCTGCCTGTCGCGGCTGCCGCCCAGGCTCCCGCCGACGCGTTCGTCGCGGATCAGGCCCAGGTGGTGAAGATCAGGCAGGGGGCGCTGAAAGGCACGGTGAAGGACGGCGTCGCCTATACGCTGGGCGTCCCTTACGCCGCGCCGCCCGTCGGCGACCTGCGCTGGAGGCCGCCGGCCGCCGCCCCGACCTGGACCGGCGAGCGCGACGCCTCCAAGGCCGGCGCGCGCTGCCAAGACGTCGAGGACTGCCTGACCATCAACGTCGTCCGCCCGGCCGGCGCCAAGCCCGGACAGAAGCTGCCGGTGATGGTGTGGATTCACGGCGGCGCCTACGTCGTCGGGACCAGCATGGGCGCCTTCGGCGGCGACACCGAGGGCACGAACTTCGCCAAGAAGGGCATCGTCCACGTCAGCCTGAACTACCGCCTGGGCCGCGCCGGCTGGTTCGCGCACCCGGCGCTGACCAAGGAAGGCCCGACCGGCAACTACGGGATGATGGACCAGATCGCCGCGCTGAAGTGGGTGCAGGCGAACATCGCCCAGTTCGGCGGCGACCCGAAGAACGTGACCATCTACGGCGAGAGCGCCGGCGGCATCTCGGTGCTGTACCTGATGCTGTCGCCCGACGCGCAGGGTCTGTTCTCGAGGGCGATCGGCGAGTCGAGCTTCGCCCGCCATCAGCCCACGCCGCTGAAGACCGCGGAGGCCCAGGGCCTGAAGGCGGCCCAGGACGCCGGCGTGCAGGGCGACGACGCCGCGGCCGCCGCCGCGCTGCGCAAGCTGCCGCTCTCGGCCATGCCCTACACCGGCGGCCTGATCGGCCGCGCCGGCCCGATCCTCGACGGCAAGTACATCACCGGCGGCATCGCCCAGGGCTTCGCCACGGGCCGGCAGGCCAAGGTCCCGCTGCTGATCGGCGGCAACTCCAACGAGGCCAGCCTGGTTCGGCCGCAGCCGGCGCAACTCGACGCGATCCCGGACGGCCCGAAGGCGGCGATCCTCAAGGCCTTCGATCCTGGGAACACCGGCGACAAGGCCCGCATCATCAACGACGTCACCACCGCCCAGCTCATCACCGAGCCCGACCGCAACGCCGCGCGCCTGCACACCAAGGCGGGGCAGCCGGTCTATCTCTACTACTTCAGCCGCGTGGCCCCGGCGGCCAAGGCGCGCAAGCCGTTCGGCGCGGGTCACACCGACGAGATCCGCTACGTCTTCGGCGCGCCGACGGCGCCGGCGACCTTCGACGCCGACGACAACGCGCTGTCCGACGCCATGTCGACCTACTGGGCCAACTTCGCCAAGACCGGCCATCCGGGCACGGCCGGCGGCGTCGCCTGGCCGAAGTTCGACGCGGCCAAGGAAGGCCAGGTCCAGTTCGGCGACGACGGCGTGAAGGCCCGCGAACACCTGCTGAAGGACCGGCTAGATGTCATCGAGGCGGGCGCGAAGTAGCTAGCGCGTCCCTCCCTCGTTCACGGGGGAGGTATGTTGAACTCTAGGCGCGCTTCTTGGCGGGAGCCTTCCTCGCGGCCGGCTTCTTCGCCGGCTCGGCCGCCTTCCGCGCTGGGGCCTTCCGCCGCTCGCCGCCGCCAAGGCTGCGCTTGAGGGCCTCCATCAGGTCGATGACCTCGGCCTCCTTAGGCTCCTCGACCTTCTTCACGCCGTGGCCCTTCTCCTTTTCCTTTATCAGGGCGCGGAGCGCGTCCTCGTAGCGGTCGTTGAACTTCGAGGGGTCGAAGGGACCCGACTGCTGGTCGATGATCTTGGCTGCGATGTCGACCATCGCGGGCGGCGCCTTGTGGGCCGGAATGCGGTCGAACACGTCGGCTGCGTCCCTAACCTCGCGGTTCGAACGCAGGGAATAGGCCAGGATGCCCTTCCCCCGCGGCTCCAGCGCCATGAGCCGTTCGCGCTGGTGCATGACGAGGCGGCCGAGCGCGATCTTCCCCGCCTTTTCCATCGCCTGGCGGATCACGGTGAAGGCCTCGACCGCCATGTCCCCATCGGGCGTGAGGAAGTAGGGGTCGTTCCAGTAGAGCCGGTCGATCTCGTCCTCGTCCACGAACCGCTCGATGTCGAGGGTGCGCGTGGTCTCCAGCCGGACGTTCTTGATCTCCTCGTCGGTGACGACGACGTAGTGGCCCTTGTCGATCTCGTAGCCCTTGACGATGTCCGCCCGCTCCACCGGCCCGGTCTCGGGATCGGTGGGGATCATCCGGATCCGGTTCATGGTCTCCTTGTGGAGCATGTTGAAGCTGACGTCGCTCGTGCGCTGGGTCGCGGTGTAGAGCGCCACGGGGCAGCTCACGAGGCTGAGGCGCAGGTAGCCCTGCCAGGTCGGACGGGTGGCCATGGGGTGACTCCGGATTCGGCGAGTCAACGCAGCTATGGCCGAGTCAGTTCGAGCCTATTTCGCAAGTCCCAGGGTCGGCAGCATGTGGGCCTGCTGAGCGTCGAGCTGGATCTTGCGGAAGTTGGTGCGCACGCCGCTGGACGAGCCGAACTCCAGGAGCTGGTCTGTCTTGGGGTCGTACGCCGGCCAGGCCTGGCCGCTGCAGGCCGGCGCACCGGTCTTGGCGAAGCCCACCCAGCAACTGTGCATGAGGGCGGCGACGGCCTTGTCCTCGTCGCTGACCACGCTCATCGGCGTGCGCCGGCCCCAGTATTCGAACACGTACGGGATCTCGGCCGCATGGAAGGCGCGGGCGATCCCCGGCCGCATGCGGGTGGCGACGTACGAGAAATGATAGAGCCACGCCGGCTTGCCGGTCGAGGCGCCGGCGGCGATCCAGCGGGCCGGGCCGCCGAAGACGCGGTCGTTGAAGATGGCGCGGGCCAGGATGTCGTCGCCCGCCGCGGACTCGTCCTTGTAGATCGTGCGGACGCTCTCGGGCAGCGCCCCCATCCTTCCGCCGGCATTGCCGAACCCCAACAGCGAGTCCTCGCCCGAGTTGAAGCCGATGATCAGCGGCACATCGGCGAAGCGGCCCGCGGCCATGGCCTGGGTCGCCGTCTCGGTCATCAGCTTGCCGTCGGTGAAGGGGCCGTACTCGCCGGGCACGGCGTCGATCTTCTCCCAGGGGACCGCCCGCAGCTCCTCGGCGGTCGCGGCCGTGATCCCGCTTTTCTCCAGCGCCGCCACATACTGCTGCTCCTTCGCGGCCAGGGTGGACGGCTGGAACCAGCCGAGGCCCGACTCGACGATGGCCTTGCTGTAGAGCCCCCTGGCCGAGGGCGTCGCGAGGATGGCCAGCGTGCTCATGCCGCCCGCGGACTCGCCGAAGACCGTGACGTTCTTCGGATCGCCCCCGAACGCGGCGATGTTCTTCTGCACCCACTTCAGCGCGGCGATCTGGTCCATCAGGCCGAAGTTGCCGGTCGGGTTCGCGCCGGCGTCCTTGGTCAGCGCGGGATGGGCGAAGTAGCCGAGCGGACCCAGGCGATAGTTGATCGTCACCACGACCACGCCGTCGCGGGCGAAGTTCTGGCCGTCGTAGATCCATCCGGCCCCGGTGCGATGGCCCCCGCCATGCAGCCAGACCATTACCGGCGCGGCCTTGGCGCCCTTGGGCGCGAAGACGTTGAGCTGCAGGCAGTCCTCGCTCATCCGTCCGTTGGCGCCGCCGCTGTTGGGCGTGCCGTCGACGTTCATCGGCTGCGGGCACGAGGGGCCATTCTTCGTGGCGTCGCGCTCGCCGCTCCATTTCGCGGCCGGCTGCGGCGGCGCCCAGCGCAGCTTGCCGACCGGCGGCGCGGCGAAGGGTACGTTGCGGAAGATGTTGGCCCGGTCGGTGGCCTCGCCCACGAGGACGCCGCTCTCCACCTTGGCCTTCACCGGCGCCTGGGCATGCGCCGCGCCCGCCAGACCCAACGCCGCGAGGATCGCCGCCCAACGCATCCCAAGCCTCCCTCGTTTCCGCGCCGGATTAGCCCAGGCTTTCGACGGGACGACAACACCGGCATCGTTTCCGCCCTGACAAGCTTCGCCACAAAGTTGCCCACAGGCGCGCCTCACACTTGGACTTGCGCTGCGGGGGCAGCGTGTCGGGGGACATCCTTTGCGCCAGCGCACCTTGTGGCTCGCCGCGACGGCGTGCGCCGCCGTGGCCGGGCCCGCTCTCGCCCAGACGCCCGCAAAGCCGCCGCCGGCCAAGCCGTCCGCCGAGAAGGCCAGCGGTACGGTCGGGGAGATCGTGGTGGAGGGCGCGCCGCCGCCGGTGCGCGTGGACGCCGAGAAGAAGAGCTACAGCGTCTCGGGGGACCTGCAGGCCACGACGGGCTCGATCGCCGACGCCTTGCGGAACGTGCCCTCCGTCGAGGTGGACGTGCAGGGCAACCTGGCGATCCGGGGCGATTCCAACGTCACCATCATGATCGACGGCAAGCCGACCGGCATGTTCAGGGGGGACGGCCGCGCCCAGGCTCTGCAGAGCCTGCCCGCCGACCAGATCGATCGGGTGGAGGTGGTCACCAACCCGTCCGCGGCCTACAGCCCGGAAGGCACGGGCGGCATCATCAACCTGGTGACCAAGAAGACCGCCAAGCCCGGCGTGAATGGCAGCGCGCGGCTGAACCTGGGCTCGGAGCGTCGCAAGAACGGCGGCGTGAACGTCAGCTACCGGAACGGCCGCTTCACCTACACCGCCGACGCCTCGGCCCGCCGGGACGTCTTCGGCCAGCACTACACCGTCGACCGCGAATTCTTCGACGCCTCCGGGGCGACCACCGCGAACGAGCGCCGCGCCTCGGTCGGTGGCGGCATCGGCGAGATGCAGAGCGCGCGCACCGGGCTCGACTTCGACCTGGACGCCGACACGCGGATAACCGGCGGCCTGCGCTACCAGAACATCGACTTCCGGGCGCGCAACTTCGAGACCCTGGACCGGGTGTCGGCCGGCGGACTCCCGTTGCTGGCGTACGACACGACCGCGGACAATCGCCAGGGCCGGCGCAGCGTCGAGGCCAGCCTCAACGGATCGCACAAGTTCGGTGAGGGCCACGAGCTGTCAGTGGCCTTTACCAATGAGCGGATGGACGAGGATCGCAGCCGCGTCCTGCTGCGCAACGCGCGCGCTCCGGCGGGCCCCACCTTCCTGGACGACAACGAGACGCGCAACCGCGTGGGCCGCACCCAGCTCAAGGTCGACTATACCCGGCCGCTCGGCGACGGCGTGAAGCTGAAGCTGGGCTACGAGTTCAACGGCGACGACAACGACT
Source organism: Phenylobacterium sp. (assembly GCF_024508875.1). Taxonomy (GTDB): domain Bacteria; phylum Pseudomonadota; class Alphaproteobacteria; order Caulobacterales; family Caulobacteraceae; genus Phenylobacterium. The sequence goes on from NZ_JANINU010000071.1 coordinate 34,457, forward strand.
ATCGGGTCGTGTTCGGCCGCAGCGCCGCTAGCGCGCCGGCGGTCATCGACCCGACGCGATCCAACCTCTTCCGCTTCGACCAGCAGATCCACGCCGTCTACGGAACCTACGAGCGGCCTGTTGGAGACCTAACGGTGTTGGGGGGCCTGCGGGTCGAGTCCACGCAGATCGACCTCGACCAGGTGACCCAGGGCCGGCGCGACGAGAACGACTATGTGCGGCTCTACCCCAGCCTGCACCTGGGCTACCGCCTGGACGACACCCAGCAAGTCAGCGCCAGCTACAGCCGTCGGGTACAGCGGCCGCAGCCCACCGACTACAACGCCTTCGCGGTCTATTTCGACCCGCAAAACCTGTTCCGCGGCAATCCCGACCTGAAGCCGCAGACCACCGACTCGTTCGAGCTGGGCTACCAGTACCGGAAGAAGGGTCAGACCTATCTCGCCACCGCCTACTACCGGCGCGGGCGCGACGCGGTGAACGACGTCTTCCAGGACATCGGCGACGGCGTGATCCTGCAGACCCGGGACAACATCGGCAGGTTCCAGGCGGCGGGGCTGGAGCTGGTGGCCAATGGGCGGCTGCCGGGCAAGGTCACCTACAACGTCAGCGCCAACCTGGGCTGGAACGAGATCGATGCGCGGCCGCTGGGCTTCGGCTCGACCCAGCGCTCTGCCTGGTCGCTGGGCGGACGGGGCACGCTGAGCTGGCAGGCCACAGACAAGGACTTCCTTCAACTGCAGGGCTACGTCTTCGGCAAGCGGCTGCTCTCGCAGGGCGTCAGCGAGCCGCAGAAGATCCTGAACCTGGGCTATCGCCACAAGTTCTCGGACCGCCTCTCCGGGGTCGTGACAGCGCAGGACTTTCTCGACCTGTCGGGTTTCGAGTCCCGGGTGGTGTCGCCGACGTTCCGGGAGCATAGCAAGGGCGCGCCCAAGAACCGGACCGTCTACGTCGGCTTCACCTACACCTTCGGCGGCGGCAAGGCTCGGGACCAGGCCTTCGACTTCGGCTCCGGCAACGACTGAACGTCAGGGTTGCGCCAAAGGATTACCCGTGTAATCTGCCTAGATTACATGTGTATCCTGGGGTTGGCGATGGGTCGGGTTCTTCATGTCTGCGCGCCGCTCTTCGTGTTCGCGAGCTCGGCCGTGGCGGCGCCGGCGGAGAAGCCCCCAGCCAAGTCGGAGCCGGGGAAGACGGTGCAGGAGGTGACCGTCACGGGCCCGTCCCGCGACGGCCTTCGCGTCGAGACCGATCGACGGAGCTACGGCATCACGGGCGACCTCCAGGCGACGACCGGCTCGATCGGCGACGCGCTGCGCAATGTTCCGTCGGTCAGCGTGGACGTTCAGGGCAACATCAGCCTGCGGGGCGACTCGAACGTCACGATCATGGTCGATGGAAAGCCCTCGGGTCAGTTCCGGGGCGAGGGCCGGGCGGCAGCGCTGCAGAACCTGCCGGCGGATCAGTTCGAACGGGTGGAGGTGATCACCACGCCATCGGCGGAGTTCCGCCCGGACGGCGCGGGGATCATCAACCTGATCAGCAAGAAGGTGCGCAAGCCGGGCTATTCGGGCACGGCGCGGGCGACCTACGGCAGCGAGGGCCGCTACACGGCCGGCCTGAGTGGCGGATACAACTCGGGCAAGCTGTCGTTCTCGGGCGACGCCAGCGTCCGCCACGACCCGCAGAAGTTCCGCTTCAAGGAGACTCGGGAGGGGCTGGATCCCAGCAGCGGACCCGCAAGACTCGTCGATCGCGCCGGCACGCGTGGACAGGGGCATATCTTCAGCGGACGTGCGGCGGTCGACTACGACCTGGATGAGCGGACGCGGCTGAGCGGCGAACTGCGGGCCACGCAGATGCGGATCCGCAACACCAACTACGAGCAGGAGATCGGAGACGGCGCGACCGGCGCGACCACGCGCCTCCTGGACCGCACGCAGAACGTGGCGTTCACGCGCACCAACAGGTCGGCGAACGCGAGCGCCCGGCGCAAGTTCGCCGATGACGGCGAGCTGACCGTCAGCCTTCGGCTGGACCGCACCGACTTCGACAACCGAAACCGGGGGACACAGGTCACGCGCCTGCCGACGCCGGACGCCTTCTACGAAGACACCCGGCTGGATAACCGGCAGGACGAGCAGGAGCTGAAGGCCGATTATGTCCGGCCGTTCGCCAGCGGGGCGAAGCTGAAGTTCGGCCTGGAGCTGGGCCTGCAGGACTATCGCGCCGATTTCCTGGGCCTGCGCGGGCCCGACTCCGGGTCGGCTGTCCCGCGGCCGGGCTTCAGCAACCGGTTCCGATACGAGTTCGCCAGTCCCGGGGGCTACGTCACCTACGAGCGGCCGTTCGGCGACCTGACGGTGCTGGCCGGCCTGCGCCTCCAGAGCGTGGACATCGACCTCAAGCAGCTTTCGACCGGGGAGCGGTTCGGACAAGACCGGCTGAACGCCTATCCGAGCCTGCACCTGGCCTACAAGCTGAGCGAAACGCAGCAGGTCACGTTCGCCTACAGCCGGCGCATCCAGCGGTCGAACCCCGACGACCTGAATCCCTTTCGCATCTATATCGACGCGTCGAACCTGCGGCAGGGCAATCCCGACCTGAAGCCGCTCAAGACCGACTCCTTCGAGACGGCATGGCAGCTTCGCAAGGGCTCCACCTACTATCTCGCGACCCTGTTCTACCGCGACAGCCGGGACGTCCCGACCGATGTCTTTACCGACCTGGGCGGCGGGGTTCTGCTGCGCAGCCGGGCCAACATCGGTGAGCGCCGGAGTGGAGGGCTCGAGCTGGTGGCGAACGGCAAGGTGACACCCAAGCTCAGCTACAACGTCAGTGGCAGCGCGATCTGGAACCGGATCGACGCCGGCAACCTGGGCTTTTTTGGCGGCCGTTCGGACGTGGCGTTCAGCGGCCGGGGGAACCTGAGCTGGCAGGCGACGGCGAAGGATTTCCTGCAGGCCAGCGGCAACGCCTACGGCGAGCAGTTGACTGCGCAGGGCCGGATCAAGGCGTACGGCTTCCTGAATCTGGGCTACCGGCACAAGTTCAACGACGACCTGTCGCTCGTGGTGACGGCGCAGGACGTCCTGAAATCGGCGCCCTATGTGGTCACCGTCGATACGCCGGCCCTGCGGTTGCGGCGGCGGAACGAGGGCAACATGCAGGCGGTGTTCGTCGGGCTGACCTGGGGCTTCGGCGGCAAGGCGAAGCGGCGCGATCCCGGGTTCGACTTCGGCGGGCCTCCGGGAAATTGAACGCCCCGTTGAACGGCCGACCGATTCCCGCCGCTTGACTCCCCGGCTCCGAAGTTCCAGAACAAAAATGGAACAAAAGGAGTCCCAAAACCATGTCCGATTTTCGCGCCAAGCGGATCGCCGCCCTGGCCGCGAAGATCGCCGCGATCGAAAGCGGCGCGCGGCCCGAACTCGGCGTCCTGCCCTTCGGCGACCCGCGAATGGACGAGCGGCTGGCCGGGGGCGGACTTCCACTGGGACGCTGGCATGAGATCGCCGGCGCGGGGATCGAGGTCGAAACCTCGGCGGCGCCGGCGGCCTTCGCGGCCCTGATGGCGGCTCCCCTGGCGCGCCGGGGTGAGGCGGTGTGGGTCCTGCGCCGCGACGACCTCTGGGCGCCGGGACTGGCCGGCCTGGGTTTCCCGCCTGAGCGGCTGATCCAGGTGTGCGTCCGCGACGAGGCCGAGGCCTTGGCGGTGATGGAGGACGCGCTCTCGACGGTGGGCGTCTCGGCCGTCTTCGCCGAAGTGGAAGCCGTGGACCTGACCGCCGGGCGCCGGCTGCAACTGGCCTGCGAGCGGAGGGGCGGCACAGGCTTCGTCCTCAAGCGCCGGCCCTTCGGTGGGACGGCGAAGGTCGAGGCCGCGGGGTCGGTCTCGACCACCCGCTGGCGCGTGGGCAGCGCGCCGTCCGAGCCGCTGGCCGGCGAGTTCGGTCTTGGCGCGCCGCGCTTCCACGTGGCGCTCGAACGCAGCCGGGGCGGACGTTCCGGCGAATGGATCCTCGAGGCCCAAGGGGCCTATTCCTGGGAGGCGGGCGATGTCGCGCATCCTCTGCGCCTGGTCGCCGACCTGGGCGATCGCGAACTGGCGCCGGCGAGCGAACGCCACGAACGTCGCGCCGCCTGAAGGTCCGCCCGCCCCCTTCGCGCTCATCGAAACCGTCCGCCAGGTGCGGCGGCTGGCGGCGGTCAGCGCCGAGGCGGCGAAGCTGGGGCTGCATGTCGGGCAGAAGGCGACCGACGCCATGGCCCTGGTCCCGGAGCTCCAGACCGCCGACGCCGAGCCCGAGGCGGACGCCCAGGCCCTGACGGCGCTGGTCGACTGGTGCGTGCGCTTCTCGCCGGCGGTTGCGGCCGACCGGCCCGACGGCCTGTTCCTGGATATCTCGGGCGTAGCTCACCTCTGGGGCGGCGAGACCGAGATGATGGCCGACTTCCGGAATCGGCTATCCGGAAGCGGTCTGGAATTCCGCCTGGCCATCGCCGACACGCCGGGCGCAGCCTGGGCGCTGGCGCACTACGGCCGCGACGGGACCCTCGCGCCGCCGAACGGCCAAGCCGAGCTCCTGAAGCCCCTGCCGCCGCCGGCCCTCCGGCTCGATCCCGAGGCCGCCGCGCAGATCGAACGCCTGGGACTGCGTCGGTTGGACCAGCTCATGGACATCCCGCGCGCCCCGCTGGGCCGGCGGTTCGGCGCCTCGACGCTGGAGCGGCTTGACCAGGCGCTGGGCCGCTCGGCCGAGGCGCTGGCGTTCCGCCGCCCGCCCACGCCCTGGGTGACGCGGCTGGCCTTCTTCGAGCCGATCAGCGCCCCCGAGGACATGGCCCGGGTGACGCAGGACGTCACCGCCAAGCTCTGCGCGCGGCTGGAGGCCGAGGGCCGGGGCGGGCGGCGCTTCGAGGTCGCCTTCCACCGGGTGGACGGCAAGGCGCCCAGCGTCGCCGTGGGCCTCTCCCTGCCCGGCCGCGACGCCGTCCGGATCGCCCGCCTGTTCCAGCCGAAGCTGGAGACGGTCGATCCGGGCTTCGGCGTCGAAAGCGTGACCATCGCCGCCTATGCCGTCGAGCCGGTCTCGGGGCGCCAGGTGCGCCTGGAGGCCGGCCTGGACGCGGCTGTGGAGGACGGCCTGGTCCCATTGATCGATCGTCTGACCAATCGCCTGGGGCCCTGCGCCGTCTGGCGCGCGACCCCCTTCGAGAGTCACGTCCCCGAACTGGCCGTCGCTCGCGAGCCGCCCATCCTCCCTCGCGCCGAAGCGCGCGGGGGAGGAGAACCGCGGAACGCGGTGGAGGGGGCGTGGGGCGTGGGGGAAACGTCGGCCCGGCCCTGGGATCGCGAGGCGCCCCGCCCCGTACGGCTCTTCCGCCGGCCCGAGCCTCTGGAGCAGGTGGTGGCGCTGCTGCCCGACGATCCGCCCGTGCAGTTCCGCTGGCGCGGCCGCGTCCACCGCGTGCAACGCGCCGAGGGGCCGGAGCGCATCGGCGAGGAATGGTGGAAGGGCGACATCGGCGACGTCTCGGTCGGCCACGTCCGCGACTACTACCGCGTCGAGGACGCCGAAGGCGGCCGTTTCTGGCTGTTCCGCGCCGGCCTCTACAACGGCGAGGGTCCGCCGAAGTGGTGGCTGCACGGGCTGTTCGCATGACCCGCTACGCCGAGCTTCAGGCCACCACCAACTTCACGTTCCTGCGCGGGGCCTCGCATCCGTGGGAGCTGGTCGTGGGGGCCGACGCCCTGGGGTTGGAAGCCATCGGGATTTGCGACCGCAACAGCCTGGCCGGGGTGGTCCGGGCCTGGCGGCAGATGCAGGACCTGAAGGCGCAGGGATCGTCGGTCCGCGCCTTGACCGGCTGCCGCCTGGACTTCGCCGATGGAACGCCCAGCCTGCTGGTCTACCCCTCGGACCGCGAAGCCTACGGGCGGCTGACCCGCCTGCTGACGGCGGGACAGCGGCGGTCCGAAAAGGGCGAATGCGAGCTGCACTGGGAGGATTTCCTGGGCCACGCCGAGGGCCAGCTCGTCCTGGTCGTCCCCCCTGACCGGCTGGACCAGATGTTCGAGGGCGACCTGCGCCGCATCCGGGGCGAACTGCCGGACGTCTGGCTGGCGGCGGCCCGTCGCTATGGCCCCCGGGACCTGCAGCGCCTCACCCACCTGGACGCCCTGGCCCAGGCCGCGGCCATCCCGATGGTCGCCACGAACGACGTCCTCTACCACGGCCCCGAGCGGCGGCCGTTGCAGGACGTGCTCACCTGCATCCGCGAGGCCTGCTCCATTCAGGAGGCTGGCCTTCGCCTGCAGGCCAACGCCGAGCGCCACCTGAAACCCGGGCAGGAGATGGCCAGGCTGTTCGCCCGGTTTCCGGGGGTCGTGGAGCGCAGCGTGGAGATCGCCGAGCGCATCCGGTTCGACCTGGACGACCTGCGCTACGAATACCCCGACGAACCGGTGCCCCCCGGCAAGACCGCCATCCAGCACCTGCACGACCTGTCCTGGGCCGGAGCGAAATGGCGCTATCCCGACGGCGTCCCCGAGAAGGTCGCGAAGCTGGTCGCCCACGAGCTCGAGCTGATCAAGAAGCTCGACTACCCGAACTATTTCCTCACCGTGCACGACATCGTCCAATGGGCCCGCTCCCAGGACATCCTCTGTCAGGGGCGCGGTTCGGCCGCCAATTCCTGCGTCTGCTTCTGTCTGGGGATCACGTCGGTGGATCCGACCAAACCGGGGCAGGACCTGCTCTTCTCCCGCTTCATCTCGGAGAACCGTAACGAGCCGCCCGACATCGACGTCGACTTCGAGCACGAGCGCCGCGAGGAGGTGATGCAGTACGTCTACGAACGTTATGGCCGCCACCGCGCCGCCATCGTCGCCACCGTGATCCACTACCGGCCGCGCATGGCGATCCGCCAGGTGGGCAAGGCGCTGGGCCTGACCGAGGACATCACCGCCGCGCTCGCGAACACCGTCTGGGGCAGTTACGGCGACGACGTTCCGGACGAGCACATCCGCCAGGCGGGCCTGAACCCCGACGCCCCGGAGATCCGTCGCGCCACGGCGCTGGCCCAGGAACTGCTGGGCTTCCCCCGCCACCTGTCGCAGCACGTCGGCGGCTATGTCCTCACCAAGCGCCGCCTGGACGAGACGGTCCCCATCGGCAACGCCGCCATGGAGGACCGCACCTTCATCGAGTGGGACAAGGACGACATCGACGCCCTGAAGCTGATGAAGGTCGATGTGCTGGCGCTGGGGATGCTCACGGCGCTGAAGCGCAGCTTCGACCTGCTGCCGCCCCTGCCCGACGGAACCCGGATCACCGACGTCGCCCACATCCCGCAAGAGGACCCCGAGGTCTACGAGATGCTGTGCCACGCCGATTCCATCGGCGTGTTCCAGGTGGAAAGCCGCGCGCAGATGTCGATGCTGCCTCGGCTGAAGCCACGGAAGTTCTACGACCTCGTTATCGAGGTGGCGATCGTCCGGCCCGGACCGATCCAGGGCGACATGGTCCACCCCTACCTGAAGCGCCGGGACGGCATCGAGGAGGTGACCTATCCGCGGCCCAGCCTGGACTACCCGCAGGACGAGATGGAAGCGATCCTGGGCAAGACCATGGGTGTGCCGCTCTTCCAAGAGCAGGCCATGCGGGTGGCGATCGTCGGCGCCGAGTTCTCGGACAACGACGCCGACGGCCTGCGCCGCTCGATGGCGACGTTCCGCAACATGGGCACCGTGGGCGACTACGGCCACAAGTTCGTCGAGGGGATGGTCCGCCGCGGCTACGACGCCGAGTTCGCCGAGAGGTGCTTCAAGCAGATCGAGGGCTTCGGCTCGTACGGCTTCCCCGAGAGCCACGCGATCAGCTTCGCGATCCTGGTCTACGCGTCGGCCTGGGTGAAACGGCATCACCCCGACGCGTTCCTCGTCTCGCTGCTGAACAGCCAGCCGATGGGATTCTATCAGCCGGCGCAACTGGTGCGGGACGCCCGGGAGCATGGCGTGGAGGTGCGGCCGCCCGACGTGATGTTCAGCGACTGGGACTGCACGCTGGAGGAAAAGGACGATCCGCGCGCCGACAAGTATCGGCCCGTCCGCCTGGGGCTGCGGCAGATCAAGGGGTTCAAGGACAAGGACGCCGAGGCGCTCGTCGAGGCCCGCAAGGCCGGAGCCGACAGCATCGAGGCCTTCGCCCGCCAGGCGGGGCTGACACGGCGCGCGCTTGAGCTGCTCGCCGAGGCCGACGCGTTCCGCAGCCTGGGCTTCCCGCGGCGCGAGGCGCTGTGGGCGGTGAAGGGGCTAGCCGGTGAATGGGGGGCCGAAAAGCACGCGCCGCTGCTGCTTCGCCAGAGCCTGCAGGAGGCCCAGGTCCAGTTGCCTTTCATGAGCCAGCCGCAGCACGTGGCCGAGGACTACCGCACCACCAGCCTGTCCCTGAAGGACCACCCGGTGCGCTTCTTCCGCGAGGATCTGGCGCGGCGAAACGTCATGCCCTGCTCGGTGCTGAAGACCGCGCGCGACCGGCGACGGCTGTCGGTGGGCGGTCTGGTGCTGGTGCGCCAGCGTCCCGGCACCGCAAAGGGGGTCGTGTTCATGACGCTGGAAGACGAAACCGGCATCGCCAACATCGTCGTCTGGCGCGACGCGTTCGAGGCGAACCGTCGGCTGGTGATGACCTCGGCCTTCCTGATCGTCCACGGCCAGGTGCAGAAGGAAGGCGAGGTGGTCCACCTGGTGGCCGAGGGCTTCACCGACCTCTCGGGCCGCCTGTCCGAACTGCGCGAGGACAAGGGCGAGATCGCCGCGCACTCCAAGGTCACCGGCCGCCTGATCCGCAGCCGCGACTTCCACTGAGCACGCCGAGGTTTCGTCCGGCGCATTCGTCGGCGTAGGCTCCTGCCGCACGTCCTTGGGTGGGAGGTTCCCGATGACGCAAGCGATCCAACTGCTCGTGGGCACCCGCAAGGGCGCCTGGATCTACCGCAGCGACGAGGCGCGAGCCGCCTGGGCGGCGGAGGGCCCGCTCTTCCTGGGTCAGATCGTCAACCACTTCGTCCGTGATCCGCGCGACGGCCGGACCCTGCTGATGGCGGCGTCGACCGGCCATCTGGGTCCAACGATACTGCGCTCCACCGACGGCGGAGCCACCTGGGCCGAGGCGAAGCGCCCGCCCGCATTCCCGAAAGGCGATCCGCACGGCCGCTCGGTGGACCACTCGTTCTGGCTCGAGCCGGGGCACGCCTCCGAACCTGGCGTGTGGTGGGCCGGCGCCTCGCCGCCGGGTCTGTTCCGCAGCGCCGACGGCGGCGACACCTGGGAGAGCGTCGAGGGGCTGAACCTGCACCCGCAGGTGACGGACTGGTTTCCGCCCGAAGGCGGCACGCCCGACGGGGCCATCCTGAACCAGATCGTCGTCGATCCTCGCGACGCCCGGCACATGTACCTGGCCACCTGCTCGGCCGGAGTGCTGGAGACCACGGACCAGGGCGCGACCTGGCGGCCCCTGAACCGGAACGTGCGATGCGATTTCCTGCCCGACCCGTATCCGGAGTTCGGTCAGGATAGCCACTACCTCGCCCTCGCGCCCACCGACCCCGACCGCCTCTGGCAGCAGAACCACTGCGGGATCTATCGCCTCGACCGCCCCGGCGAGCGATGGGAGCGGATCGGCGAGGCCATGCCTCGGGAGATCGGCGACATCGGCTTCACCATCGTGCCCCACGTCCGCGACAGGGACACGGCCTGGGTTTGGCCGATGGACGGCACGGAAGCCTGGCCGCGCACCAGCCCGGGCGGACGTCCCGCCGCCTACCGCACACGCGACGGCGGCGCGTCGTGGGAACGGCAGGATCGCGGCTTTCCGACCGAACAGGGCTGGTTCACCGTCAAGCGGCAGGCGTTCTGCGCCGACGCTTGCGATCCGCTGGGCCTCTACATCGGCACGACGGGCGGCGAGATCTGGATGAGCGGTGACGAGGGCGAAAGCTGGCGCCAGATCGCCGCGCACCTGCCCGAGATCTATTCGGTGGTCGCGGTCCCGGCCGCATGATCCGCGTGTCCATCCCCTCGCAGCTAATCGCCTACACCGACGGCGCGACGCGGGTGGAGGCCGAGGGCGCCAGCGTGGGCGCCGTGCTGGACGACCTGGACCGTCGTCATCCCGGCCTGAAGTTCCGGGTGGTGGACGAACAGGACCGCATCCGCCGGCACGTGCGGATCTTCATCGGCCAGGAAGAGGCGCGCGCGACGAACGAGCCCGTGCCGCCTGGCGGCGAGTTGCTGATCTTCGGCGCGCTGTCCGGCGGCTAGAGGCCAAGCCGGCGTGCCCGGCCGGCGACGGTGAGCGCCAGGCGCTCGGCGATCAGGCGGTCGGGCGAGCCGGCGGTCTTGCACGCGCGGTCGGCGGCCAGCACCTCGGGCTGAATCCGGTCGAGCTCCTCCAGCGACCAGGCGCGCGCCTGGCGCAGGAACTCGCGCTCCTGCTTCCAGAAGACCCCCGACGCCTTCGCCGCCTCCTGCAGTCCGGCGCCGTTCTTGGCCAGGGTGAGCACGCGGCGCAGCTTGCCCAGGTGCATCCCGATGGCGCGGACGGCCGCGGGCCCGGTCTCCCCTTCCTGCGCCGCGCGGCGAAGGCCGGCCTGCGCCTCGCCCAGCTTGCCGCCGAAGGCGTCCGCCGCGGCGTCGAACAGGGAGGACTCGGGCTCGACGCCCAGGAAAGGCTCGAGATCGGCGGGAGTCGCGGTCGCGCCGCTGCCCGGACCGAGGTACAGCGCCAGCCGCTCGATCTCCTGGCGCGCGACGCCGCGCTCCTTGGGCAGCCGTTGGACAAAGACCTGCAGGGCGTCGACGTTCAGGGCGACCTGATCCTTGGCCAGCAGTTCGCGCACCAGCCGGGCCACGTCGCCGGGTTCGTCCTCGTAGCAGGGGATGGCGGCGGCGGCGTTCGCCTTCTCGGCCGCCTTCCGCAGCGCCGACTCACGGCCGAGATTGCCGGCCTCGATCAGGAGGAAGGCGTCGGGGTTGAGTTCGCCCTTCGCGTGGCGGTCCAGGGCCTCGGCTGCGGCCTTGTCGGCAGAGGGCTTCTCGCCGGCGAGGCGCAGGCGCACCAGGCGGCGCCCGCCCATCAGCGACTGGGCCGCGAGTTCGCCCTCCAGCCGGCCGCCGTCGTCGCTGAGATCCTGCTCGGTCAGCAGCGCCACGTCGAAGGGATCATCCGGATTGTCGACCACCTTGGCGGCGAGCTGGTGGCCGCGGTCGCGCACCACGCCGAGGTCGCGCCCGTAGATCAGGGCCGCACGGATGGCCGGATCGGGTCGGCCGAGGAAGCGCTCGATGTCCGGCCGCTTCGAGAGGATCATCTACTTCGCGGCGACCTTGGCCCCGTTGGCGAGCCAGACCGCGAGCTCCATCTCGATCCGCCTCGCCGCCTGTTCGGCCGCCCGGTCCTGGGCGTCCTGCTGGGCACTGATCGACGCGTAGGGCTGGTCGGCGGAGTCGTAGGTGAGCTCCACCCGGACCTGGCCCTGTTTCGCCACCGCGCGCGTCTTCACGTCGCGCAGCACGTAGGAGGCGGTCAGCACGTATTCGTAGCGCGTGGCCACATTGTCGATCCGCACGCCGCGCGGATACCGCGCCTCGCCGAGGCCGAGCTCCATGGTGTAGGCCGGCGCCGCCGAGTGGTCCTTGGCAAAGGCGTCGTCCAGGTGCTGGCGTATGAGGTAGCCGGTTCGCCCGCTCGGCGCCTCGACCTGGATGGCGGCCAGGTTCTTCGTCACCTCGGTCTGGGCGTAGAGCGGCTGGAACCCGGCGCAGCCCGAAAGCAGCAGGGCGGACGCGGCCGCGGCAAGGATCAGGATCCGGCTCATGCCGCCACGATATTCACGATCCGGTCCTTGACCACAATGATCTTGCGGATCGTCAGGCCTTCCAGCTTGGCGGCGATGTCCGGGTCGGACTTCAGGATCGCCTCGACGTCGGCCTGTTCGGCTCCCGCCGGCGCGACGATCTCGCCGCGGCGTTTGCCGTTCACCTGCACGGGCAGGACCTTGGTCGCATCCTCGGTCAGGGCCGGGTCGAACTGCGGCCAGGGGGCGGCCACGACCATCCCCTCCCCGCCGATCCTGGCCCAGCACTCCTCGGCCAGGTGCGGCGTGAACGGGGCGATGAGGCGGGCAAAGGCGCTCAGCGCCTCCTGGCGCGCCGCCAGGACCGCAGGCGTTGCGCCCTTGGCCGGGTTGGCCTTCAGCAGGTTCAGGAACTCGTACAGGCGCGCGATGCCCGAATTGAAGCGGAAGCTGTCGATGGCCTCGGTCACCTGCTTCACCAGCTTGTGGGTGGCGCGGCGCAGCTCG
>NZ_JANINU010000072.1 GCF_024508875.1 Phenylobacterium sp.
GGATGCAGGCCGTGGGGATGGTCAACGACCACTTCACCTGCTGCTTCCGCCACGACCAGGTGAAGGGGCTCGTGCGATGAGGATCGGCCTGCTCCTCGCGATGGCCCTGACGCTGGGCGCCTGTGACCACATGTATGGCGCTTTCGACGGCGGCAGGCTGGCGGCCCGGTCCGGGCCGACGGAGCAGGAGCTCGTGGCCATCGCAGCGAAGCGGCTGGCGCGCGAGAAGTGGTCGGTGGACCAGATGAACGTCGGTGTTTCTGATGCTGGCCATTCCTGGCGGGTCCACTTCAGGCCGGCGGACGCCAGCGTGCTGGACGGTGGCGGCTGGGTCGATATCAGCAAGGCGACGCGACGCGCCGTGCGCGTGGGATTCGACGCCTAGCCATGCCCAAAGGCCCCACCCTCCTGCTGGAAAAGGCCTTCGTCGGCGGGCCCGTCTGCGGCGTGGACGAGGCCGGGCGAGGGCCGTGGGCCGGGCCGGTCTCCGCGGCGGCGGTGATCCTGTCGGACAATCCGCGCAAGATCCCGAAGGGGCTCGACGACTCCAAGAAGCTGACGGCCAAGGCGCGCGAGGCGCTGGAGCTGGAGATCAAGGACAAGGCGGTGGCCTGGGGCGTGGGCATGGCCAGCGTCGAGGAGATCTTCGAGCTCAACATCCTGCACGCCACCGGGCTGGCGATGTGCCGGGCCATCGAGGCCATGGCGGTGCAGCCGACCTATGCCCTGGTGGACGGGAACTACCGGTTCAAGCTGCCGTGCGAGGTGAAGACGGTGGTGGGCGGCGACGGCAAGTCGAAATCGATCGCCGCGGCCTCGATCCTGGCGAAGGTGGCGCGCGACCGGCTGATGATGGAGATGGACGCGGTCTATCCCGGCTACGGTTTCGCCAGCCACAAGGGCTACAATGCGCCGACCCACATCGAGGCCTTGGTGAGTCTGGGCCCGTGCGAGATCCACCGCCGGGCCTGGCGGCCGGTGAAGCTGGTGCTGATGGGCAAGGACCCCCGGATCGAGGGCGACTTGCAGGACGAACTGCCGTTCGGGTGACTATCCGTTCCGTTCGTCATCGCCGGGCTCGACCCGGCGATCCCTACCGAGGTCGACGCCGTCTGGATGGCCGGGTCGAGCCCGGCCATGACGAGCGGGTTGGGTGGCGGGGCTGAAATTGACCCATTGAATCAAGATTGACGCTGGCCGCGCGCCGCCGCGCATTGGGGGCATGAGCGTCAATCCCGACCTGGTCAGGGCCTGCCATATCCAAGCCCGCGCGTGCGAGCGGTTCGGCTCGCCATTCAACGGCGCCCTGCTGGACCGGATCGCCGCCGACCTCGAGGCCGGCGGGCCGACCGTGCGCCTGTTTGCGCGGTGGTCGGATGCTGGGCTGAAAGCCCTGTTCGACGACGCCGTGCCGATCCGGATCGCCAACACGTTCAACCACCTGGCAATGGGCGGCGAAGATCCGGCGCTGACGGCGGCCTGGCCGCGGCCGGGCGTCGCCTGGGCTGTGGACAGGGCTTGGGCGGCGGCGCGGGCGGCCATCGGGCCGCACACGGCGATGCTGTCGGCGTTCCTGGACCACGAGCCGCAGACCAACGAGGTGCGCCGGGCGGGCGGCCTGCTGGGCGGCTTCCTGACCGTAGCGGCCGAGGCCAGGCTGCCGCTCCGCTGCTTCGAGATCGGGGCCAGCGCCGGCCTGAACCAGTTCTGGGACCGGTTCCGGTACGACATGGGCGCCGTGGCGTGGGGCGACCCGGCGTCGCCCGTGACGATCGACGGCGACTGGGAGGGCGGGGCGCCGCCGCTGCCGGCCGTGGACGTGGTCGAGCGAGGCGCATGCGACCGGCGGCCCACCGAACTCACCGATCCCGTCCAGCGCCGCCGCCTGCTGGCCTGCATCTGGCCCGACCAGTTCGAGCGCGTGGAGCGCAGCCGGCGCGCCATCGACCTGGCGCTGGCGAGCGGCGTGCGGGTGGACGCGGCCGACGCCCTTGACTGGACGCGAGCGCATGTCGCGCCACGGCCCGGCGCGGCGACCGTGCTGTACCATTCGGTATTCTGGCACTATCTGCCGGCCGCGACCCAGGCGGGGCTCGCGTCGGCGATCGCCGATCTCGGCGCGCGGGCGACGGCCGAGGCGCCGTTCGCATGGCTGCGGTTCGAGCCCGCGCCCGACGACATGGCGCTGATCGAGGTGCGGCTGACCCTGTGGCCAAGCGGCGCAGAGAGGGTTCTGGCGCACGCCCATCCCCACGGGGCGTGGATCCGCTGGCTGGGCTGAAACAGCTTGCGAGTTGGTTTTTCACGGGAAAGCGGGCGACCGGCCAATCATTGTTAATGCCTTGGCTCTAGAGGTTCCAGCTCGACAGTACCTGGCCCCGATGTTTTCCGTCCTCACCTGCATCGTCGTCGATCATGACCCGCGGCTCGTCGCTGTGGCGGCGCTCGTCTGCGCGACGGCGTGCGTGGCGACCTTCGCCTTCCACCTGCGCAGTCTGCAGGCGGCCGGCTCGACGCTGCGCTGGGCCTGGGCGGGCCTGACCGGCCTGGTCGCCGGCTCGGGCGTCTGGGCCACCCACTTCATCGCGATGCTGGCCTACGAGCCGCACCTGGCCTTCGGCTACGAACCGTGGACCACCGCGGCCTCCTGGCTGATCGCCGTGCTGGGGATGGGCGTGGGCTTCGCCTTGCCGGTCGTTCGCGACCGCCCGTCCACCGTGGTGACCGGCGGGGGGCTGGCCGGCCTGGCCATCGCCCTGATGCACTTCACCGGCGTCGCCGCCTGGCGGCTCCAGGCGCGGGTGGAATGGGACCTCGCGTACGTGGTGGCCGCCATCGCGGTCGGCGTGCTGGGCACATCGGCGGCGTTCGTCGTCCGCGCCCGCAGCCCGCGGGCGTGGGCCGTGGCGGCGCCGGCGGGCTGCCTTCTGCTGGCGATCGTCGGCCTGCACTTCACGGCCATGACCGCCGTGGACCTCGCGCCCGATCCGACCCTGGCGTTGCCCGCCCAACTGGCCGGGCGCGACACCCTGGCGTTGGCGACGGTGGTGCTGGTGGCGCTGATCCTGCTGGCGACGCTGGGTCTCAACTGGATGCAGGGGGTGGGCCGCCGCTCGACCATGTCGGGCTTGGCCGACGCCCTCGACGCGGTGACGTCGGGCCTGGCGTTCTACGACCCCGAGGGCCGGGTGCTGTCGTGGAACAAGGCCTATGGCGCGCTGATGGCTTCGGCCGGCGTGGAGATGGTCGCGGGCCTGCGACGCCAGGACATCGTGGCCAAGATCTTCGCCGCCGGCTGGGAGGTGCAGACGGAGTTCGAGCCAGGCGCCACCTACTTCGACAAGGGTCGCGCCCCCGGGCTCGAGCTGAAACTGCCGGACGGCCGCTGGATCCGTCACCAGTCGTTCGCGACCCAGGATGGCGGCGGCGTCTCGAAGATGAGCGACATCACCGAGCAGATGGAGGCGGCCCGCATCCTCGCCGAGGCGCGCGACGCGGCCGAGACGGCAAACCGGGCGAAGAGCGAGTTCCTGGCCAATATGAGCCATGAGATCCGGACGCCTCTGAACGGCGTGCTGGGCGTGGCCGAGGTGCTGGCCGCGAGCGGCCTGTCGCCGAAGCAGCAGGAGCTGGTGGGCGTGATCAAAGCGTCGGGCGACCTGCTCAACGTGCTGTTCAGCGATCTTCTGGACCTGGCGCAGGCCGAGGCGGGAATGGCGGAGCTGCGGCCCGAGCCGACGGCGCTGCGCGACGTCGCCGAGGCGGTGGTCGCGCTCTATGCCCCGCAAGCCGAGCAGAAGGGGCTGGGGCTGCGGCTCGACATGGCGCCGGACGCGGGCGCCGTCGTAAACTGCGACGGCATGCGGCTGCGCCAGGTGCTGGGCAACCTGCTCAGCAATGCGGTCAAGTTCACAGAGACCGGGGAGGCCGTGGTCGCCCTGCGACGCGAGGGGGATCGCGTGACCTTCGAGGTGCGCGACACCGGCGTCGGGTTCGACGCTGCGGCGAAGGCCGACCTGCTGGGCGCGTTCCGGCAGGCCGACGGCAGCTCGACCCGCCGTCACGGCGGCGCGGGCCTGGGCCTGGCGATCTGCCGCGATTACGTGGCGCTGATGGGCGGGACGCTGGACTGCTCCAGCGCGCCGGGCCGAGGCGCGAGCTTCAGCTTCACCCTCGACCTGCCGGCGCTCGCGGAGGCGGACAACGAGAGCGCGGCGCCGGTCGGCCAGGCGGTGGCGGACCGCCACTTCCGGGTGCTGGTCGTGGACGACAACGACGTGAACCGCCAGGTGCTGGCCCTGATCCTCGACGCGGTCGGCATCGAGCACGGTGAGGCGGAGAATGGCGCCGAGGCGCTGGACGCGGTGGGCGCCGGCGGCTTCGACGCCGTGCTGATGGACATCCAGATGCCGGTGATGGACGGGCTGGAGGCCACGCGCCGGATCCGGGCCTGGGAAGTCGAGACGGGGCGGGCGCGGATGCCCATCCTGATCGTCTCGGCCAACGGCCTGCAGGAACATGTGGACGCGGGCCGGGCGGCCGGCGCGGACGGTCACCTGGACAAGCCGGTCTCGGTCCCGCTGCTGCTGGGCGCCCTGGAACCCCACGTCAACGCGGCGCTGGCGGCCTAGTTTTTTCGTTGACCGCGGGCCGTCAACGGCCTGTTCACCATGTCCGCCGAGGATTCAGCCTTCTGTTTCGTGAGGTTGGGCCATGGGGCTGCCGGTTGACGCCATTCTGAACGGCGATTGCCTGGAGGAGCTGAGGAAGCTACCCGACAGGTCGGTCGACCTAGTGTTCGCCGATCCGCCCTACAACCTCCAGCTCGGGGGCGACCTGCTGCGGCCGGACAACTCGAAGGTCGACGCCGTCGACGACGAGTGGGACCAGTTCGAGAGCTTCGAGGCCTACGACACCTTCACCAAGGCCTGGATGGCCGAGTGCAAGCGCGTGCTGAAGGACGACGGCGCGCTGTGGGTGATCGGCAGCTACCACAACATTTTCCGCGTGGGCGCGGTGCTGCAGGACCTGGGCTTCTGGATCCTGAACGACATCGTCTGGCGCAAGTCCAACCCGATGCCGAACTTCAAGGGCACGCGGTTCACCAACGCCCACGAGACCCTGATCTGGGCGGCCAAGAGCCGGGGCGGGCGGCGCTATACCTTCAACTACGACGCCATGAAGATGGCGAACGACGAGCTGCAGATGCGCTCGGACTGGACGCTGCCGCTGTGCACCGGCGACGAGCGGCTGAAGGACGACAAGGGCGACAAGGCTCATCCGACTCAAAAGCCCGAGGCGCTGCTGCACCGGGTGATCATGTCGTCCACCAAGCCGGGCGACATCATCCTGGACCCGTTCTTCGGCACTGGCACGACCGGCGCGGTGGCGCGGCGGCTGGGCCGCAAGTTCATCGGCATCGAGCGCGAGACCGAATACGCCAAGATCGCCGAGCAGCGAATCTTCCGGGTGATCCCGGCCACGGCCGACGAGATGGCGGTCACCGGCTCCAAGCGCGCCGAGCCGC
Source organism: Phenylobacterium sp. (assembly GCF_024508875.1). Taxonomy (GTDB): domain Bacteria; phylum Pseudomonadota; class Alphaproteobacteria; order Caulobacterales; family Caulobacteraceae; genus Phenylobacterium. The sequence goes on from NZ_JANINU010000072.1 coordinate 5,528, forward strand.
GGGTGCCGTTCGGCAGCCTGGTGGAAGCCGGCCTGCTGCGGGCGGGCGACGTGCTGTACTGCCCGCGCGGCAAGAACGCCGCCAAGGTGCGGGCCGACGGCAGCCTTGTGGTGGGCGACCTCTCGGGTTCGATCCACAAGGTGGGCGCGATGGTGCAGTCGGCGCCGGCCTGCAACGGCTGGACCTATTGGCACTTCAAGACCGACAAGGGGCTGGCGCCCATCGACGTGCTGCGGGCGAAGGTCCGGGCGCAGATGCCGGCCTAAGTCCCAGCGCCCCCTCCACCACGTGGTCCCCCTCCGCCGACTCGCAGGGGAGGAACTTCGCACTGGACCCCGTACCGGTTCTTCGGCCAACCTGATCCAAACGAGCGTTTGACGGGGGAATGTGCGATGGGCGGGCGGCGGCGATGAACCCGCGCATCTATGTCCTGACGCTGTGCACGTTCGCCTTCGGGTCGGCCGCGTTCATCTTCGCCGGCATGCTGGAGACGATGGCGGCCGACCTGGGCGTCTCCACCGCCGTCGCGGGCCAGTTGCAGACGGCCTACGTCCTGACCTCGGCCGTACTGGGGCCGGTCGTGGCCTGGGCGATGGGCCGGCTCGACCGGCGGCTGGTGGTGATCCTGGGGCTGGTGATCGGGCTGATCCTGCACCTGGCCTGTGCCCTGGCGCCCAACTTCGAGACCCTGCTGGTGGTGCGAGCGCTGGCCGGGGTGGCGGGCGCCATGTCCGGGCCGGCGGCCAGCGTCGCGGCCGCCTCCCTCGTGCCGCCCGAGCGGCGGGGCTCGGCCCTGGCCATGGTGTCGGGGGGCATGACGCTGGCCTTCGTCATCGGGATCCCGATCGGCAGCGTGGCGGGAGCGATGTTCGGGTGGCGGGCGACCTTCGTGGTGGCCGCCGTCCTGGCCGCCGTCGCCCTGGCGGCGGTTGCGATCTTCCTGCCCAGCGTGCCCGCCCCACCCAAGCGGGAGGGCGGCAGGCTGGATCTTTCGGCCATCTGGCCGCTCTACCTCACCAGCTTCCTAACCTTCGCCGCCAACATGACGCTGAACCTGTACATCGCCCCCATCGTGCGGGTCGGCACGGGGATCACCGGCGCCGGCGTGGCGGTGTTCCAGTCGATGATCGGCTTCGGGGCGGCCATGGGCCTCTGGCTTGGCGGACGCGCCGCCGACCGGGGCGCCGGAAAGGCCTGGGTGCTGCAGTGCATCGCCCTGCAGGCGGTGGCGATGACTCTGCACCTGTCGGCGACCCACCATCTGTTGCCGCAAGGCTTCGCTATCGACGGGCTGGTGCTTGCGGCGGTGTTCCTGGCGGCCACCGCGCTTTTCTCGATCTCGCCCGTCACCCAGTCCCGGCTGATCCAGATGACGGGCGGCGCGCCGGTGGCGCTGGCGCTGAACGGTTCGGTCTTCGCGATGGGCCAGGCGATGGGCGCGACCATGGGCGGCGCGGCGCTGGCCAGCTTCGGCGTCCCGGCGATCCCGGCCACGGCGCTCTCGGCGTCGGTGGTCGCGCTGGTCACCCTCGCCTTCGTGTTCCCTCGGAACCCGAAGGCCGTCGCCTAGAGCAGGTTCGTAAGGCCCGCCCGCGCCGCCTTCAGGAAGACGCTGGGCAGGGCGTCGAGGTCGCGGCGGGGGCTCCAGATGACGTCCTCCGCATCGCCCTCGGCCCGCAGCAGGCGCAGGGTCAGGGTGAAATGGGTGAAACCGTGCTCCACCTCGCCGACACCTCGCCAGTCGGCGTCGGCGGGCGCGGCGCGGGCGGCCTCCTCATCGCTCCAGCGCTCGGTGCGCCACTCGCTGGTGGGCAGCGCCAGCATGCCGCCAAGCAGGCCCTTCGGCGGGCGCCGGACCAGCGCCACCTCGTCGCCGCGGGTCAGGACGTAGGCCACGCCGTGGCGATGGGGCAGGGCGGCCTTCTTGGTCTTGCGGGGATAGGTCTCGGGCGCGCCCGTTGCGAGGCCGGCGCAGTGGTCGGCGATGGGGCAGCGGTCGCAGAGCGGCCCCTTGGGCCGGCAGACGGTGGCCCCCAGGTCCATCAGCGCCTGGGCCCAGTCGCCGGGGCGCTCGTCGCGGACGAGGGTGGCGGCGAGGCGCTTCAGTTCGGGCTTGCCGTCCGGCAGGGGCTGCTCGACGGCAAACAGCCGGGCCATCACCCGCTCGACGTTGCCGTCGACGACGTTGGTGGGCAGGTCGAAGGCGATCGCGCCCACCGCCGCGGCGGTGTACGGGCCGAGGCCTGGGAGGGAGCGCAAGCCCTCCTCCGTATCGGGGAAGACGCCGCAATGGTCCCGGGCCACCGCGCGTGCGCAGGCCAGCAGGTTGCGGGCGCGGGCGTAGTAGCCGAGGCCGGCCCAGGCGGCCATCACCTCGCCGTCGTCCTCGTTCGCGAGGTCGACGACCGCGGGCCAGCGGGCGGTGAACTTCAGGAAATAGGGCGTGGCGTGCGGCACGGTGGTCTGCTGCAGCATCACCTCGGACAGCCAAACGCGGTAGGGATCGGCGCGCACGCCGGCGGCATGGTCGGCCGGGCCCACGCGCCAGGGCAGGTCGCGGGCGCCTGCGTCGTACCAGGCGAGGAGTTGAGCGCGGAGGGAGTCGGGGTTCACGTGTCCCACATATCGTCATCGCGCGACGCGCGCAGCGGGCTCCGTGCTTCGCGCCGGCCAGTATGACGGCTATTAAGACGGCATGGCCCGCCAGCTTCCCACACGCGACGAGGCGCTGCGCATCTTGGCGAGCAAGCGCACGCGGCCGCCGCATCGGCATGCGCCGCCCGCCGGGCGGGCGCTGAAAAGCTATCTCAAGGACATGGACGGCCGCTTCGGGCAGGGCGCGGGCGCGCTGACCGCCCGCTGGCGCGAGGTAGTGGGGCCGGAAATCGCCAAGCGGACGGAGCCGGTGAAGCTGACCCGCGGGCGGGCCGGGGCGGCCTCGACGCTGGAGATCCGCGTGGCCGGGCCGGCCGCGGCGATCATCCAGCACCAGGCGCGCGAGATCCTGGCCCGCGTGAACGTCTTCCTTGGGGCGGACGCGGTCCAGAAGCTGCGCATCGTGCAGGGACCGTTGCAGCGCGCGCCCGAGCCGCCGCCCCGTCGGCGCGCCGCGCCGCTGGACGCGGCCGCGGAAGCGAAGCTGGCCCAGGGGCTGGCCAGCGCGCCCGACGGCCGGCTCAAGGACGCCCTGCTGGCCCTCGGCCGCGGGGTGCTGAAACGCAACGGCCAAGGTTGACACACAACCGCCGCGGTCGCATCGGCAAGTGCCGCCGGGGCTCTCGGAGCGAGGGCTGCTTGGGGCGCGCGGGAATCGCGCTTTAATCCTTTGTTCAGATCCTCTGGAAGGTCATCGATGTCGATCCTCAGCCGCCGTCTCCTGATGGTCGCCGCCGCCGCGGGCGCGGCGCTGGCGCTCGCGAGCTGCAACAAGGCCGGTGGCGGCGCAAACACCGAAGACGCCATGACGATGGGCAAGGCCGACGCGCCGGTCACCATCGATGAATACGCCTCGACCACCTGCAGCCACTGCGGCCGCTTCGCGCTGGAAGTCTTCCCGGCCTTCAAAGCCAAATACATCGACACCGGGAAGGTGAAGTGGACCTACCACGAGTTCCTGACTCCGCCCGAAGCCGTGGCCGCCGCCGGCGTGCTGGTGGCCCGCTGCGCCGGCAAGGACAAGTACTTCAGCGTCATCG
>NZ_JANINU010000073.1 GCF_024508875.1 Phenylobacterium sp.
TGTGCTATACCCGCCAACCAGATGCGCGGGGCCGCCGCAACTCCTCAGTGAACTTCAAGCGCGTGGTGGGGGAAGTAGGACTCGAACCTACGAAGCCATACGGCAGGGGATTTACAGTCCCCCCCCTTTGCCACTCGGGACATTCCCCCAGCGCGCTTGGAGCCTAGATGGGGCCTCTCTAGAAAAGGCTTCCGCTCGGGGATGCGAGGGGCGTAAAGCGCCCGGCTCACAGGTCCAAAAGCGGCGGCCCACCGAGGGGGGCCCCAAATCGGAGCGCGTCTTATAGTGGCCTCGCCTACGGAACGCAACGACGCCCGAAAGGGTCGCAATTTCCGCCCGAAATCCGGCGCTCGCGGCCACGGCCAAGGCCGTCCGGAGGCCGCTCCGGAGGCCCGCTCCGAGGGACGGCCCGAGGGGAGATCCGAGGGGCGCGGTCCCCGGCGCGGCGCGGGCGGCGGCCACGACGACTGGATCTGGGGCTGGCATGCGGTCGAGGCCGCCCTCGCCAATCCGCGCCGCGGCGCGCCCGTCCGGCTCCTGGTCACGCCCGAAAAGGCCCGCCAGCTCGAGGCGCGATTCGGACGGCTGGCCGCGGTGGAGGTCGCCGACGCCCACCGGATCGGTCAGGCCCTGCCCCAGGGCGCCGTCCACCAGGGTATCGCCCTGCGGCCCGCGCCGCTCGACGACATCGACCTGGCAGACTTCGAAGCCCGGCCCGGCGCGGTGCTGCTCGTCCTGGACCAGGTGACCGACCCGCAGAACGTCGGCGCGATCCTGCGCTCGGCCGCGGCGTTCGGCGTCGCCGGCGTAATCCTGCAGGACCGGCACGCGCCCAAGCTGGCCGGCGCCCTCGCCAAGGCCGCCGCCGGCGCCGTCGACCGCGTGCCCGTGGCGCGCGTGGTCAACCTGTCCCGGGCGCTGGACGAGCTCACGAACGCCGGCTGGCGGGCCGTGGGCCTGGCCGGCGAGGCCGACCGCAGCCTGGCCGACGCCCTGGACGGCGGCCCTACGGTGCTGGTCATGGGCTCGGAAGGCGAAGGCATCCGCCGCCTCGTCGCCGAGCACTGCGACGAGCTCGCCAAGATTCCGATGCCCGGCGGATTCGAGAGCCTGAACGTCTCCGCAGCCGCCGCCATCGCCCTTTACGAAGCGTCCCGCCCCCGCGCGTGAAAGTTGAGCAGGCGCCGGCCCGGATTCGCCGTTCGCCTTGCTATTTGTCAAAGCCTGGCCGCTGACAAAGCCGCTCAAAACTGCGACCTAGGGCTTAGCTTGGTCGGGGAACATAGGCGTGGGCGAAGGCGAGTTTCCGTCGAAACTATTGCTCGCGCTGAAGGCATTGTCGCTGAGCCGGGGGCGCCTCGCGGCCGAGTTGGCGGTCGACAAGTCCGTGGTCAGCCGGTGGTTGAGCGGCCGCCAGGCGCCGTCAGGCGAGAACCTGGCCAACCTGACGAACCTTGTCGCCCAGCGCCGGCCTGGCTTCACCCTGCTCGACTGGGAGGCCGATCTCGACGCCCTAGCGGCCCGGCTGGGCGTCGCCGCCGACTCGGCATCCGGCGCTTTCGGTCCCCTGGGCGGCTGGCTGCCCGATGCGGTGCTGCGGGAGGCGCAGGCGCTGACGGCCCTGCGAGGTCCCGACTACGAGGGGTTCTGGCGCACCACCCGGCCGGCGATCGGCCTCCCCGGCCGCTTCATGCACGATCAGGTGCTGATCCGGCGCGCAGACAATGGCTTCCTAACCTTCCGTCTCAAGGTCGAGGACATGCTGTTCGAGGGCTGGACCTTCCCCACCCAGACGCAACTCTTCTCCTTGGCCGCCGACGCGCGCAGCGGCCTCTTCATCTTTTCGATCTACAACGCCGTCCTGCGCCACAAGGCTGAGCGACTCGATGGCATCTCGATGACCATCCAGCGCCTGGGCGGCGGCTCGCCGGTCGCCGGGGCCAACATCATGGACCGGACTGGTGATCTCAGCGGCGACGTCGCGGCCGATGACGCCCTGTTCGAGGAACTGGCCGCCGCCAACCCGCTCGCGCCCGAAGGATCGGTGCCTCCGGAGGTCAGCGCGCACATCTTCCGCGACTTCGGCCCTACCGAAATGGCCCGCGGCGGCCCGGCCCTGCTGAGCATGCCCTTCGCCGAGTCGTGGTCGCGCGGCCCGCACCTCGCGCCGGCCTGAGCCGGAATACGCCCACCAGGCGAACTCGCTCCAAGTCGCAACAAATCGCAGGCCGACGCGCCTACCCGCGCCTGGCCCGAAGCTGCATCAGCCCCGGCAACCGAAACGACAGCCGACGGGGCCTTTCACGTGCGTTCCTCAATCCTTCTCGCGACGGCCATGATGGGCCTGATCGCTCTGGCGTCCGCCACGCGCGCTAACGCCTTCCCGACCTTCTACGGCGACCAGGACGCGTTCCACGCAGCCGGAACGATCGACCAAGTCACCGACTTCAGCGAATTTGCGGCCGGGACGTATCAGTTCGTCGACGACCCTTACATCGACGGAGACCTGTCCATCACCTCGGGCGACAACAACGTCGTCATCGCGCAAGGCTCAGCGCCATTCTTCCCGGTGCACAATGCGCTTCTCAGCAACAATGGCGGCTACATCGAGGTCGAATTCGACCCGGACGCCCACTACGACCTGTTCTCGTTGAAGGCCGGCACGTTCCAGGGCCCGTTCGGCACGACCCTCTACATGCGCCTGAACAACGGCCAGGAATTCAGTTCCAGCCTCTACGCCTATCCCATCAGTGAGGGCTTCAAGTTCCAGGGGTATCAAGCCGATCCGGGAACCTGGTTCACGGGGTTCACCCTGGTGCGCGACAGCCAGAGCACCGGCCTGGCGCTCGCCGAGGTCGAGCTGGGACACACCAGCGCCGCGCCCGAGCCGGCGGCCTGGGCGCTGATGATTGTCGGCTTCGGCGGGGCTGGATCGGCCCTGCGTCGCCGCCGCCGGCTGGCCTCCGCCGCGCCCTGACGCGACGAGGTTCCGGCCCCGCGCCCCCCGAACGACGCGGGCTGGAGGGCGGTCGGTGGAGCATGGCCGCCGGCCGCCTACTCGCATCTGCATACGCGTAGACGGTTGCAGCGACGCGCGCGCTGACGCATTGAGGCCTGATGTTCGAAGAGCTGTTCTCGGCCGCCGGCCTGACCGCCCTGTTCCAGGTGCTTATGATCGACCTGGTCCTCGCCGGCGACAACGCCGTCGCCGTGGGACTGGCCGCCGGCGGCCTGCCGCCCGACCAGCGCAAGAAGGCGATCTTCTGGGGCCTCGGCGCGGCGGTCATCACGCGCATCGGCTTCGCCCTGGTCACCACCCAGCTCCTGGGCATCGTGGGCCTGCTGTTCGCTGGCGGGCTGCTGCTGCTCTGGGTCTGCTGGAAGATGTGGCGCGAGCTGCGCGCTCAGGCGATCCCTGACGAGGTGGCCGCCGGAGCCGCCATGGACGACGACCCGTCCACCGAGCCCAAGGTCAAGCCCAAGAGCTTCAAGGACGCGCTGCTCCAGATCCTGATCGCCGACATCTCGATGTCGCTGGACAACGTGCTGGCCGTGGCCGGCGCCGCGCGCGAGCATCCCGCCATCCTGGTCTTCGGCCTCTTGCTGTCGATCGCGCTGATGGGCGTCGCCGCCCACGGGATCGCCCGCCTGCTGCACAAGTACCGCTGGATCGGCTTCGTGGGCCTGGCGATCGTGCTGTACGTCGCCCTGCACATGATGTGGCAAGGCCACCAGGACGTGGTCCGGGACCTCGGCTACACCCAGCAGTACAACGCCGTGATGCCCGACTTCTTCGACATCGAGCCGAAGGCGCCGGCGCCCGCGCACTGAGCCCGGTTCAGACTTCGGCCGTCTCCGGCCCGCCGAAGCGCTCGCGCCACTCGGCGACCTGCGTCTCCTCGATCTTCTTGAACAGCACCTCGGGCGCGCGGATCGTCCGGCCCGGCTCCAGCGCGCTCAGCACCCCCTGCCCGTCCAGCGACGGCCACGTCGCCGGGAACGCCTCGCCCAGCGCCACCGCGATCTGCTCGCAGGCGAACGGGATGAAGGGCTCGCTGACCTTGGCGAACAGCGCCGCCAGGTTCAGGCCATAGCGCACCGCCACCGCCGCACGGTCGCGGTCGGTCTTGATCGCGGTCCAGGGCGCCGCTTCGGTCAGGTACTGGTTGCCCAGCACCCAGAGCTGGCGCAGGGCCGCGGCCGACTTGCGGTACTCCCGGTCCTCCATGAATTCGGTGTACTCGCGCAGCTTGGCCAGCACGTCCGCTTCCAGCTTCTCGTCCAGGGCTCCCGGCGCGCCGCCCTCGGGAACCACACCGTCGAACCGGCTCTCCGCGAACTTGCAGATGCGGTTGACGAAGTTGCCCAGCACGTCGGCCAGGTCGGCGTTCACCTGGTCGCGGAACTGCTCCCAGGCGAAGGTCGAGTCCGAGGTCTCGGGCGCGTTGGCCATGATCCACCAGCGCCAGTAGTCGGCCGGCAGCAGCTCCAGCGCGTGATCCATGAACACGCCGCGCTTCAGTGACGTCGAGAACTTGCCGCCATAGTAGTCCAGCCAGTTGAAGCCCTTCAGCTCGTCCACCAGCTTCCACGGTGCGGTCTCGCGCGCGTTCACGCCCATCAGGGTGCACGGGAAGCCCACCGTGTGGAACGGGACGTTGTCCTTGCCCATGAACTGGACGTACTTCACGTCCGCGGCCTCGGGCCCCTTCCACCAGCGCTCCCAGGCGCTGTCGGGCGCGGGTCCCTGCCCGGCTTCGGCGGCGCGCGCGTCGGCCCACTCCCAGGTCGCGCCGATGTACTCGATGGGCGCGTCGTACCAGACGTAGAACACCTTGCCGGCCAAGCCTTCGATGTCCGGCTTCTCACCGTCCGGGTTCGCGCCCCAGTCCCAGGCGTTGACCGGCACGCCCCATTCAAGGTCGCGGGTGATCCCGCGGTCCTGCAGGCCCTCGTCCAGCCATTTCAGCGCGATCGAGGTCACCAGCAGCGGCCAGGTCCCACGCTTACTCTCGATCCACTCGCGCAGCTTCCCGGCGAACTGGCTCTGCCGGAGGAACAGGTGCTTGGAGCCGCGGATCTCGATGTCGGTCGAACCCGACACCGCCGAGCGCGGGTGCAGCAGGTCCGCCGGGTCCAGCACCCGCGTGCAGTTCTCGCACTGGTCGCCGCGCGCCGCCTCGTAGCCGCAGTGCGGACAGGTGCCGATCACGTAGCGGTCGGGCAGGAAGCGCTTGTCGGCGTTCGAATAGACCTGCTGTGTGACCCGCTCCTCGATGAAGCCGGCTTCCCAGAGCTGCTGGGCGAAACGCTGGGTCAGCCGGTGGTTCTGCGGCGAGGACGAGCGGCCGAAGTGGTCCCACGACAGGCCGAACTCGCGGCCCAGGCGATGCTGCACCTCATGCGCCTCGGCGCAGAAGGTGGCCGGGTCCTGGCCCTTTTCCGCGGCGGCCAGTTCGGTGGGCGTCCCGTGCTCGTCGGTGGCGCAGAGGTACAGGGTCTCGCGGCCACGCGCCCGCTGGAACCGCGCGTACACGTCGGCGGGCAGCATCGACCCGGCCAGGGTGCCGAGGTGCTTGATCCCGTTGATGTACGGCAGGGCCGAGGTGATGAGGATGCGGGTCATGGGTATCCAAAGCGCGGGCGCCGAGAAGAACCGGGGCTTATAGGCCGCCCAGGTGGTTCGCCAAAGTGCGGGTTGCAAGAAATGCTCGCCAACCTGTTGCAGGCGCGCAAACTCGGCCACGGGGCGGAGACGCGGCTTCCTTGAGTCGCGGACAACAAGAACCGCCCGCGACATGGGAGGTTTGAAATGCTGAAACGCGCGATCCCCTTCGCGGCCGCGGCGGCGTGCCTTTGGCTGACGGCCTGCAGCGACAAGCCCGCGGCCGACGAGCCGGCGGCTCACGCCGAGGCGCCGAAGAAGTCGCTGGCCCGGCAGGTCCAGTTCTACCAGGGCCAGGAGAACGTCCAGGCCGTCACGTCGGGCTCGGTCAAGCCGGCGCCGGGCGGCGGCTACGACTTGGAGGCGAAGGTCACCAACGACGGCGCCGGCTGGACCAAGGTGGGCTTCCTGCCCCGCGTCTATGCGGCCACCCCGCCCGATGGGATCTACGAGGTGGACGTCGTCGCCGACAAGCCCGCGACGCCGGGCGCGGCCGGCCCGACGCCGGTCGAGGTGAAGAGCGGCTGGGACCGCTACAAGGACGGCCGGGTCAAGGGCGTGAAGTTCATCTCCAAGACCAACGAGGTCGTGGCGATGGTCGACGGAGGCGCCGCGCCGGCCGGGAAGTAGCTTGCCCTTTTCCCTCGTCATGGCCGGGGCAAGCCCGGCCATGACGAGCATCGATGTGATGGCCGTCCCTACAGCGGCCCTTTGAACACGAAGAACGCGCCCAGCGCGATGAAGCCGAAACCGACCGCGTGGTTCAGGGTGAACTTCTCGCCGAGGTAGGTCATCGAGAACACGGCGAAGACGCACAGCGTGATCACCTCCTGCATCGCCTTGAGTTCGGCGGGGTCGTAGACCTGCCGCCCGATGCGGTTGGCAGGCACTGCCAGCCAGTACTCGAAGAAAGCGATCCCCCAGCTCACCAGCACGATGATCCAGAGCGGCCGGTGCTCCACCTTCAGGTGGCCGTACCAGGCGAAGGTCATGAAGACGTTCGAGGCCACCAGCATCAGCACGGGGGCGACGAAGGTCCAGGGGGCGTTCATGCGATCTGGCTCCAGAAGGGCCTGGGCACATTCACCGGATTCGCGGCGGATGATGGGCGCTCGCCGGCGGCGCGCGGCGATAGATTGGGCGCCGTTGCGCCCCGGCGCCCCGTCGCCGGCGACAATCGCGCGGCGGGGGTTAACTCTGTCGCACTCGGCCCTATAGTCCCGCCCGAGTTGGGAGGGACGGTATGCGTAGACTGTTGAACGCCCTGGTGCTGGGCGCGCTGCTGGCGGTGGCGGCCTGTAGCCCGAAGACGGCGGAAAAAGGCCAGGCCAAGGGCGGCGACACCCTGCGGATCTACAACTGGTCCGACTACATCGACCCTGCGCTCCTGGAGCAGTTCACCAAGGAGACCGGGATCAAGGTCACCTACGACACCTTCGATTCCAACGAGGTGCTGGAGACCAAGGTGCTGCAGGGGGGCACGGGCTACGATCTGGTCGTCCCCTCCAACCATAACCTGCCCCGCTACATCGCCGCCGGCGCCATCCAGCCGCTGGACAAGAAGCAGCTTCCCGGCCTCGACAACCTGCGGCCCGACCTGATGGCGCACATGGCGCCCTTCGACCCCGGCGCGGCCTACGCCGTGCCCTACATGCAGGGCACCATCGGCATCGGCTACAACGTCGACGCCGTCGCCAAGCGCCTGCCCGGCGTGAAGATCGACAGTTGGAAGGTGGTGTTCGACCCGCTGGTGCTGGCCAAGCTCAAGGACTGCGGTGTCTATTTCCTCGACGCGTCGGAAGACATGTACGCCGTGGCCCTGCACTACCTGGGCAAGGACCCGAACTCGAAGAACCCCGCCGACTATGAAGCGGCGACCGCCATGCTGATGCAGGTGCGGCCCTTTGTGCGTAAATTCCACTCCTCGGAATACATCGACGCCCTGGCCAACGGCGACGTCTGCATCGCCATCGGCTACTCGGGCGACGTCCTCCAGGCCAAGACCCGCGCCGAGGAGGCCAAGAACGGCGTGAAGGTGGCCTACGCCATCCCGAAGGAGGGCAGCCAGGTCTGGTTCGACGTCTTCACGATCCCCAAGGACGCCCCGAACCCCGCCGCGGCGCACAGGTTCATCGCCTACATGCTGCGGCCCGAGATCATCGCCAAGGCCTCTAACTACACCCAGTACGCCAACGCCAACGCCAAGGCGACGCCGCTGGTCGACGAGGCGATCCGCGACGATCCCAACGTCTACCCGACGCCGGAAGTGTCGAAGCGCCTCTTCGTGACCACCACCAAGGACCAGGACCTGCTGCGCGAGGTGAACCGCCAGTGGACCAGGGTGCTGACGGGCCGTTGAGCGAGCGGCCGCCTCCTCATCGGCCGCAGATCGGCGGCATCCGCGACACCTTCGCGCCGTGGGAAGACCCCGGCGCGAAGCCGCTCGTGCGCTTCGAAGGCGTGGCCAAGGCGTTCGGCGCAACGGCGGCCGTGAAGGGCGTGGACCTGTCGATCTACGAGCGGGAGTTCTTCGCCCTGCTCGGTCCCTCGGGCTGCGGCAAGACCACCCTGATGCGGATGCTGGCCGGGTTCGAGACGCCCGACGCCGGCCGCATCCTGCTGGAAGGCCGTGACATCGCCGCCGACCCGCCCCACCGGCGGCCCGTCCACATGATGTTCCAGGCCTACGCGCTCTTCCCGCACCTCAGCGTCGCCCAGAACATCGCCTTCGGCCTGAAGCGCCAGGGCCTGCCGAAGGCCGAAGTCTCGGCCCGGGTCGAGGAGATGCTCGCGCTGGTCAAGCTGGACGGGATGGGCCGGCGCCGCCCCGACCAGCTTTCGGGCGGCCAGCGGCAACGCGTGGCGCTCGCCCGCGCCATCGCCCCCCGCCCCCGCATCCTGCTGCTCGACGAGCCGATGGCCGCCCTCGACAAGAAGCTGCGCGAGGAGACCCAGTTCGAATTGATGAACCTCCAGCAGACGCTGGGAATGACGTTCATGATCGTCACCCACGACCAGGACGAGGCCATGGTGGTCGCCGACCGCATCGCGGTGATGCGCGAGGGCGAGATCGTCCAGGTGGGCCGCCCCGGGGAGGTCTACGAGGCTCCCGCCGACCGCTACGTCGCGGGTTTCATCGGCGACGTGAACCTGTTCGAGGGCCGGGTCGCGGTCTCCGAGGGCGGCCGCGTGCGCCTGATCTCCGACGACGGGACGTTCGAAGCCGATGGCGCGGGACCGGTCGGCGAGACCGCCTGGGTCGCCGTCCGCCCCGAGAAGGTGGCGGTCCACACCGAGCCGCCCGTCGCCGGCGCCAACGTCCTGGCCGGCCGGATCCACGACTACGGCTACCTCGGCGACTGGACGACCTACCTCGTGGAAGTCGCGCCGGGCCGGCGGGTCCGCGCCACCCGCGCCAACGCCACCCGCACGGTCGAGCGGCCGCTGGGTTGCGGCGACGCCGTCTGGCTCAGCTTCGCGCCTTCCAGCGCCGTGGTGCTGACCCGATGAAGGGCCGCGGCGGCCTGGCCGCGATCCTGCCCTTCCTGTGGCTGGCGCTGTTCTTCGCCTTTCCGTTCCTGCTGGTCGCCAAGCTGTCGCTGTCGGACACGGCGCTGGCCATTCCGCCCTACGCGCCGCGCATCGACTGGAGCCGCGGCCTCGCCGGCGTGCGCGACTTCCTGGCCGCGCTGGACGTCGAGACCTATGGTCGACTGACCCGGGACCGCCTCTACCTCGACGCCTATCTTTCCAGCCTGCGGATCGCGGCCACCGGAACCGGCCTGCTGCTGCTGATCGGCTATCCCATCGCTTACGGGATCGCCCGCTGTCCGCCGGCAGTGCGCCAGGCGCTGGTCATGGCGGTGGTCCTGCCGTTCTGGACCAGCTTCCTGATCCGCATCTACGCCTGGATCGCCATCCTCAAGCCGGCCGGCGTGCTCAATGCGGCCCTGGGCGCCCTCGGCCTGCCGCCGGTCGACATCCTGAACACCGAGACGGCGGTGATCCTCGGCCTCGTCTACGCCTACCTGCCCTTCATGGTGCTGCCGCTCTACGCCGTGCTGGAAAAGCAGGACGAGAGCCTGATCGAGGCGGCCCAGGACCTGGGCGCGACGCCGCTCTCGGCCTTCTGGCGCGTGACCTTTCCGCTCTCGATCCCAGGGGCCGCGGCCGGCGCCCTGCTCTGCTTTATCCCCATGGCCGGCGAGTTCGTGATCCCCGACCTGCTGGGCGGCTCCGAGACCCTGATGCTGGGCCGGGTGATCTGGACCGAGTTCTTCGCCAACCGCGACTGGCCCGCCGCCTCGGCCGTGGCGGTCGTGCTGCTGGCCACCCTCGTCGTCCCGATCCTGCTGTTCGAGCGCCAGCAGGCGAAGGTGCTGCGATGAGGAAGGGCCCCTCCGCCTTCAACGTCGCCTCGGTCGTCCTGGGCCTCGCATTCCTCTACGCGCCCATCGCCATCCTGGTGGTCTATTCGTTCAACGCCAGCCGTCTGGTCACGGTCTGGGGCGGCTTCTCCACGCGCTGGTACAAGGCTCTCTTCCAGGACGCCCAGATGCTCGAAGCGGTCTGGGTCACCCTGCGGGTCGGCGTCCTGTCGGCCACCATGTCCACCTTCGTCGGAGCGCTGGCCGCGGTGGCCCTGGTGCGGGGCCGGTTCGAGGGCCGTACGGCCCTCGCCAGCGGGATCTACGCCACCCTGGTCATGCCCGAGGTGATTCTGGGCCTGTCCTTGCTGCTGCTGTTCGTGTCGCTGGGCCTGCCGCGCGGCTTCTGGACCGTCACCCTCAGCCACGCCACCCTCACCCTCGCCTACGCCACCGTGGTCATCCAGGCGCGCCTCGCCAGCTTCGACCGCCACCTGGAGGAGGCCGCCCAGGACCTGGGCTGTCCGCCCTGGAAGGCGTTCGTCCTCGTCACCCTGCCCGGCATCGCGCCGGCCGTGGCCGCAGCCTGGATGCTGGCCTTCACGCTCTCGCTGGACGACCTGGTGATCGCGAGCTTCACCTCCGGCCCTGGCGCCACGACCCTGCCCATGCGCCTCTACAGCCAGGTGCGGCTGGGCGTGGATCCCAAGATCAATGCGGTCTCGACCCTGCTGATCGGCCTCGTAGCCACCGGCGTGATCGCCGCCTACCTGATCCAGCAGCGCCAGCGCCGCCGACAGAGCGGCTGACCCAAACGCCGCAGACGGTCCGGCCGAGGGCAATGTGACCCTACGCGCCCCTTGCCGGCCGGACCGTCCGCAGCCAACGTCCCAGAGACGTTGGGCCCGGCCGCCCCCCCAGGCATACCGGGCCGTCGGCGGCGTTTGCGTCCCGTCTTGAAACGCGCCCCCGACTTGCAACCTGGGCATTGCAACGGACGGGCCTGCGCGACCGGCTTGCGGCGCTCCGCCGCAACCCGGCGCTTGGCGCCGGGGCGAGTTCGCCCCATAAGCAGCCCGCCTCAGCGCCGGATTAGCTCAGCTGGTAGAGCAGCGGTTTTGTAAACCGAAGGTCGCGGGTTCGAGCCCTGCATCCGGCACCATTTGCGCTTGCCATTCATCGCAAAGTGACGGCCTTCACCAGGGACCGTGCACGCCACGGGGGGCCGCGGCTCGCCACAAAGTCATGTTCCACTCTGCTCCTGGGCGATCTGCGTTGACCGGCCCCCCTCGTTCAAGCAGCTACGAGCGCAGGTTTGCAGAGCGCAGTTGCGGGGACAGAGATGCTTGGTTTCGCACGAAGACACCCGCATTTCGTGTTTCGTCCGTCTCAGGCGCTGCGCCGCGTCGGGCAAAAATTCCAGGCTCCCGCGAAAGCCGGGGAGTTTCGCGAGGCTGTACTTCCTTGGGGTCTGCGGATTCGCTATCGGCCCGACGAGCACATCGGCGAGTTCATCCACCATCACGGCCTCTACGACCTCTGCGTCAGCGAGACCCTCTATCGGCTCTCAGACCCCGGCGAGATCGCGTTGGACGTTGGCGGCAACATCGGACAGATGGCGAGCATCTTAGCCCACCGCGTTGGACGGTCGGGTCACGTTCACGTCTTCGAGCCTCACCCGGAGATCCTTGAAGAACTGCGAGCGAACGTAGCGCTTTGGCGTCGCGACCCACGCGCCGCGGAGGTCACGGTTCATCCCATCGCCCTCTCCGAGACTGCCGGCGAAGGCAAGCTCGCGATGTCCAGTTCGTTTGACGACAACCGAGGAACCGCCGCGCTCGTTGACGCTGATGACACCCAACCTCGCCAACGCACCCACACCGTAAAGCTGGCGCGTCTCGACGATACGCTCCCGGCCGACGTCCGCGTCGGCGTCATGAAACTGGATGTGGAGGGGCACGAGTTCGGTGTGCTCAAAGGCGCGACGAACCTTCTGAAGAACGGTTCGATCCGTGACATTATGTTCGAGGACTACGGCGCGCCGCCGACGCCCGTCATGTCCCTGCTGCAGTCGTTCGGATATCGGATTTATAGCGTAGAGCAGCAGCTTCTCGGCCTACGAGCCAACCCGACCGACGACCACGTCGTCGAGACCCGAGATAGCCCGCCCAACTACTTGGCCACGCTTGCTCCGGAACGCGCTCTGGCGCGCCTTGCGCGTAGGGGATGGGGCGTCTTCGGAATGCTAAAGGCCTAGCATCACGAAGCTCAAGCTTCGCGAAATCAAGACGCGACGCCGAACTCGAGCGTCTGCTCAGCTAACCCGCCGGCTCACGTCCAGCGCAGCGCGCGGAACACGTCGGCCACCCGGCGGCGGCGCGGGTCGCTCTCGGCAAAGCTCTGGAGTTCGTCGCGGCAGCGGGCCTCCGCGGCCTCGCCGAACCGCGCGCGGAGCGCCTTGGCGCGGGCTTCCGCCCGCTCGGCCTCGTCCAGGGCCCTCAGCCAGAAGTTTTCCATGGGGTCACCTGTCCTCTTCGCCTCCCCATCGCCCGCAATATAGGTGCTCCCGGCAGGCATTGTCCGTCTTGATGGCGATCAAAGACGCGTGAGGGCCACGCCCAAGTCCTGTATGCCCAAGCAATGCGCATCTTTGTCGACGCCGACGCCTGTCCCGTGAAGGACGAGACCTACAAGGTGGCCGCCCGCTACGGCCTCAAGACCTTCGTGGTCTCCAACAGCTTCATTCAGATCCCGCGGTCCGACCTGATCGAACGTCGGATCGTCGACGCCGGCCCCGACGTCGCCGACGACTGGATCGCCGGCGAAATCCAGCCCGGCGACATCTGCGTCACCAACGATATCCCCCTGGCCGACCGGGTGCTCAAGGCCGGCGGCGCCGCCATCGCCCCCAACGGCCGCGCCTTCACGCCGGACTCCATCGGCTCGGCGCTGGCCCAGCGGTCGATCATGGAGCACATCCGCTCGACCGGCGAGATCACCGGCGGCCCGCGCCCCTTCGCCGCCGCCGATCGCTCGCGCTTCCTGCAGGCCCTGGACGAAGCTGTGAACCGCGAACGGCGCAAGGGCCGCTAGATCGGCTTGCGTCTCGCCGAAGCCACGCTAGCTTGCCGGCGATTTTTCAGCCGGAGTTTCTCATGCGCCTGGGACCGATCCTCGCCGCCGCCACCCTCGCCACGCTGGCCGCCGCCTGCAGCAAGTCGCAGGACAGCGCCTCGCCGGCGTCCGAGGAAACCGCCGCGGCGCCGGCCGCGCCGGCCGCGCCGGAGGTGAGCGACGAGGAGAAGAAGGAAATCCTCGCGTCCTACCCGGCGCCGTACAACACGGCCGATCTCGCGAACGGCAAGGCCAAGTTCGCACTCTGCCAGTCCTGTCACACCATCGCGCCCGGCGGGGCCAACATGACCGGCCCCAACCTGCACGGCATCTTCGGCAAGAAGTCGGCCAGCAACCCCGACTTCAAGTACTCGGACGCGCTGAAGAACGCCGGCTGGACCTGGGACGCGGCCCATCTCGACCAATGGCTGGAGAAGCCCCAGACCTTCCTGCCCGGCACCAAGATGTCGTTCGCCGGCCTGAAGGACGCCAAGGACCGGACCGACCTGATCGGCTACCTCATGGTCGAGACCGGCCACAAGGCCGAGTAGCCACTCATCCAAAAGGCGCAATATTTCGCGCCCGGACAACCTTGACGCGCAGAACTCGCGGCCTCATTGTGGGCTGTCGACAACGAGCATCTGTCTGTTCGACACCCTGATCCGAAGGGCGACGCCCCCCGTCGCCGGCCGGGCCCAGGGACCTGACACCCCCCCTTTTTGCACAGGTCCCTGGCGCCGGCCGGGTCGCTCCGTCCGGCGCGCCCTTGCCTATTCCGCCGCGTTGGCGACCCTGGCCTTCTCGGCTTCCTCGAAGGCCTCGATGCGCCGGGCGGTGGCCATGGGCGACTTCGTGAAGCGGGCCAGCATGTTGTAGAACACCGGCACCACGAACAGCGTGACCAGGGTGGCGAAGATCGCCCCGAAGAAGATGGTCACCCCGATGGTCTTGCGCGCCTCGCCGCCCGCGCCGCCCCAGACGATCAGCGGGATCGCGCCCGCCGCCGCCGAGATCGACGTCATGATGATCGGCCGCAGGCGCAGGCTGGCGCTCTCGATCACCGCCTCGCGGATGGACAGCCCCTCGTCGCGTAGCTGGTTGGCGAACTCCACGATCAGGATGCCGTTCTTCGCCGCGATGCCGATCAGGATGATCAGCCCGATCTGGCTGTAGGTGTTGATGGACGAATCCACGATCAGCAGGCCGAACAGCCCGCCCACCGCGGCCACCGGCACGGTCAGCATGATCACCGCCGGGTGGATCCAGCTTTCGAACTGCGCCGCCAGCACCAGGAACACCAGCAGCAGCGCCATGCCGAAGGCCAGGCCCACCGAGCCCGAGGCCTCCAGGTAGTCGCGCGCCCCTCCGCCCCACTTCACGGTGACGGCGCCGGATTGCTTGGCCGCCTCGTCGCGGAAGAACTGGATCGCCTCCCCCATGGAATAGCCGGGGTTGAGCTGGGCCGAGAGGCTGATCGAGCGCAGGCGGTCGACCCGCGGGCGGTCCGGCGTGTCGCCACGGATCTGGGTCGTCACCACGGAGGTGATCGGGATCGCCTCGCCCGACGTCGCGCGCACATAGAGCTTGGAAAGGTCCTGCTCGGTCTGGCGGTTACTCCGGTCCGTCTGCAGGAGCACGTCGTACTCCTGGCCGTTCTTGATGTAGGTCGTCACGCGCCGCGAGCCGAACTGGGTCTCCAGCGCCCGGCCGATGGTCTGGGCCGGCACGCCCAGGGCCGCCGCCTTCTCGCGGTCGATGTTGACAATGACCCGCGGGCTTGTCGGCTCGTAGTCCAGGCGCGGGCGCGCCAGTCCGGGGTTGTTGTTGGCCGCTTCCAGGATCGGCTGGATCCAGCGCGCGATCTCCGGGTACTCGGCGCCCGTGGCGATCAGTTGCAGGCTGCTCCCGCCGCCGCCCCCGCCGCCGGGACCGCCCCGCTGCAGGCCGCCTTCCGGCGACACCAGGGCCCGCACCGACGTCACCGACGCCAGCTCGCGGTTGAGCCGCGCCGAGAGCTCGGGCGCCGTCACCTTGGTGTCGGGCGAGAGGATCGCGTTGCCGCCGCCGGTGTTGAACGAGTTGTTCCCGAACCGCGGCATCGAGAAGACGTAGCGCTCGAGAACGCCCTCCTCGCGATAGCGGTTCAGCACCTTCTCGACCTGCTTGAAGGCCGAGACGGTGTAGTCGAAGCCCGCGCCTTCGGGTCCCATGATCATCACCTGGGCGCGCCGGCGGTCCTCCTCCGGCGTGAGCTCGCGCGGCAGGACGGTGAAGATCCCGAACGCGATCAGCCCCAGCACCACCACCAGGCCCGATGCGCCGAACGAGACGATCCGCTTGCCCAGCATCGACTCCAGGGACGCGTGGTACGAGGCCTTAAGCCGGCTCATCGCCGAATCCACGTGGCGGGCGATCCAGCCCTCGCCGTGCGCCGGGCGGAGCAGCTTCGACGCCAGCATCGGCGACAGGGACAGCGCCAGCAGCGCCGAGAACGCCACGGCCGCCGCCACCGACACCGCCAGCTCGACGAACAGGCGGCCGATGAAGCCCGGCAGGAACATCAACGGCGCGAACACCGAGATCAGCACGATGGTGGTGGCCACCACGGCGAAGAACACCTGCCGCGCCCCGCGCTGGGCGGCGACGATCGGCGGCTCGCCCTCGTCGATCCGCCGCTGGATGTTCTCGACCACCACGATGGCGTCGTCGACGACGAGGCCGATGGCCAGCACCAGCGCCAGCAGGGTCAAGAGGTTGATCGAGAAGCCCAGCGGGGCCAGCACGATGAACGTCGAGAGGATGCAGATCGGCGCCACGATCGACGGGATCATCGCCGCGCGCCACGTGCCCAGGAACAGGAAGTTCACCAGCGCCACGCAGCCCAGCGAGATCGCCATGGTGATCCAGACCTCCTGGATCGCGTGCCGCGTGAACTCGGTGTAGTCGACCGAGACGCCGAGCTGGGTGCCCTTCGGCAGGGTGGCGTTGATCTCCTTGATCGCCGCCCGCACGCCGTCCGAGATCTCCAGGTCGTTCGCCTGGCTCTGACGGGTGATGGCGATGCCGACCATGTCCTTGCCGTTCGAGCGGAACAGGCGGCGGCGCTCGTCCGGCCCCTCCTCCACGCGGGCGATGTCGCCCAGGCGGGTGATGTAGCCTTGGCCGGCGGTCGCGGTGGTGACGTCGCGCGTCGCGCCCTGGGCCGCGCCCGCGGTGGCCGCCGTGCCGCCGATCGCGGCCGAGCCCTGCGTCGTCGCCGACGTCCGGGCGGGGGTGATCGGCATCCGGGCGAACTGCTCGGGCGTCGCATAGCCGCGCGCCACGCGGATTGTGAAGTCCTTGGCCGGCGCTTCCAGCGAACCGGCCGGCAGCTCGGCGTTCTGGCTGGTCAGGGCGCTCTCGACGTCCTCGACCGTGATCCCGCGCGCGGCCATGGCCTCGGGGTTGAGCCAGATGCGCATCGAATAGAACTGGGCGCCGCCGACCCCCACCGTCGCCACGCCCGGCACCGTCGACAGCCGCTCGACCAGGTAGCGCTGCGCGTAGTCCGATAGCTGCAGCCGGTTCATCGTCTGCGACGTGAAGTTCAGGAACATGATCGGCGAGGCGTCGGCGTTCGCCTTCTGGATCTGCGGCGGGTCCGCCTGGTCCGGAAGCTGCGCGGTCACGCGGCTCACCGCATCGCGCACATCGTTGGCGGCCGCGTCGAGGTCGCGATCCAGCTTGAACGAGATGTTGATCCGCGAGGAGCCGTCGCGGGAGGACGACTGCACCCGGTCGATGCCCTCGATGCCGGCCACCTGCCGCTCGATCACCTCGGTGATCCGCTCCTCGATCACTTCGGCCGAGGCGCCGCGGTAGGTGGTCGAGATGCCGACCACCGGCGGGTCCACGCTGGGCAGTTCGCGCACGGTCAGGGCGCTGAACGAGGCGATGCCCACCACGCACAGGATGATCGCCGCGACCGCGGCGAAGACCGGACGGCGGACCGAGATGTCCGAGAGCATCATGCCGCGGGCCGCACGGCGGCAGGCCGCGCGCCCTGGGTCGTGGCCGCGGGGCCGCGGGCGCCGCCGCCCTGGGCGATGCGCACCGGCTGGCCGGGCTGAATCTTGTTGAGGCCGTCGGCGACGATCTTCTCGCCCGGCTTCACGCCGTCGACGATCTCGACGAAGCCTTGCTGGCGCACGCCGGTGACGATCGGGCGCTGCTCGACCATGGCGCCGCCCTGGCCGCCCGGCCCCTGTTGGGACGCACCGCCCTGCGCGGCCGGCCGGGTGTGCAGAACGTAGACGAACGCGCCGTCGCCCTGCACCGACACGGCCGACTCCGGCGCGCTGGGGTTGGTTCGCTTGCCGCGCGAGACACCGACGCGCATCAGCATGCCGGGCTTCAGCTTGCCGGCCGCATTGGGGAATTCGGCGCGCGCGGTGATGGCGCGGGTGCGCTCGTCGACACGGGTGTCCAGCTTGGCGATGCGGCCCTGGACCGTCTCGCCGGGGAAGGCGTCGGCGGTGGCCAGCAGCGGCTGGCCTTCGCGGAGTTGGGCGAGATAGCGCTCGGGCACCTGGAAGTCGACGCGGATGACGGACGTGTCGTCGAGCGTGACGATCGGCGCGCCCGGGTTCACCAGGGCGCCGGGGGCCACGTCCGACAGGCCGACGATCCCGGCGAACGGCGCGCGGATCATGCGGTCGTTCTGGCGCGCCTTTGCGGCGGTCACGTCGGCCTGGGCCGACCGCCACGCGGCCTCGAACTGGTCGACCTGCGCCTTGGACGCCCAGCCCTGGTCGCCGAGGGTCTTGTAGCGCTCGTAGGCGCGCTTGGCCTCGACGGCCCGCGCCTCGGCCTGGGCCACGCCCGCGTTCTGCTCGGTGTCGCGCAGCTCGACCAGCACCGCGCCGCGGGGCACCCGCTGGCCGTCCGAAAAGCGCACCTTGTCCACGAGCTGGGTTGCGGCGGCGGTCAGGGTCACCGACTGGCGGCCCTTGGCCACGCCCAGGACTTCGATGGTATCCTCGAAGGCGCGCGGCGACACCACAGCCACCGACACCATGGTGGGCCCGCCGAAGGCGCCGCGGCGCCCCGCGCCGCCCTTGCCTTGCGGCATGCCGCCGGCGCCGCCCATGCCTTGGGCCATGCCGGCCGGCGCGCCCGCGCCCTGCCCGGGCTTCTTGCCCAGCACCTTGAGACCGCCGGCCACGACCATCACGGCCAGGACCACGAGGGCCGCCACAAGGAAAAAGTGCCTTCGGATCAAGCTACGGGTCCCCATACACCCGCGTGTATGCAGGCGGATTACTGATAAATCGGAAGCGCTCTTAGGTGCGCCTTTAAACGCCGTCCAGTGACAGCAGGATGGCTATCCGTTTCCGGACTGAAACTTCACGCGAAACGAAAACGGGCGCCCAGGTCAGGACGCCCGTTTGCACAACTCGGAGGCGTCGGGCGCCCGACGCTAGGCGTCGTAGCCGGGCAGCTCGCGATCCAGCTTGCGCAGGCAGCCCGGCCAGGGCAGCGCGCCGCCGATCCCGCGCGACACCTGCGACTTCACTTCCGCCTGGGAAGCCTCGGGCGCGATGAGGATGTTTTCCCGCCCGGCGCTGAGCGCCATGATCTGCATCTTGCAGGCGCGCTCCAGGTAATACATGCCCACCCAGCAGTCGCCGGCGGTCTTGCCCACCGACAGCGTGCCGTGATTGCGCAGCAACATCAGATCCTTGTCGCCGATGTCGGCCACCAAGCGCGAACGCTCGTCGTGGTTCAGGGCGATGCCTTCGTAGTCGTGGTAGGCCAGCCGCGGCAGCACGATCAGCGCATGCTGCGAAATCGGCAGCAGCCCGTCCTTCTGCGCGGCAACCGCCACGCCCTGGTCCGAGTGCAGGTGCATCACGAACTTGGCGTCCTCGCGGGCGCCGTGGATCGCGGAGTGGATCGTGAAGCCCGCCGGATTGATGAAGTACGGCGTCTCCTGGAGGATGTTGCCGTCCAGGTCGATCTTCACCAGCGACGAGGCGGTGATCTCCTCGAACAGCATCCCGTAGGGATTGATCAGGAAATGGTGCTCCGGCCCGGGGATGCGGGCCGAGATGTGGGTGTAGATCAGGTCGTCCCACCCATGCATCGCCACCAGCCGGTACAGGGCCGCCAGGTCGACGCGCGCCTGCCATTCCTCGGCGCTCACCTTGCCCTTCAGCGACGTGACGCCCGCGACGGAACCGTCAGCCATGGCTGTTCTCCCTGTGATGTCGTTGGTCTGATCGTTGTTCGGTCGCGAAAGTCGCGCCGGGGGGCTCAGCCGTCAAGGCGGGCGACGAGCCGCGCGATCTCCTCGGCCGCGCCGGCGAGGCTCGCGGGGTCCGGCGGCGCCACCGCCAGGCTCGCCAGGAGCGGCCGGGCATGCTTCCGCCGCGAGCGGTCGTAGGCGGGGTCGTAGTGCAGCTTCATGATGGCCTCGGCGAGCCCCGCGAAGTCGCCCGCGTCGATCATCGCCCGCCAGGACGCGAGCCGCTCGGCGCTCGGCCGCACGGGCAACCGCGCGAACGCCGTCTCGAGCGCCGCCCTGTCTGCGACGAGCTCGCCGTACGCGCCCACGAGATAGCGCGCGCGGTCCGCCCGCTCGGCCTCCAGCTCGATCCGCGGCGCCTCGGCGAGACGGCTCCACAGCGCCGGCGGGACCATGCGGTCGCCGATCTTGCTGGACTCGGCCTCCGCCACCACGGGCCGCGCCGGATCCAGCGCGTCCAGCACGCCCAACAGCCGGCTCTCGAACAGCTTCTGGCTGGGCTGCGGCCGACCGGCCAGCGCCCCGAACAGCGAGCCGCGATGGGCGGCCAGGCCCTCCAGGTCCAGCGTCTGCACGCCCCGCGCCTGCAACAGGCCCAGCAACTCGGTCTTGCCCGAGCCGGTGTGCCCGTCCAGCAGCACGAAGTTCAGCCCAAGCGCCCCATCGTATAGGCGCGCGACCACGTCCCGCCGCCAGGTGCGATAGCCGCCCCCCAGAACCGTCGTCCGCCAGCCGACCTGCGACAGGATCGTGGCCATGGCGTTCGAGCGCATGCCGCCCCGCCAGCAATAGACCAATGGCCGGAAGCCGCCGGGCTTGTCGGCCAGCGCCGTCTCCAGGTGATGGGCCACGTTGCGCGCCACGTGCGCCGCGCCCAGCCGCCGGGCGGTGAAGCGCGACTGCTGCACGTAGATCGTCCCCACCTGCGCGCGCTCGGCGTCCGACAGCACCGGCAGGTTCACCGCCCCCGGCAGATGGTCTTCCGCGAACTCGCCCGGGCTGCGCACGTCGATCAGCATGTCGTAGCCGGCCAGGGCGGCGGCCGAGACATCCTGGGTGACTTCGAGGCTCATCGCGGTGCTATAGCGCGCTTCTTCCCGAGAGCGAGCCCATGGCCGAGATCCTGCGACTGACTTCCCTGGCCCACGGCGGCGGTTGCGGCTGCAAGCTGGCGCCGGCCGTGCTGCAGGACATCATCTCCCGCACGCCCGCCCTGGGCGCCTTCCCGGACCTGATGGTCGGGCCGGAGACGTCGGACGACGCGGCGGTCTGGCGGCTCAACGACCAGCAGGCGCTGGTGGCGACCACCGACTTCTTCATGCCCGTCGTCGACGACCCGTTCGACTTCGGCAGGATCGCCGCCACCAACGCGCTGTCCGACGTCTACGCCATGGGCGGGACGCCGATCCTGGCGCTGGCGATCGTCGGCATGCCGGTCGACAAGCTCTCGCCCGAAACCATCGGCCGGATCCTGTCCGGCGGCGCTTCGGTCTGCGCTGCGGCCGGCGTGCCGGTCGCGGGTGGCCATTCGATCGACAGCGTCGAGCCGATCTACGGCCTCGTGGCCCTGGGCCTCGTCCATCCCGACAAGGTGCTGACCAACCGCACCGCCCAGCCCGGCGACGTCCTGGTGCTGACCAAGGGGCTCGGCGTGGGCGTCCTCAGCAACGCCTTCAAGCAGGAGCGCCTCGACGCCGCCGGGTACGCCGCCCTGATCGAGAGCACGACCCAGCTCAATACCCTGGGCCGCGAGCTGCCCGACCTGGCCGGCGTGCACGCCGTCACCGACGTCACCGGCTTCGGCCTGATCGGCCACGCCCTGGAGATGGCGCGTGGCGCCGGCCTCGCCGCCGAGCTGGCGGCGGATGCGCCGGTCTTGCTGCCAGGCGTCGAGGACCTGGTCCGCGCCGGCGTCCGCACCGGCGCGTCGACCCGCAACTGGGCCAGCTACGGGGCCCTGGTGGACGACGCCGGGATCGAGCCCTGGCGGCGCGACCTGCTCACCGACCCGCAGACCAGCGGCGGTCTCCTGATCGCCGTCGCCCCGGACGCCGCCGACGACCTCCTGGCCCTGGCCCACGCCCGTGGCTTCGGGCGCTCCTCAATCGTCGGCCGGCTGGTCGATGGCGCCCCCGGCGTGCGGTTGGTCTAACTGGACCGAACGCGGTTCACGGCGTCCAGCCACAGGGCGTAGGCGCGCTCGCGCGGGTCGGCCGCCATCGCCGGCTGGTAGCCCTCGGTGCGCGGCCGGGCGCCGGCGGCCTCCTCCAGGCCCGAATACACCCCCGCCCCCAGACCCGCGAACAGGGCCGCCCCCAGCGCCGTGGTCTCCTGGTACGTCGCCCGGCAGACCGCCACGCCCGTCAAGTCGGCGAGGCGCTGGCTGAACCACGGGCTGCGCGACATCCCCCCGTCGATCCGCAGCTCCACCTGCCCGTGGAACGCCGTGGGCGCGTCGGCGCGCATCGCCTCGATCAGGTCCCGCGTCTGCAGCGCGCAGGCGTCGAAGGCGGCCCGGGCGATCTCGGCGCGGCCGGCGTCCCGCGTCAGGCCGAAGATCGCCCCCCGCGCATTGGCGTCCCACCATGGCGCCCCGAGGCCGGTGAAGGCCGGGACCAGAACGACGGGCAGGTCCTGGCGGGCCCCCATCGCCAGTCGCTCCGCCGCCTGCGGCCCGCCTTCGATGCCCAGCCCTTCCTCCAGCCACTGGATCGCCGCGCCGGCGATGAAGATCGCGCCCTCCAGCGCATAGGTGGTCTTGCCGCCCACGCGCGCCGCTACTGTCGTCAGCAGCCGCGCCTCCGACACCGGCGCCGTCTCGCCGGTGTTGATCAGCATGAAGCAGCCGGTGCCGTACGTGGCCTTCATCTCGCCCGGACGGATGCAGCCCTGCCCCATCAGCGCCGCCTGCTGGTCGCCCGCCACGCCCCGGATCGGGATCGCCCGTCCCAGGACCGCCGGGTCCGTCTCCCCGAAGTCCCCCGCGCAATCGCGCACGTCAGGCAGCAGGCCCAGCGGGACACCCAGCATCTCGCCCATCTCGGCCGACCACGCGCCGGCCCGGATATCGTACAGCAGCGTTCGCGAGGCGTTCGTGGCGTCGGTGGCGTGGACTTTCCCGCCCGTCAGCTTCCAGATCACCCAGGTGTCGATCGTCCCGGCCAGCAGCTCGCCCCGCGCCGCGGCGTCTCGCGCGCCCGCCACGTGATCGAGCAGCCAAGCCAGCTTCGTGCCCGAGAAATAGGGGTCCAGCAGCAGGCCGGTGACCTGCGTCACCCGCGGCTCGCGGCCCTGCTCCCGCAACCGCGCGCAGAGGTCCTCGGTGCGCCGGTCCTGCCAGACGATCGCCTTGTGCACCGGCCGCCCGGTGGCCTTCTCCCAGACCACCAGCGTCTCCCGCTGGTTGGTGACCCCGAGGGCGGCCACCTCCGACAGGCCGCGGCCCGCCTTCTCCACCGCCGCCTTCAGCACCGCCACCGACGCCTCGAAGATCTCCTCCGCGTCGTGCTCCACCCACCCGTCCCGCGGATAGTGCTGCTGCAGCGGCGCGCCGGCCTCGGCCAGCGGCCGGCCGTCGGCGCCGAAGACGATCGCGCGCGTCGACGTCGTGCCCTGGTCCAGCGCCAGGATGAGCGGTTGCGTCATTTCGTTCGTTCCTCCGCCTCGCGGGCTTGCTTAAGCATGTCTTCACTCGGCGCGCCCAGAGTCGGATATAGCCGTGTTCGTACTGTAGAAATGGGAGACCGGCGTTGAGCCTCGCGATGAGCAGCGAAAGCCTGCTCGATCTCGCAAAGAGCCGCCAGCCGGCGGACCGTGAACGCCTGCTCCTGGCGATCGCGGACCTTTGCGATTCGCCCTACGCGAGCGAGGCGATGAAGGGCCCGGCGATCCAGGCCCTGCTCTCGTCGATCTTCATGAGCCTCGTGGTCGAGGCCGAGCGCGACATCCGCCACCGCCTCTCCCACAAGCTGGCCGCCGCCGAATGGGCGCCCAACGCCCTGATCAACGTGCTGGCCCTCGACGACATCGAGATCGCCCGCCCGATCATCTCCCAGAGCCCGGTGCTCCAGGACGTCGACCTGGTCCGCCTCCTGGTCGAGGCCACCATCGAACACCAGATCGAGGTCGCCCGCCGGCCCAGCCTGGGCCGCACCGTGGTCGCCGCGATCCTGGAACAGGCCGAGCCGGCGGTCCTCACCGCCCTCGCCGGCAACCACACCGCCGAGCTGTCGCCGTCCGAGATGGAGGACCTGGTCGAGGCCTCGCGCCAGATCGCGGCCCTGCGCACGCCGCTCTCGCAGCATCCCCGGCTCACCGACCATCTCGCCCGACGCCTCTACCTGTGGGTCGGGCTGGCCCTGCGCCAGGGGCTGGCCGACCGCTTCCGCCTGGACGTCACCGTCCTGGACGAGGCCCTGGCCGCCTCCATGAGCGAGGCCCAGCACGGCGTCACGGCCGCCGAGGCCGCGCCGCGCACGGCCCGCGAGGGCGAGCGCGAGATGATGGAACAGCGGCTGATCGACAAGCTGCACGGCGCCGGCCAGCTACGGCCGGCCTACCTGATCCGCGCCCTGCGCGAGGGCAAGCTGGGCCTCTTCGCCACCGCTCTCGCCGCCCTCGGCCGCTTCGACGTCAGCCAGGTGCAGGCCACGCTGGATTCCGACCGCCCCGAACTGCTGGCCCTGGCCTGTTCGGCGGTCGGCATCGACCGCAGCGTCTTCCCCGACATCCTCGACATGACGCGCAAGCTGAACGACGGCCGTCCCGGCGGCGGCGCCGAGGGCGCGCGCAAGGCGTCCGTGGCCTTCGCGCCGGTCTCTGCCGAGGTCGCCGCGGCCGCCTTCCGCCAGGCCGCTCGGGCCCTGTCATACGCCTGACTCAAACCGGCGTTTGACACGGCGCGGAGCTTCGGGCGTCTCTAGAGCGCGATCCGCCGGGGCGGAGGCCCGTTCGGCGAAGAGATCGCGATCGAAAACAAGGAGATGGAGCCCTCTCCTCCCCTTCGGATGATTCCGTTTGAAGGCGGAGTGGCTCTGGCCGCCGATGAAAAAGTCGTTCGTGACTCGCCTCACCTTCGTCGCCAGCAACCGGCCGGAAGCCCAGGAGTCCCGTGACCGCCTGGTGGCGCGCTACGGCGATGCGGGGCTCGACGACGCCCAGGTGATCGTCGCCCTCGGCGGCGACGGCTTCATGCTGGAGACGGTCCACGAGCTGATGCAGGCGGGCAAACCGATCTACGGCATGAACCGCGGCTCGGTCGGCTTCCTGATGAACGAGTTCGCCGAGGACGATCTGCTGGGCCGCATCAACGCCGCCGAGCACGCCGAAATCCACCCGCTGCGCATGCAGGCCGTCGACGTCGACGGCAAGACGCACGAGGCCCTGGCGTTCAACGAGGTCAGCCTCCTGCGCACCACCCGCCAGGCGGCGAAGCTGCGAATCTCGGTCGACGGCAAGGTGCGGCTGTCCGAACTGATCTGCGACGGCGCCCTGATCTCCACGCCGATGGGCTCGACCGCCTACAACCTCTCGGCCCACGGCCCGATCATCCCCCTCGACGCCAAGATCCTGGCCCTGACCCCTATCAGCGCCTTCCGCCCCCGCCGCTGGCGCGGCGCCCTGCTCTCGCACACCGCGCGCCTGCGCCTGGAGGTGCTGGAGGGCGAGAAGCGCCCGGTCAGCGCCGTGGCCGACAACTTCGAGGCGCCGAACGTAATGGAGGTCTACATCGCCGAGGACCGCGACGTGTCCCTCATCATGCTGTTCGACGCGGGCCGAAGCCTGGAAGAGCGGGTCCTGGCCGAGCAGTTCTCGGTCTGAAAAGTCCTGCCGACACCGGTCATTAACGGGTTCACCTTATTTTCGCCGTGCGATCGTTCGGGAGAGTCACGTGAGCGAACCCAAGTCCGGCCAGATGATCCAGGCCCCCAACGCGCTGCGCCTGAAGGTGGGCGGCGGCCGTCTCGGCGCCATCGATCCGGCCGCGATCGCCAAGGCCGAAGCCGCGCTGAAGAGCCTGTCGGGCAACTTCACCCAGTGGCTCAACGACGAGATCACCAAGCTCGAAGGCGCCCGCCAGACGGTCCGCACCGAAGGCGCCACGCCCGAGAACATGGAAAGCCTCTACCTGCGCGCCCATGACCTGAAGGGCCTGGGCACCACCTACGGCTTCCCGCTGATCACCCGCATCGCCGCCCTGCTCTGCCGCCTGATCGACGACAAGGCCAAGCGCCTGAAAGCCCC
Source organism: Phenylobacterium sp. (assembly GCF_024508875.1). Lineage (GTDB taxonomy): Bacteria > Pseudomonadota > Alphaproteobacteria > Caulobacterales > Caulobacteraceae > Phenylobacterium. Next base: position 25,676 of record NZ_JANINU010000073.1, read on the forward strand.
GGTGGCCCTGATCGACGCCCACATCGACGCCATCAAGGCGGCCGCCCGCGACGACATCAAGACCGAGGAACACCCGGTCGGGAAGATCCTCGTCCAGGAACTCGAAAGCCGCATCCGCGACTTCGGCGCCTAAGCGGCGCCTACACCTTCATCGCGAGCTGCGTGCGCTCCATCGCCTCGGCGACGGGGCCGTAGCCGGCGTCCGGCGGCAGCACCAGGAAGCGTGCGCCGTCCCGCACCTCCACCTGCGGCAGCACCGGCACCAGCGCTCGCGCCTCGGCGCGCGCCACACAGTCCTGCGCGCTGTTCGCCTCGGCCAGCAACTGCACGTTCATCCGCGTCGGGAAGATCACCGTCCGCTCGCCAGCGTCGGCCAGTCGCAGCACCTCCTGCGGCGCGATCCACTCCGCATCCACGGCCTCGCGGCCATCGGCGGCGGCCACCTGGTCGGCGGGCGCGCGCACGGCGTAGAACCAGGTGTCGAAGCGCTTCGGCATCATGGTCGGCGTGATCCAGCGGGCGAAGACGCTCAGCGCGTCCAGCCGCAGCCGCACGCCCAGCTCGCGCACCACGTCGATGAACGCCGCCTCGCCGCGATCCACGGCCGAGCGCATCTGCGGATCGCTCGCCTCGGCGAAGTCCGAGCCGTCCAGCCGCTCCGCCAGCAGGATCCCGGCCTCCTCATAGGCCTCCCGGATCGCGGCGATGCGCAGGCTGCGCTGCTCGTCGTCGAACCGCTCCCAGCCGGTGCAATGCTCGGCCCACCCGGCGTCCAGGTCGCCGCCGTGGGTCTTGCCGCCCGGGAACACCAGGGCGCCGGACGCGAAGTCGATCTGATGATGGCGCTTGACCATCAGGACCTCGAACTGCGGCTCATCACGGAGCAGCAGGATGGTGGCGGCCGGCTTCGTCTCGGCCGGTTGGGGCGTTTCGCTCATGCGCGTCAGCTTGGTCCCCCCGCCCGCCCCAGGCAAGGCTCACCCCGGGGAACCGTCAGGCGATGAGGACGACGTCCTCTTCGACCTCCGCCTCGGCCGGCTCAGGCGCCGGGGCGAGGCGGCCGTCCATGCGGCTCAGCAGGTAGTCGACGTCCTCGCGCGCGGCCTGTTCGGGCTGGGTGAGGAAGCGCTGCAGCATCCGCTCTTGGAAACGCTCCTGGTCCTTCGACCCGCCGTCGAACTCCATGGAGTGGTAAGTGTCGACCGCCGCCCGGAACGCGGGGAACAGCCGCGCCGGCAGGCCGGCCCGCTCGTAAATCGCCCGCAGGCCCAGCGGGCCGGCGTCGTGGATCATCAACCAGGTGCGGTGGTGCGGCACGCCGGCCAATTCGGCCACGCCCCACTCGAAGAAGGTCATGTGCCCGCTCGCCAGCGCGCGCAGCAGCAGCGAGGCGGTGAGCCGGCCCTCGGCGTTGAGGTGGGTCACCAGAGTGCGGACGTCGGCGGCCTTGCCCGCCTGGTCCACCAGGTCGACGGTCGCCCGCTCGGCCGTACCCGTCACGATCTCCATCGCCATTTCGGCGGTGACCGCGTGGTGCGTCAGCAGGTGGTCGCGGACCTGTTCCGTGACCAGGTTGATGAGCCGTTCGGTGACCGAGAGCGGCAGGGCGTTCCGATAGGCCACCGAGGCCAGCACGCGCTCCGACCGCTCGAACCGGTCGACGATGCGGTTCAGCGCGCTTTCGGCGAAGTCCGCGCCCGGGTTGCCGCACGCCGCCGCGACGGCCCGTTCGCCGCCATGCTCGGCCAGGCTCTCGGTGACCGTGCGCGACAGTTCGGGCCGCCGCGCGATCGCCACCTGTCGGACCGGTCCGCCCAGCCGCACGATCTCGGCGAGGTCCGCGTCGGTGAAGGCCGGCGAGAACGACAGCAGCGGCAGGCAGACGCTCTCGACGTCGCGCGAAAGCTGCAGCGCCACGTCGCGCGGCACCAGGGGCGAGGCCTGCAGGGTCTCGGCGATCGCCTTGCGCACCATCTCGGCGGCGTCGGCCGCCATGATGCGCAGGATGTCGGCCGCCAGCTCACGATCCTCGGACGAGAGCGGCGCGCGATCGATGTTGTGGCAGAGCTTCCGGGCGGCCAGCGCGCGCTCGTCCGGGGTCGCCCCCTTCACCAGCGTGCGAATGTCCTCGTCCGTCAGCGCCGAACGCGTCGTCGCCATCCCCGTCTCTCGATCCCCCTCCGAAGACGCTTCGGAGTCCCGCGATTCGACATTTGCCCGGTCAAGCTTAACGGGAGGTTGCCGACCGAATCTGTGGATTAAGGATTTCGCGTAACGGGCCGCCAACGGGTGGCGCCATAGCGTCGCATCCTGCCGAAATCAGGGACCCATCCGTGGCCACGCCCCCCTCCGCTCCCGCGCCCGGCCTTTCCGAAGACGCCCAGGGCATGGCGGCCCAGGCCGCGCTTCTGCCCTACGCCCTACTGGCGTTCGGCGTCGGCCTGCCGATCTTCGTCTGGGTGGCCGGCCACGCCGCCAACGCCGCCTGGATGAGCGTCAACCTGGCCGCGTTCGCCGTCGGCTGGGGCGGCTTCTATGCGGCGGTGAACTGGCTGAAGACGCCGGCCGGAGCCGACCTGCGCAGGCGCGCGCGGGTCCACGTGCTGGCAGGCCTCGTCTGGTCGCTGGCGATGGCGAGCTTGGCGCTCTTCGCCCATTTCGCGGGCCCCGTGCGGGAAACCCTGCTGCTCCTGACGCTGGGCGGCGCAATGGTCTGCGTCGTCTTCACCGCAACCTGGCTGCCCAGCCTGCTGATCGTGGCCCCGGCCGCCCTGGCCGGACCGCTCGTCGGCCTCTTCCTGCAGCCCGAGGATCAGGACATCGCCCGCATCGCGTTGACCGCGGCCGCGCTTTCCCTGGCGCTCGCCCTGCTGGTCAACCGCATCCTGCGCGCCCAATTCGCCTTGGCCGCCGAGCGCGAGGTGCTCATCGCCGACCGCGCCGGGCAGGCCGAGGCGGCGCGCCGGCTGGCCCGCTCCAAGTCCGACCTCGTCTCCACTCTGTCGGACGAGATCCGCAACGGCCTGACCGGCGTGGCCCACATCCTGGGCTCCGCCGCCGGCGGTCGCGCCGCGCCCTCGCGCCAACAGGTCGCCGCCGCCCTCGACGCCGTGAACGACCTGCTGCAGGTGCTGGAGACGACCGTCGACGCCGAGGACGCGGAGGCGGGCCGCCTCACTGTCGAGACCCGGCCGGTGGACCTCGCCGCCGTCGCGCGCGACCTCGTGCAGCAGAGCCGGCCCGCCGCCACGGCCAAGGGGCTCGACCTCGCGCTGCAGATGGACGAGCGGCTGGCCGACGGCCAAGGCCGCGCGATCGCCGACCCGGTCCGCGCGCGCCAGGTGCTGGCCGCCCTTATCGGCAACGCCGTGAAGTTCACCGTTGGCGGCCGGATCGAGGTCCGGCTGTCGATCCAGGACGACCGCGTCCTCGCCGCCGTGGCCGACACCGGCCCCGGCCTCTCCGAGGCCGAGCTCGCCGCCGCCCTCCGCCCGTTCGAGCGCGTGAGCCGCACCGCCGCCGGCGCCTCGGGCGCCGGGCTGGGCTTGCCGCTCGCGGTGCGTCTCGCGCGGCTGATGGGCGGCGACCTGCGCGCCGAGAGCACGCCGGGCCTGGGCAGCTGCTTCACGCTCGACCTGCCCTTCGACGCCGCGGCCGGAACCCGGCCCGCGCCTGAGCCTGCGACGCCGGCCGCGCCGTCGGCGCCCGAGCCGACCCGTCGCCTCCGCATCCTGATGGTCGAGACCGACGCCCACGCCGCCGCCATGCTGCGCGCCTGCCTCGAACAGCTCGGCCACCAGGTGGTCCAGGCCGCGAACGGCGAGCGGGCTGTCGGCCTCGCCCGGATCTGCGACCTCGACCTTGTCGTCGCCGACAGCGCGGAGGCGATTTCGGCGCTGCGCGGCCTCGCCGGCGCCGCGGCCGAAACCCCCGTCGTCGGTCTGACCAGCGGCGAGGCCGCCGACGCCGAGGCGATTCTCGCGGCGGGGGCCGACGCGCTTCTGCGCCGCCCGGTCGCCGTCCCGGCCATCGCCCGCGCCGTAGCCGAAGCCGTCTCGCCCCGCGCGCCGGCCAACGATGGAGCCTGCGCGGCGTAGGCGCCGTCCCGTCACCTCCGCTACGTTGGCCGCAAAAGGGAGGCCCGCGTGCTGCTGCAAGGTCTGAAGGTCGTCGATTTCTCCGCCTACATCGCCGGTCCCGGCGCGGCGGGCATCCTGGCGGATTGGGGCGCCTCGGTGATCAAGGTCGAGCGGCCGGGCGGCGACAACATGCGCCACATCTTCCAGGACCTCGCCAACGACCTGGGATCGAACCCGACGTTCGACCTCGACAACCGTGGCAAGCGCGGCGTCGTGCTCGACATCTCCAAGCCCGCTGGCCGCGACGCGCTGGCCAAGCTCGCGGCCGAGGCCGACGTCTTCCTCACCAACGTCCGTCCGGTCTCCCTGAAGAAGAACGGCCTCGACGACGAGACCCTGCGCAAGGCCAACCCCCGGCTGATCTACGCCGTGATCACCGGCTACGGCCTCGAAGGACCCGAGGCGCACCTCCCGGGCTTTGACGTCACCGCCTTCTGGGCGCGCTCGGGCATTGGCTACATGACTGCGCCGAAGGGGGCCGAGCCCTTCCTGCGCACCTCCGGCGTCGGCGACCACACCACTTCGCTCGCCACGGTCTCGGCGATCCTGGCGGCGCTCTACGAGCGCGAGCGGACGGGTGTCGGCCGGCTAGTGCAGACGTCGCTGCTGGCCTCCGGCGTCTACCTCATGGGCTCGGACATGGCCGTGCAGCTCAAGTTCGGCCGCGTCGCCTCGGTGCGTCCGCGCGCCAACCCGATCAATGCGCTGTCCAACTACTTCCAGAGCTCGGAAGGGCGCTGGTTCGTGCACAATCCCCGTGGCTCGGGCGGCGGCTGGGAGAAGTTCTGCGAGGCCGCCGGCCGCGCCGACCTCATCACCGACGAACGCTTCGCCACCGGCAAGGCCCGCCGGCAGAACGCGGCCCAGCTCTCGGCCGAACTGGACGCCGGCTTCGCCGCCCTGCCCTTCGACGAGATCGCCCGCCGGCTGGACGCCGCCGACCTCGTCTGGGCGCCGCTCCAGACCCCCGGCGAGGTGGCCGAGGACCCGCAGGTGGCCGCCGCGGGCGCGTTCGTCGAGGTCGAGGATGGCCAGGGCGGCGCCTACCGCTCGCCCGCCGCGCCCGCCCGCTTCCCCGGCGCCGACGCCACCCGCCTGCCCCGCGCGCCCCGCCTGGGCGAGCACACGCGCGAGGTCCTGGCCGAGATCGGCTACGACGATGCGCAGATCGAAGCGATGTTCGCCGACGGCGCCGCCGCCTGACCCCCCGTCTCCGCTGCGCGGGAGAGGGAAGAGTTAGCTGTCGCGGCTGTCCGAGAGGACCTTCAGCATCTCGCTGGTGAAGAGCGAGCCGGTCAGGCGGCTGCCGACGCCGGCCTGATCGGCGGGCTGCGAGCCGCGCAGGATCATCGCGACCAGGGCGTCCTGCTCCCGCTGGCGCGAGGCGCGCCGGGTCGAGGCGTACTGGATGAAGCCGCCGTCGACCGGGTCGCTCGCCGCGTCGGGCCGGTCCACGGCCATGCCGCCGCCGCCCGTGCGGGTGAGGTTCGCATAGACCTCGCCCACGGTCGCCGCCCGGCCTTCGCGGTAGAAGATCGCCTTGTTCGCGCGCGCCGCGTCCGGGAACAGCGAGGCGGCCGTGGCGCCGGGCTGGCTCTCGGCCGCCTGGATCAGCTTCGCCGAGCCGGCCGGCCCCAGGAAGTGGGCCACATAGAGTTCGCCCGAGGTCGGCTCGCGCCCCACCCGCCCCTTCAGATAGGCCGCGTGGTCGGCGGCCAGTTCGCCCGCCATCAGCGAGGCGGCGTGCGGGTCCAGCTTCAGGTCCATGACCGCGCGCCGAGCCTCGCCGTCGGCGACGCGATAGCGCCCGTCCGAACCGCGGGAAATCAGGTCCGCATAGCGCGCATAGCCGTGCTTGGAGCCGTGCTGCTTCAGGGTCGAGAGCCAGGTCTGGTCCACGAACTGGAAGAGGCCGGCCGCCGACGACGTCGCGGCGCGGGCGCGCGGGTTGAAGCTGCTCTCGCGGTTCGCGGTCTTCATCAGGAATCCGAAGTCCACCCCCGTCGCCTGGGAGGCGCGCTGGATGGCGGCTTCGACGATGCCTCGGATTCCCTCGACGGCCATGCTGCAGGAGTCGCCGATCATGGTTAACGCCCGGCTAACCCTGTTTACGAATGTGCGTCAGGCCCGGACCGTCGCCACATTACCGCTGTAATTTCCGAATGCATTACGAATGTAAATCATTCGGGAGCCTGCCCATGGTCATCCGCCAGCCCACCGTCTTCGACTTCGCCGCGCCCAAGCGGCGCATGTCCCGCCGCACCAGCCTGATCGTTGCAATCTCCCTGGGGGTCCACGCTCTCGTCGCGGCTTACCTCGCCATGATGCAGTTCGCCCCGCCGAAGGCCGAGGTGGCCGTCGACAAGCCCGTCGACATCGAAATCTACACCCTGCCCAAGCCGCCCCCGCCGCCGCCGCCGAAGACGCCCCGCCCGCTGACGCCGGCCCCGCGCCCGCCGGTCCTCACCACGACCCCGATCCCGGTCGCGCCCACGCCCTTACCGCCGGTGGCCGACCCCATTCCGACGCCTGGCCCCGTCATCGCCGCCCCGCCGGCGCTGCCGACCCCGCCCGCGCCGGACCCGGTCATCCGGAACCCGACCTGGGTCAGTCGGCCCAGCGGCGGGGAGATGGCGCGCTTCTACCCCGACCGCGCCGTCCGAATGGAGATCGAGGGCCGCGCCGTGATCTCGTGCGAGGTCACCGACGCCGGCGCCGTCAGCGCCTGCCGCGTCGTCTCGGAAACCCCGGACGACATGGGCTTCGGCGCCGCGGCCCTGAAGCTCGCCAGGTACTTCCGCATGAGCCCGCAGACCGTCGACGGCCGCCCGGTCGGGGGCGCCCAGGTCTCGATCCCCATCGCCTTCCGCCTGCCGAAGTAGCGGCCCGCCTGGGCCTGCCCTAGTAGCTTTTCGGCAGGCCCAGCACGCGCTCGGCGATGTAGTTCAGGATCATCTCGCGGCTGACCGGAGCGATGCGGGCGATCATCGCCTCGCGGAAGTAGCGCTCGACGTCGAACGCCTTGGCGTAGCCCATGCCGCCGTGCGCCAGCACCGCCGCCTCGCAGGCGTTGAACCCTGCCTCGCCGCCCAGGTACTTGGCCGCATTGGCCTCGGCGCCGCACTCGCGCCCGGCGTCGAAGAGCGCCGCCGCCTTGAACGCCATCAGGTTCGCCGCCTCCAGCTCGGCCCAGGCTTTGGCCAGCGGGTGCGCCACCCCCTGGTTCTGGCCGATGGGCCGGCCGAACACGACCCGCTCCTTGGCATAGCCCGCGGCCCGCGCCAGCGCCGCCCGGCCCAGCCCCACCGCCTCGGCGCCGATCAGTACCCGCTCGGGGTTCAGCCCCTCCAGCAGGTAGTAGAAGCCCCGCCCTTCCTCACCCACCAGGTCCTCGGCCGGCACATGCAGGTCGTCGATGAAAACCGCATTCGATTCAACGGCTTTCCGGCCCATCTTCGGGATCGGCGTCGCCGTGATCCGGCTGCGGTCGAAGTCGGTGTAGAAGAGGCTCAGGCCCTCGGTCGGCCGCCTTGCCTCTTCCTTCGGCGTGGTCCGCGCGATGATCAGCATCTTGGTCGCGCGCTGGGCGTTGGTGGTCCACATCTTCCGACCACGGATGACGTAGCCGTCGTTGGTCCGCGTCGCCCGCGTCGTCAGGCTGGTGGTGTCCAGCCCCGCGTCCGGCTCGGTCACGGCGAAGCAGGTCCGGTCCTCGCCGGCGATGATCCGCGGGATCGCCTTTTTCCGCTGTTCCTCGCTGCCGAACTTCACCACCGGCATCAGGCCGAAGATGTTCAGGTGCATGGCGCTGGCGCCCGAGAAGCCCGCGCCGCTCTCGGCCACCGCCTGCATGACGATCGCCGCCTCGGTCAGGCCCAGGCCCGCCCCGCCCAGCTCGGTCGGCATCGCCACGCCCAGCCAGCCTGCCTGCGCCATCGCCGCCACGAAGGCCTCGGGAAACTCGCCGGTCTCGTCTGTCCGCCGCCAGTAGGCCGCGTCGAACCCTGCGCAGAGGCGCACCACCGCGTCGCGGATCGCCTGCTGCTCGTCCGAAAACCAGAAGCCGTTCATGGTCACCCCGCAAATCGCCCTGGATCCAGCCGCGCCGCCAGCGGGCCCGGATCACGCCCGGTCACGCAAGCGGCGATCACCTGGGCTGCCAGCGGCGCCAGCAGCCAGCCGTTGCGGCGCGAGCCCACGGCCAGCATCACGCCCCGCGTCTCGCCCGGCCCCACCATCGGCAGCCCGTCCGCCGTCGCCGCCCGCACCCCGGCCGCCGCCTGGGCCCGCGCCCCTGTCAGCCCCGGGAACAGCCGCAGCCCCGCCGCCAGCAAGCCCGCCGCCTTGTCCGCCTCCACGGCCACGTCCGCCCGGCCGGGCTCCATGGTCGCGCCGAACGCCATGTCCGAGCCGGGCGCGGCGTAGATCCCCTCGCCCCGCACCGTGACCCCCTGCGCCGGCGCCGCGACGCGGACGATGTGCCCCTTGATCGGCGAAAGGCGGGCCAGCTCCGGCGCGACCTCGACCAGGCTCTTCGCCGCCCCCGTGGCGACCACCAGGACGTCGGCCTCGCCGCGGCCGCGCACGACGTCCCGGCGGAACTCGACCCCGGCGGCGGTCGCGGCGGCCACGAGACCGGCCATCGCCGTCGGCGCGTCGACCTTCCAGTCCTCGCGGCTCAGCAGGGCCTCGCCGAACGCCTCCGACAGCCCCGGCGCCAACCCGCGCGCCGTCTCGCCCCCGAGGATCGTGGGCCGAAGGTCCAGCCCGGCGAAGCCCGACGCGACTCCGGCCAGCCAGCGCGCGTCGCCCACCGCCAGCGTGCCCGAACGGTCCAGCGCCAGCCCCGCCCGCTGCGCCAGCCTGGGCCACAGGTCGCGCGCGGCCATCAGCAGGTCCAGGTGCGGCCGCGCCGCCGTGTCCAGCACCGCCTCGAACGCCGGCGCGATCATGCCGGCGGCCACACTGGACGCATTGGCCCCGCCGGGATCGCAGACGGTGACCTTGCAGCCCGCGTCCGCCAGGGCCAGCGCCGTCGCAAGACCCAGCACGCCGGCGCCGGCGACGGTGACTCGGGGCGATCCGCTCATGCGCCTAACGAGCCGCTGCGCGGCAGAAATGCAAGGCCCCGGAACCTGGGCCGCAGAGGCGGGTTCATAGCCGCGACCCACCCCACCCCGGAGAGCGACCATGGCGACCACCCAGTCCCAAAGCAGCAAGTCCCCCCTCACCAAGGACGGCCGCGCCTCGGCCCGCCCGAACGACGCCGTCAGCGACCTGATGGCCGACCACCGCACGGTCGAGGACCTGTTCAAGCAGTACGAGAAGTCGAAGTCCGACGACGCGAAGAAGCAGTCGATCGCCCAGCAGATCATCGCCGAGCTGCGCGTCCACATGGTCCTCGAGGAGGAGATCTTCTACCCGGAATCGCGCCCCTTCGTGGACGAGCAAGACACCGTCAACGAGGCCGAGGTCGAGCACGCGTCGGCCAAGGATCTGATGAAGCAGATCGAGGCGATGTCGCCGTCCGACGACTACTACGACGCCAAGGTGAAGGTCCTCAGCGAGATGATCGACCACCACGTCGAGGAGGAGGAGACCGAGTATTTCCCCGAGGTGCGCCGCTCCGACATGGACCTCAAGGCGGTCGGTGAGAAGATGCGCACCCGCAAGGCCGAGCTGAAGACCCGGCCGAACTGACCCGGCCATGGCCGAAGCCCTCGATCCCGCCATTCCGGACGACATCGAGCGCCTCGCCCAGGAGGTGCTGCAGTCCGCCTGCGACCGTGAGCTGATGCTGGCCACGGCGGAGAGCTGCACCGGCGGCCTGCTCGCCTCCCTGCTGACCGACATTCCCGGGCGAAGCCACGCGTTCGAGCGCGGCTTCGTCACCTATTCCGACGATGCCAAGCACGAGCTGCTGGGCGTCTCCCGCGCCATCCTGGAGGCCGACGGCGCGGTGTCCGAGCCCTGCGCCCGCGCCATGGCCGAGGGCGCCGTGGCCGCCTCGCGCGCCCATCTCGCCGTTTCGATCACCGGCTTCGCGGAAGGCCCCGAGGCGGGCCTCGTCCACCTCGCCTGCGCCCGCCGCGGCGGCCCCACCCGGATCCGCACGGAACGCTTCGGCGACGTCGGCCGGGCCGAGGTGCGTCTGGGCGCCCTGCGCGCCGGCCTCCAGCTCTTCGCCGACGGCCTGCGAGACCTCGCGCGCGCCGCCTGACCTCCCTCGCCGGCAAACGCCGTATTGCGGCGGCGATGCAAATGCGCAATTGAGGCGAAGGCCGGCGCGCCTAGAAAAGCCGGTATGCGCGAGCATGGCGGCCAGCCCCCTCTGCGGGCCCGTCGCCGTCACGCTCCAAGATCAAGCGGGCCCGCCGGGACACTGGCGGATCGGCGGGGGGAATACGAGTTGATACGCGACTTCCTGGTCTGGCTGGCCACCCAGGTCGGCAAGGGCCCTGGCGAATACGATCCGTCGTGGAGCGAAGCGCTCGCCAGCACCCTCAACGTCTGGGGCCTGCTTGAAGGCACCCACGTCCTGTCGCTCATGCTGTTCGCCGGCACGATCTTCCTGGTCGATTTCCGGCTGCTGGGTTGGGGCTTCCGCCGGACGCCGGTCTCGGTGATCAGCGACCGCGTCCTGCCGCTCACCGTGTTCGGCTTCCTGCTGATGGTGACGACCGGGCTGTTGCTCTTCTACGCCAAGCCTTTGCTTTATTACCACAATCTGTGGTTCCGCCTGAAGCTGATCTTCCTGGCGGTGGCGGCGATCAACATCTTCGTCTTCCACTTCCGGGTCCAGAAGGACCGCGACGCGTGGGACACCGCAGAGAAGCCCCCGGCCAAGGCCCGGCTGTCGGCGACCGTCTCGATCCTCTCGTGGATCGCGGTCATCACCTTCGGCCGCTTCATCGCCTACGACTGGTTCGAGTGCGGTAAGCCGTTGCCCCACTGGGCCAACGTCGCCCAGGAATGCGCCATCTCCGAACGCGGCGCCATCGACCTCACGGAGATGACCAAGTGATCGCGCCTCAGGATCTCTTCCCGTCCATCGGCCCGTGGGTCTCGACCCTCGACGACACCTTCCCCGGCGCATGGATCAAGCCGTACTTCGCCCAGTGGGAAGTGCTGCATATCCTGTCGCTCGCCCTGCTGGGCGGCGCCAGCATCCTGCTGAACCTGCGGCTCATCGGCGCCGGCCTCACCGACGACAGCCCGTCCGAGGTGCGCCGCGGCGTCCTGCCCTGGCTCAACGTCGGCGTCGTCGGCGTCGTCCTCAGCGGCGTCCTGATCGGCACGTCGAACCCCGAGCGCCTCTACACCTCGGAGGCCTTCACCGCGAAGATGCTCGGCCTCGCCGCGGCGCTCGTGCTGACCTACGGCGTCGCCCTTCCCGCGGCGCGCCAGGACGGCCGTCTCGGCGGCGGCGCCAAGCTGTGGGCCGTGATCGGCCTCGCCCTCTTCGGCCTGTGCGTCGGCGTGTTCGGGGTGGCCAAGTTGGTGAACCCGGGCCTCTGGCATGTGGTCATCGCCGCCGCCCTGATCGTGCTGTTCGTCACCCGCGGCGTGACCCGCCTCATCTACCTCGGCGGCATGGGCGTCCTCATGGCGGTCCAGCTCGCCCTGCACCAGGTCGTCTGGAAGCCGGACGACTACGCCCATCTCGATCCGGCGAACAAGCTGCTGATCCTGGCCTACGCCGCCTGGATCCTGGCCGCCGCCGCGCTCCAGATCGTCAGCTCGGGCCGCACCCAGTCGGGCGGCGGTCCGGCGGTGAAGGCGCTCGCCTACGCCGCCATCCTGGTCTGGGTCGCCACCGCCGCCGCCGGCCGCTGGATCGCCTTCGCCTAAGCCGGCTCCGATCCCGCGGCCTCCCGGCGTCGCGAGGCGAGGAGTTCGTCGAGCTGCGCGAACTGCTCGCCCGCCATCGCTTGCATACCGGCGATGGCGTCGGCGAGGGGCTCCGGCGACGGGTAGAGCTCGCTGAGCGTCAACAGCGTCCCTGGGCCGTGCGCCGCGAAGGTCACGGTGGTCACCGGCCCTTCCCCGCTCTCCTCGTTGGTCCAGACCAGTCGTGAGGACGGGGCCACCTCGAGGTAGCGGCCGAAAAACGTCGCGGCCTCTGGGCCCTGCCCGAAGGTGATCCGGTAGCCGCCGCCCGTCCGGGCGTCGATCTCGCAAGCGGTCACGACCGCGCCCATCGACGCCGGCGCCCACCACACCCTGAATAGTTCGGCCCGGCTCCAGGCGTCGAACACCGCATCCACCGGGCTGTCGAACACTCGCGTGACGATCAGCTCGCGATCGGACTTGCGTGCGACCGTGGTGGGACTCTGCGGCGGCTTGGGTTGAGTGCTCTGGTCCATATCGCGTCCTTCGCTGTAAAGCTCCCGTCGGGCTTATGGGAACGACGCGCGAGCGGTCGCGAGTCCGACATCGCGGTGGTTCGATGGCCGATTGGCGCTCCGCGCCCTACCCCGCCGCCGGGTGCCTCTGGCCCCAGCCCTGGTGCCACTCCGGCTCGCCCGAATAGCGCTTCGCCAGGAAGTCCACGAACGCCCGCACCTTGGCCGCCAGGTGCCGGGCGTGCGGATAGACGGCGTGGACGTAGATCTCCTCCGGCTCGAAGTGGCAGAGGATCGGGACCAGCCGGCCCGACCGGAGCTCCTCCGCCGCCGCGAAGGCCGGCGTGCGGACGATGCCGAAGCCCTTCACCGCGGCCTCCACACAGGCCTCCGCGCCGTTGAAGCGTAGCCGCCCGTGCACCCGCACCTCCTGCGCGTCGCCCCGGCGTCCGAAGCGCCACAGCGTGGCGTCGCGCGCGTTGGTGTCGAGGATGGCCTCGTGCCTGGCCATGTCCTCCAGCGCCAGCGGCGTCCCCGCCCCGGCGAGATAGTCCGGCGAGGCGCAGGTGATCATCCGCACGGCCGCCAGCCGCCGCGCCACCAGCGATGAGTCCGTCAGGTGGCCGATGCGCACGGCCACGTCGAACCCCTCCTCCACCAGGTTGACCATCCGGTCCGAGAAGGTGACGTCCAGCGAGACCGCCAGGCACCCGGTCGCGAACTCCAGCAGCGCGGGCGTGAGCTGGTTCTTGCCGAACGACACCGGCGCGGAGACCTTCAGGTTGCCAGACGGCCCGCTCTGGTCCTTGACCGAAGACTCCAGCGCGTCGAACTCCTCCAGCAGGTCCCGGGCCCGCTCCAGATAGGCCTGGCCGGTGTCGGTCAGCGAGACGTCGCGCGTCGTGCGGTTCAGAAGCCGCGCGCCCAGGCGGTTCTCCAGCCGCGCCACCAGCTTCGAGATCTGCGCGCCGGAGACATCCAGCTTGCGCGCGCCCTGGGTGAAGCTGCGCGCCTCGGCCACGGCCGCGAACGCGCGGATCTCGTCGAGACGGTCCATGCGATTATTTCCTTTTCGGAGACACTGTCCTCCGGATTGGCCGGATTATCAACGCCCAGGCTTTTGCCCATCTTCCCATCAGTCCAAGGCCACCGGCCGAAGGACCAGGACGAAAGAAGGGTTCTCCCATGTCGCAATCCCTCACCCCCGGCCGGTTCACGCCCCAGGCGCTCGCCGCGCTCCGCCTCGTCACCGGGCTGCTCTTCATCGAGCACGGCCTCGTCAAGCTGGCCGGCTTCCCGGAAGGCGCCCAGCCCGGCCAGCAGCCCCTGCTGAGCCTGTTCGGCGTCGGCGGCGTGATCGAGCTGGTCACCGGTCTGCTCGTGGTCGTCGGCCTCTTCACACGCCCCGCGGCCTTCATCGCCGCCGGCCAGATGGCGGTGGCCTACTTCATGTTCCACGCCTCGCAGGGCTTCTACCCGGTGCTGAACGGCGGCGAGCCGGCGATCCTCTTCGCCTTCGTCTTCCTGCTGCTCAGCACCACCGGCGCCGGCGCCTACAGCCTGGACGGCCAGCGCCAGTCCAGGGCGCGCCTCGCCGCCGCCTGATCCCAACCACTGACAACCTCCCTCTCGCAAAGGACCTCGTCATGACTCAAGTTCGCAACGTCGCCGTCGTCGTCGGCTCGCTCCGCAAGGACAGCGTCAGCCGCAAGCTGGCCAAGGCCTTCGCCGCGGTCACCCCCGGCCTGAAGTTCAACATCGTCGAGATCGGCGACCTGCCGCACTTCGACCAGGACCTGGAGTCCGATCCGCCGGCCCAATGGGTGCGCTTCCGCCAGGAGATCGCCGCCGCCGACGCCGTGCTCTTCGTGACGCCCGAGTACAACCGCTCGGTCCCCGGCGTACTGAAGAACGCCATCGACGTGGGCTCGCGCCCCTATGGCCAGTCGGTCTGGAACGGCAAGCCCGGCGCGGTCATCAGCATGTCGCCCGGCGCCATCGGCGGCTTCGGCGCCAACCACCACCTGCGCCAGTCGCTGGTCTTCCTGAACGTGCCGCTGCTCAGCCAGGAGGCCTACATCGGCAACGCCTTCGCGTTGTTCGATGAAGCCGGCGAGCTGGTGAACGAAGGCACGGCCGAGTTCCTCAAGGCCTATGGCGCGCAGTTCGCCGCCTGGGTCGAGAAGATCATCGACGACGCCCCGGCCGCCAAGGCCGCCTGATCCGCAATCCACGAAAGGTCCCAGGTATCGCCATGACCCTGCCCACCGTCTTCCTCCCCCACGGCGCGGGCCCCTGCTTCTTCATGGAGTGGACACGGGGTCCGGCGGATGCCTGGGACCGCACGGCGGCCTACCTCCAGGGCCTGGTCGCCAGCCTGCCCGAGCGGCCCAAGGCCATCCTGATCGTCTCGGGTCACTGGGAGGCGCCGGTCTTCACCGTCGGCTCTGGCGCCCGGCCCGCCCTCGATTACGACTACTACGGCTTCCCGCCGCACACCTATGAGCTGACCTTCGCCGCCCAGGGCTCCCCCGACCTGGCGCGCCGGGTCCGCGGGCTCCTCGGCGAGGCGGGCATCGCCTCGGCCGAAGACGCCGGCCACGGCTGGGACCATGGCGTGTTCATTCCGCTGAAGCTCGTCACGCCCGACGCCGACATCCCGGTCGTCCAGCTCTCGCTCAAGGCCGACCTCGATCCCGCCGCGCACCTCGCCGCCGGCCGGGCCCTGGCGCCGCTGCGGGACGAAGGCGTGCTGATCGTGGGCTCAGGGATGAGCTGGCACAACATGCGCGGCTTCTCGCCGGCCTTCACCGAGCGATCGGCGACGTTCGACCAGTGGCTCGAAGCGGCCGCCACCGATCCGGGGCGCCGCGAGACCGCCCTCGCCCACTGGGACAGCGCGCCCCACGCACGCGAGGCCCACCCGCGCGAGGAACACCTTCTGCCCCTGATGGTGGCCGCCGGCGCCGCCCCGGGCGAACCGGCCGTCGTCGCTTTCCGCGACACGGTCATGGACGTGGTGATCTCGGCCGTGGAGTTCGGCCGAGCCGCCTGACAGTCTCCCCGCGAGAGGGACCGGAGATCCTCGTTCTCCCCCCGGCGCCCACACACCCGCCGTAGAGGATCTCCGGATCTCGCCGCGCGCCTAAGCCACCGCCGCCGCGTCGCCCGGCGCCTCGCCGTCCACCGCCGCCTGCAGCGCCTCGTAGAGCCGGGCCGCCTCGATCGGCTTGGCCACGAAGGCGTCCATCCCCGACTGCAGGTACTCGGCGATCTGGTGCGACATGGCGTTGGCGGTCAGCGCCACGATGGGCGTCCGCGCCCGCC
This sequence comes from Phenylobacterium sp., assembly GCF_024508875.1. Lineage (GTDB taxonomy): Bacteria > Pseudomonadota > Alphaproteobacteria > Caulobacterales > Caulobacteraceae > Phenylobacterium. The sequence continues at coordinate 41,487 of NZ_JANINU010000073.1, forward strand.
CTTCCGAGCGCTCGCGCGTGCGGATAAGGGCCGTGGCCGTCGGCCCGTCCATCACCGGCATCTGCACGTCCATCAGGATCACGTCCCACGGCTCGCGTTCCCAGGCCTCCAGCGCCTCGCGCCCGTCCGCCACCATGACCGGATCGATGCCGATCTGGCCCAGCAGGGTCTTCAGCACCAACTGGTTCATGGCGTTGTCCTCGGCCGCGAGCACGCGCACCGGGCGCGTGTCGGCCGGCTTCGCCTTCGCCCTGGCCTTGCGGGACGCCTTCTGCTTCGGCGCGGAGGCGGCCACGCGCTTCAGCGGCAGGACCGCGGTGAAGGTCGAGCCCATCCCCGGCGCGCTGGTCGCGCTCACCGAGCCGCCCATGGCTTCCGCCAGTTCGCGGCAGATCGCCAGCCCGAGGCCCGTGCCCCCGAACTTGCGCGTCGTCGAGGCGTCGGCTTGGGCGAACTTGCGGAACAGCCCGGCGAGCTGGAAGGCGGTCATGCCGATGCCGCTGTCGAACACCGTCAGCGACAGGGCCTCGTCCTGCCGCCCGATCCGCACCTTCACCCCGCCCTTCTCGGTGAACTTCAGGGCGTTGGACACCAGGTTCCAGAGGATCTGGCGCACCCGCACCTGGTCGCCCTCGTAGACTCCGCGCGCCGCCTTATCGACGCTGAACTCGAACGCCAGCCCCTTGGTCTCGGCGATGGCTTGGAACGTCGCGTGGACCGTCTTCGCCACCTCGTCGATGTCGAACTGCGCGGTCTCCAGGTCCAGCTTGCCGGCCTCGATCTTCGACAGGTCCAGCACGTCGTTGAGGATGGTCAGCAGGCTCTCGCCCGACTGGCGGATCACCTCGATGCGTTCGCGCTGCACGGGCGAGAGCGCATCGTCCGCCGCCATCGCCTGCGCCATCCCCAGCACGCCGTTCAGGGGCGTGCGGATCTCGTGGCTCATGGTGGCCAGGAAGGCGCTCTTGGCCTGGTTCGCCGCCTCGGCCTCTTCCTTCGCCTGCACCAGCGCCTGCTCGGCCGCCTTCTGCTTGGTGATGTTGCGCAGGGCGCCGACCAGGCGGATCGGCTTGCCGTCGTCATTCACCACCAACTTGGCCGTGCCTTCGGCCCAGACCTCGCGGCCGTCGGCCCGGGCCATCCGGTGCTGCGGACGGTACGGGGCGCCGCTGCGTGTGTGCTCCTCCCACGCCGCCACCACACGGGGCCGATCGCGCGGGTCGACCGTGGTCCAGATGTCCTTGTGCAGGTCGTCGTAGGTCTTGGGCGGGTCGAAGAACGTGTCCTCGGCGCCCACCTTGAACAGCTCGCGCCGCACGTAGTCGACCTCGTAGACGTGCAGCTCCGCCAGCTCCAGCGCCACCCGCAGCCGCTGCTCCGACCGCTCCGTGCTCTCCAGGGCCTCGACGATCTCGGTGATGTCGTACGAGCTGAGGATCAGCCCGGCCACCTGGCCATCGGCATCCAGCCAGGGCGCCATTTCGACCTTCGCCCAGCCCGGACTGCCGTCCGCCTTCGGGAACGGCACGCGCGCGATCGAGCGGCTGTGCCCGTCCATGCAGAAGAAGATCCCCTGCCGCCACGGCTCGAACACGTCGGGTCGCAGCTCGAACAGCGTCCGGCCGATGATCTCTTCGCCTTCCAGCCCGCGCGCCTTGATCCAGCCGGGGCTGGCGTATTGCACGCGCGCCTCGCGATCGGTGAGCACCACGGAGACCGGCATGGCGTCGACGATGGCGGTCATCGTGCGCTCGGCGCCGGCCTGCCGGCGCGCGGCGTCCACCCGCGCCCACTCGTCGGCCACGAAGTCCGCCAGGTCCTGCAGCCGCCGGGCCAGGGCGCCGTCGTACGGCCGCGGCTCCAGGCCCATCACCGACAGCGCGCCCGGTGTCGTGCCGTCCGCCAGCCGGATCGGCGCGCCGGCGTAGAACCGTGCATAGGGCGGGCCCGTCACCGACGGCTCGTCGCGGGTGCTGGGATCCTTGGTCGCGTCCTCGATCCAGACCACCTCGCCGCGGCTGATCACTTCGCGCACCGAGCCGGAATTCACGACGGTCTCGTAGGTGCGGCTGCGCCAGAAGCCGTTTTCCAGCTTCAGCGTGATCTTGCTCTCGACCTCGCCGAACAGGGTGCGCGCCAGCCGCGTGGCGCGGTCGAACACCGCCCGCGACCCCTCCAAACCGATCGGCGTCGTGGCGCCTTGCCCCGGCTCGCGACCCATTCCTTCCCCCCGGACCGCCTGGCTTGCGGCCCAAACTCAGGTATCGCGGGTTTCCGTTAAGCGGGCCTTTAAACCGGGAATTCCCGCCGCCTCGCCAGATGATGCAGGACGATGCCGCTGGTGGTCGCCACATTCAGGGAATCGAAGCCCCCCGCCATGGCGATCCGCACCCGTCGCGTGCGGGCCAGCACCGCCTCGGGCAGCCCCGGCCCCTCGGCCCCGAACAGCGCCGCCGAGCGCGGCCCGGGCGCCAGCTCGCCGATCTCGACCTCCCCCCGCGGCGAGAGCGCCACCGTCTCGAAACCCGCCCGCTCCAGCAGGCCCACGGGGTCCTGGGTCCGGGCGAACGGCACGCTCAGCGCCGCTCCGACGCTGACGCGGATCGCCTTGCGGTACAGCGGGTCGCAGCAGGTCGGGTCCAGCAGCACCGCGTCCGCGCCGAACGCGGCGGCGTTGCGGAACACGCCGCCCATGTTGTCGTGGTTGGCAATCCCCACCAGCCCCACCACAAGCGCCCGCGCCGGCAGCCCGGCCAGCAGCGCCTCGGCGTCGCGGTCCACGCGCCGGCCGATGGCGAGGATGCCGCGGTGGATCGGGAAGCCCACCACCGCGTCCATCGCCGCCTGCGCCGCGGCATAGACCGGCGTCTCGTCCGGCAGGTCGGCCAGCACGTCAGCCAGCCCATCCAGCCGCGCCTCGGCGACCAGCACCGAGGCGATGGCCGCCGGCTGGGCCGCCACCGCCTTCTCCAGCACCACCCGGCCCTCGGCCACGAACAGCCCCTGGCGGCCCACCAGGTCCCGCTCGCGCACCTCGCGGTAAGGCTCCAGCCGCGGGTCGTCCGCGTCGGCGATCCGGATGACCTGCGGCAAGCCCGCTACCAGACCTTCACGCGGTCGGCCGGCGCCAGATACAGCCTCTGCCCCGGCTTCACGTCGAAGGCCGGATACCAGGCGTCGAGGTTGCGCACCGTCAGCGCCCGCCAGGGCCCCGGCGAGTGGACGTCGGTCACCACCACGCGCCGCAGCGCCGGCTCCCGGTATTTCGCCCGGTAGTTCTGCGCCCAGCCCAGGAAGAACCGCTGGTCGGCCGTGAACCCGTCGATGACCGGCGGCTGCGCGCCCTTCAGCGACAGGCGGTAGGCGTCGTACGCCGTCGCGAGCCCCGCCACGTCGGCGATGTTCTCGCCCAGAACCTGTTCGCCGTTGATGTGCAGTCCCGGCAGCGGCTCGTAGGCGCTGTACTGGTCGGCCAGCTTCTTGGTCTCGGCCTTGAACCGGGCCATGTCCTGCGGCGTCCACCAGTTCTTCAGGTTGCCGTTCTCGTCGAACAGCGCCCCGGTGTCGTCGAAGCCGTGGCTCACCTCGTGGCCGATGACCCCGCCGATGGCCGCATAGTTGACCGCCGCGTCGGCGTTAGGGTCGAAGAACGTCGGCTCTAGGATCGCCGCCGGGAAGAAGATGGCGTTCTGGCTGGGCCCGAACAGCGCGTTCACCGTCTGCGGCGTCATCACCCACTCGGCATGGTCCACCGGCTTGCCCAGCTTGGCGACGTTCCGCCGGTACTCGAACAGCACCCCGCGCCGCCAGTTGCCGTAGGCGTCGCCGCGCACGACCTCCAGGCCCGAATAGTCCCGCCACGCATCCGGATAGCCCACATAGACGTGGAAGTTGGCCAGCTTGGCCTTCGCCCGCGCCTTGGTCTGCGGCGTCATCCAGTCCAGCGCGTCGATGCGGTGGCCGAACGCCTTCAGCACGTTGTCGGCCATCTCCTGCGCCTGGGCCTTGGCGGCGGGCGGGAAATGCCGCTCGGCATAGAGCTTGCCGATCGCCTCGCCCAGCGCATTGGACGTGAAGTCCACGCCCCGCTTCCAGCGGTCGCGCAGTTGCGGCGTGCCCGACATCGCCTTGCCGTTGAACGCGAAGTGCTCGTCCACGAACGCCTTGGAGAGGTACGGCGCGCCCCGCTCGATCGTGTGGAACGCCAGGTAGTCCTTCCACGCCTGCAGCGGCTGGCCGCTCACCAGCGCCGCCTCGCGCGTGATGGCCCCCGCCTGCCACGCGCCGAACCGCGGCGTGTCCTGCAGGCCCGCCGCCGCCAGGAAGGCGGTCCAGTCGATCCCCGGCGCCTTCTTCGCCAGCTCGGCCCGCGTCCAGACGGTGTTGGACTTTGCGACGTCCGCGCTCTCGTCGACCGAGACGTGCGCCTTGGCGATGGCCGTCTCCAGCGCCATCACCCGCTTGGCCCGCGCCTCGGGCTCGCTCACGCCGGCCAGCCTGAACATGGCCGCCACATGCGCCTCGAACTTGCTTCGCAGCTCCACATAGCGGGGGCTATCGCCCAGGTAGTACTCGCGGTCAGGCATCGAGAGCCCGCCCTGCATCAGGTAGGCGCGGTACTGCGATGTGTCGTCCAGGTCCTCGGCCACCCACAGGCCGAACGGCCGCTCGGTGTAGAAGTTGGTGGCGTTCAGCGCGTCGGTGTCGGCCCGGATCGATCCGCCCAGCGCACGCGACAGGTCGGTGCGGGTCTTGATCGCGGCGATGGCGTCCAGCTCCGGCTTCAGCGGCGCGGCGCCCAGCGTCTCGATCTGCGCCTCGTCCATGAAGCTGGCGAAGAAATCTCCGATCTTGCGCGCTTCCGAGCCCTCGGGGGCGTTCGCCTTCGCCGAGTCCTCGATGATCGCCCGCGTGCGCTTGGCGGCGATCTCCTGGATCACCCCGAAGCTGGTCATGTTCGAGCGGTCGGCCGGGATCTCCGTGCGGTCCACCCACTTGCCGACGCCGTAGCGGAAGAAGTCGTCCCCGGCCGCCACCGACGTGTCCATGCCCGAGACGTCGAACCCGA
>NZ_JANINU010000074.1 GCF_024508875.1 Phenylobacterium sp.
GGGTAGAAAATTGCCGTTCTGTCATCAGGCGAGAGACATGAAGGCGCTAGTCCTGAGGTCTCCGGCGTTTCGGGGAGGAAACGCCCGCTCAATCAGAGCGACTGCTCAAGACGGCCCGCAGCGACTATCCCCCGCTGCGGGCCGAATCTTTTTCAGGACATCGATGTTTTTGACGTCATCGTCAATTATCTCTCCCCTTTATGGGGAGGATGGCGATCGCCAGCGAGACGGGCGCGCGTTCACGCTCTAAGCCCGGTCGTGATTCCCCCCGTCTGCCACCTTGCTTGCAGCCACCCTCCCCGTCGGGGAGGGAAGGGCGCGCTACCAGATGCGGACCCGTTGTTCCGGCGGGACGTACATCGGATCGCCTGGCTTGATCCCGAAGGCCTCGTAGAACGCATCGATGTTGCGCATCGGCAGGTCCACGCGCGCGACCGGCGGCGAGTGCGGGTCGCTGACCAGGATCTGCTTCATGAAGTCGTCCCGGTACTTCCCGCGCCACACCTGGGCCCAGCCCAGGAAGACGCGCTGGTCGCCGGTGAGGCCCTCGATCACCGGCGCCGGTTGCCCCTTCAGCGAGAGGTGATAGGCGTCGAGCGCCAGCAGCAGGCCGCCCAGGTCGGCGATGTTCTCGCCCATGGTCAGGTCGCCGTTGATCTTGGCGCCCGGCAGGACCTCGGTGGCGGAGTACTGCTTGCCCAGCCGCTCGGCCTGGACGTTGAACTTGGCCTCGTCTTCCTTGGTCCACCACTCCGCCAGCCGGCCGTCGCCGTCGCTCTTGCGGCCCTGATCGTCGAAGCCGTGGGTGATCTCGTGGCCGATCACGCCGCCGATGCCGCCATAGTTGATGGCCGGGTCGCCCTCGGGATCGAAGAACGGCGGCTGCAGGATGGCAGCCGGGAAGACGATCTCGTTCTTGGTGGAGGAGTAGTAGGCGTTGATGGTCGCCGGGGTCATCTCCCACTCGGAACGGTCCACCGGCTGGTTCAGGCGCGCCACGCGGAAATTCCAGTCGAAAGCTGAGGCCCGCTCGACGTTTCCGTACAGGTCGCCGTCCACGATGTTCAGCGCCGAGTAGTCCCGCCACTTGTCGGGGTAGCCAATCTTGACGGTGAACTTGGCGAGCTTCTCCAGGGCCTTCTGCTTGGTTTCCGGCCCCATCCAGTCGAGCTTCTGGATACGGGCCTTCAGCGCGGTCTGGATGTCCCCGACCAGCGCTTCCATCCGGGCCTTGTTCTCGGCCGGGAAGTAGGCGGACACATAGAGCTTGCCGACCGCCTCGCCGAGGTTGCTGTCGACCAGGTTCACGCCACGCTTCCAGCGCGGAGTCTGGGCCTGGACGCCGGACAGCGTCTTGCCGCGGAAGTCGAACTTCGCCTGGTCGAAGTCCTTGGAGAGGTAGCCGGCGGCCTGGTCGATCGTCGTGAAGGCCAGCCAGGCCTTCAGGGTCTCGACGTCTGTCTTGCCGTAGATGGCGGCGATCTTCGGGAAGGCGGTGTTCTCGGCGACGATGACGCGCCGGGCAGCGGTCAGCTTCGCGCCACCGAGGAAGGCGTTCCAGTCGAAGCCTGGGGCGAAGGACGCCAGCTTCGCCGTCTCGACGGGGTTGTAGGTCTTGTCGTCGTCGCGCCGTTCGGCCCGCGTCCATGAGACCTTCGCGATCTCGGTCTCCATGGCGACGATGGCCTTGGCGTTGGGCTCGGGGTTCGCCCAGCCAGCCAGGGCGAGCATCCTCGCGACATAGGCCTCATAGGCCTTCCGCTGGGGCTCGAACTTGGCGTCCAGGTAGTAGTCGCGATCGGGCAGGGTGATGCCGCCCTGGCTGAGGTAGACGGCGTACTTCAGCGGATCCTTGGCGTCGTCGTAGACCTGCGGATTGAAGAAGCTCTGGCCGAAGCCGGCGGCCGTCGCCCCCATCAGGCGGGCCACGTCGGCGCGGGTCTTCGCGGCGCGCACCTTGTCGAGGTCGGCCTGCAGCGGCTTCGCGCCGAGGGCCTCGACCTTCGCCTCGTCCATGAAGCTGCGGTACAGCGCGCCGACCTTGGCGCCTTCGCCGCTCGCCGCGGTGTCCGCGGCCGCCGTCTCGACGACGGCGCGCATGCGATCCTTCGAGAGCTCGTCCAGCACGTTGAACGCGCCATAGGTCGAGCGATCTGCCGGGATCGTCAGCTTCTGCATGTATGCGCCGTTGGCGTACTCGAAGAAGCTCTTGCCCGGAGGCGTGGCCATATCGCGCCCGGCGAGGTCGAAGCCCCACGTCCCCATCCGCGGAGCCTTGGTCAGGTCACGGGCCGCGGCCGGCGGCGTCGTGGACGTGTCGGCGGCGAATGCGGCGGGCGCGCAGGCCAACAGGGCGGCCGCGGCGGTGGCGGCGAGCCAGGCAGTCTTCATGGCGGTCGGGTCTCTATCGGAAGATGACAGTCGGCGCGGACCATGAACCGGGCCCGCGCCGTTACGCTCGTTACATTTCTGTCAGGAAGGCGAAGGCCTCAGTGGTGGTGCTCGGCCGCGCTGGGCGGTCCCATGCCCGCGACGAAGGACGTGTTGACCTTGGCGCCGCTCGCGAAGGTGAGGGTCGCCGGCAGGACGTCGCCCGCCTTCACGGCACGGGTCAGACCCAGGAACATCAGGTGGTATCCTCCGGGCGCGAAGGTGACCGCGCCGCCGGCCGGGACGGGCACGCTGGGCAGCATCTTCATGGAGGCCATGCCGCCGCTCATGCTGGACTGATGGATCTGCACCGTCCGCGCCGCCGGGCTTTGCACCGACACCAGGGCGTCAGGTTTCCCGTCGGGATTTCGCAGGGTCATGAAGCCGGCGCCGGTCTGGCCCTGTCCGGCGGGACGGGTCCAGGCGGCCTCGACCTTGGGAGCGGCCTGGGTGGCGGTGGCGAGCGATGCGGCCGCAAGGGCGGCGAGTACCAGTTTCATGGGGATGCCTAATGCTGATGATCATGGCCGCCTTCGGGCGCGGCCGTGATGACGTTGAGGATGGGCGCCGGAAATTTCGAGCGCGGCGCGCCGGGCGGGGTGACTTCGGTCCAGCGGTTCTGCTCCGCCCCGCAGGACTGGATCGCCGGAAACGCCAGCGGGCCACCGGCGTCGGGCAATTTGGTCAGGACGACGAACTCGTCGAACTGGTCCGGCGGAAGACGACCGGTCCAGACGAGGGCGGTGACCGTCTCGCCGTCGCGGACGATCTGTAGCACCCAGCCCGGCTTCGGCTGGGGCCGCGCCACGGTGACGCCCGCCGGGATTTCGACGCGCAAGGCCGTGGTGTCGGCCTTGTCGCGGCAGCCGTGGCCGACGCCGAACCGAAGGACCTGGTAGGCCCCCGCGCCGGCCGTCGCGGGCTGCACGCTGACGTGGGCCGACGCCGAGGTGGCGAAGAGCGCCGCCGCGGCCGCGAGGGCAATGGACCTCAGAACGACCATGTCACGCCTCCGAAGACAGAGCGCCCGTCGCCAGGCCAATAGGCGGCGCTGGCCGCGGTCGCCGCGATCTGGGCCTGCACGTTGGAGATATAGTCCTTGTCGGCCAGGTTGCGGATGTCGACGAACAGGCTGATCCGCTCATTCACCGCGTAGCCCGCGCCGAGGTTCAGCAGCGCGTAGGACGGAGCGCGGGTCGTGTTCTTGAAGTCGACCCACCCGCCTGTGGGCGTCCATTCCACGGAAGGCGCCACGAACCAGCCGGCAGGGTGCTGGTAGCGGAGTTCGGCCCGGTAGAAGTGCTTGGGCACGATCGGCAGCCGGTTGTCGCCGTACTGCGCGTCGCCCTGGAAGTGGAAGTCGGAGTAGGTCCACGTCTGGCGCAGGCGCAGGCCGCGAACGATCTCCCAATCCAGCGCCGCTTCGATGCCCTGGTGAACGGTCTCGTCCGCGTTGAACGTCGAGGCCGGGATGCTGGGATTGACGGTGTACTGCAGCAGTTCCTTGTCGAGCCATGCACGGTAGAACGTCACGTCCCACGTGAGCGGGCCGCGCCGACCGCGGAAGCCGGCTTCGGCGGTCCAGGCTTCCTGGGCCTTCACCTGCGCGAAGCCCGTGCCTGTGGGCGACAGCGAGCCGTGGTTTGGCGGCTCGACCGACTTGGTGAGGTTGGCGAACATCTGCGCGCCGTCGGCGTCCTCCCAAAGCACGCCGATCCGCGGCGCCAGCCAGTTGTAGTCCTTGGAGGCCTTGAGGTTGAACGTGGAGACGACCCCGGGGACCGCGAACTGCTGATAGTCTCGCTTCGCCTGGCCCCAGGTGGCGCCGGCCACCAGCGCGAGGCGTTCCGATACGAACAGGCGAGCCTCGCCGAAGACGTCGACGGCGTCGGCGTTCTGTCGCGTGCGGGAGGTCGGAGCGCCGCGCGCGCCTTTCACGTTGACGTAGAAATTCGAGTCGAGGTCGCCGGTCCGCAGCCAGACACCCGCATAGGCGTCGGCGTGGCGGCCGCCCAGTTCGCCCTTCCAGTCCAGTCGCCCGAACGCGCCGTAGTTGCGGCTCTCCTGGTCGATCACCTGGAAGATTGGATGGTCGAGGTCCTTCCAGACGCCATAGATCGCGCCCTCGAAGACAGTCTGGTCGTTCAGCCGCCATGTGGTGCGCAGTGACGTGCGGACGCCGCGCTGGTTGCGGCCCTGGTCGTTGGCATAGTTGCCTGCCGCGGGCTGGCGCGGGTTGCCGTCGAACTGCGCAAGGGTCAGGGCCCCGGGGATCTCCTGGTTGATGTTCGAACCGTTGACGATGAGCCGGACCTCGCGATCCTCGCCGAAGCTGCGGCCAAGGTTCAGCGTGGCGAACTGGATGTTCTGCTGGCTCTGCGGCCGCCAGCCCTGACCGGTCTGGTTGGTTCCCGAGACATAGAGATCCCAGTCGCCCCATTGCCGCGCCGCCGCGACGTGCTCGCGGACCATGCCGAAGCTGCCGCCATCGACGCGGGCCTGATTGTCGAAGCCGGCCGTACGACCGGTCGGGGTGACCATGTTGATTGCGCCGCCGAGCAGAGCGCCGCCAAAGCGAAGGGCGTTGCCGCCGCGATACACCTCGGTGAACCGGGTGTTGAGCGGGTCGGCGATCTGGCTGTCGCCATAGCCGTCGGCCTCGTTCAGCGGCGCCCCGTCCTGGGCGATGAGCAGGCCCCGGTTGTGGTTGGCGTTGCCCAGGCCCGAACCGCGGATCGAGATGCGGATATCACCGCCCCACTTCTTCTGGGCGAAGACGCCGGGCGCGTCGCGCAGGACGTCGTCGAGCGCGAGGGCGAAACGGTTCTGGTAGGACTCCTGGGAAATCACCGAAACGGCGCCCGGCGTCTCCGACAGCCGCTTGCGGGCGTCCTGGACGACCGGCGGGTACTCGGGGTTACGCGCGCCGGTGACGATCACGCTGTCGACGGTGGTGGGAGCTTCCTCCGCCGCGCAGGCGAGGGCAGGCCAGGCGCCGGCGCCCAGCAGGATGGCGCGACCGAGCGCGCCCGAGATGAGAGACATGTTTGGTGTTTCCGAAACGCAGGATGACGGGCGCGCGGCATGGCGCGCCGACGAGGTCGATCAAGCGTTCGGAAGCGGTGGTCCTTGCCCGGGCGGGCGCGGCGGCGCCCTGGCGGGCGGGATGCGAATCTGCGGCGCCGGCTGGGCTTCGGCCAACTCCACCGCGTAGGCGACCCGTATGACTGAGACGACCGGCGGCGGCGTGTCGGCAGGCGCCGGGCACAGGCAATGCTTGCAGGCGTGGCTGACCGGCGGCGCGCCGGGAGAGTCCGGCGCCGTCTGCAGGCCCATCTCGGTGCAGATCAGCATCTCGCCGGCCGAAGCGGGTGAGGCGGCGGCGAGGCTGGGAACGAGCGCCTGGACCAGCAGGCAGAACACCGCGAGCAAGGCGATCATCGCCCGGCGCTCGGCGCGCATCTGGTTCTTCGGCGACCCCACGAAGCCGCCTCCTATAACTTTCCTGGGATTCCGCAAGCGGACGCGATGCCCCATAGTGGAGGCATCGGAAAATCGGAGACCTGATGGAAGGCCACGTTCAGCCCGGCGCGTACAAGGATGTCGTCCTGTTTCTCGCGACCGCCGGGGTCGTGGTTCCGATCTTCCGTCAGTGGCGCATCAGCCCCATCCTCGGCTTCCTCGGCGCGGGCGTCCTGCTGGGCCCCTACGGCCTGGGCAGCCTGTCCGACCGCTTCGAATGGCTGTCCGCCTTCACCATCTCCAACCCCGAGGAGCTTTCCCAGCTCGCCGAGTTCGGGGTCGTGTTCCTCCTGTTCATGATCGGGCTCGAGCTGTCGTGGGAGCGCCTGCGCTCCATGCGGCGCTACGTGTTCGGTCTGGGGGCGGCCCAGGTCGTGCTCTGCCTCAGCGCGACGGCGCTCGCGGCCCGGGCCGTGGGCCAGCCGCCGGCCGCCGCGATCGCCATGGGCGCGGCTCTGGCCCTGTCGTCCACGGCCATCGTCATGCCGATCCTGTCGGAGCAGAAACGACAGCATTCCATCGCCGGACGGGCGACCTTCTCCGTGTTGCTGTTCCAGGACCTGGCGGTGGCGCCCATCCTGGTGACCCTCACGCTGATGGGCCAGCGATCCGGCCAGCCGTTCGGCCCGGCCGCCCTGCTGAGCCTGCTGCCGGCGGTCCTGGGTGTCGCCGGGCTCTTCGTTTTCGGCCGCGTGCTGCTGCGTCCGATGCTGCGATCGGTGGCGCGCGCCAAGAGCGAGGAACTGTTCGTAGCCGCCTCGTTGCTGGTGGTGATCGGCGCGGGGTTGGTCAGCGCGCTCACCGGCCTGTCCATGGCGCTCGGCGCCTTCATCGCAGGGCTGCTCCTGGCGGAGACCGAGTTTCGCCACGAGGTCGAGGTTCGGGTGGAGCCGTTCAAGGGCCTGCTGCTGGGCCTGTTCTTCATTTCGGTCGGCATCGGCCTGAACGTCCCGCTTCTGCTCGAGCGGCCGCTGATCATCCTGGGTGCGGCGGTCTCGATGGTGCTGCTGAACACGGCGGTGATCTTCGCCCTGGCGCGCGTCTTTGGCCTGAAGAGCCGGAGCGCCATCGAGGCGGCTCTCCTGCTGGCGGGCGCCGGAGAATTCGCCTTCGTCATCCTGGGGCAGGCGATGGACCAGGGGATCGTCGGTCGCACAGCGGGCCAGACGCTGCTGGTGGCCGCCACGCTCTCGATGTTCTCCATTCCCTTCCTCGCCCAGCTCGGCCTGCGCCTGAGCGGCCGCCGCGTGACGCCGAGCGAGCTGCCGCCTGAGCCCGAGGGCGACACTGGCGGCGCGCAGCAGGTGCTGGTGGTGGGTTACGGCCGCGTCGGGCGGCTGGTGGGCGACATGCTGCGGCGGCACGACATAGCCTGGGTTGGCGCCGAGCTGGATCCCAAGCTGGTGGAACAGGGCCGACGAGCCGGCGAGGCGATCTATTTCGGGGACGCGGCGCGCGCCGAGTTCCTGATGCGCTGCGGCCTTGCCGAAGCCGCCGCGCTGGTGGTCACCATGGACAGCCCCGAGGGCGCGGAATCGATCGTGGCGGTGGCTCGCGAACTGCGTCCGGACCTGACCATCGTGGCCCGTGCGCGGGACGCGCGCCACGCCCAGCGCCTGTACGATCTCGGCGCGACCGATGCGGTGCCGGAGACGGTCGAGGCCAGCCTGCAGCTTTCCGAGGCTGTGCTCGTGGAGATCGGCGTGCCCATGGGGCTGGTCATCGCCTCGATCCACGAGCGGCGTGACGAATTCCGCAAGGCCTTGAACCGCCCGGAGTCGCTGGGCGGCCGAACCCGCAGATTCCAGCGCGAGCGAGGCGGCTGACACCGGGCGGAATTGCGGCGAAAAAAAATTGCGGCGACGCTTTGCGGGACGGGAACTAAGCGTGACCTTGATCCGTTTGGCGGGTCAGACAGGGCAGCCTGCGTCGGGGATGACATGCGTGCAGAGGGCAGCAGGGCGATGATCGCCGCGGGGGACGAAGGTCCTTCGCGCCTTATTGCGTCGCCAGTCACTCTTTACAAGGAAAGCCAAGGACGTCGGTCAGAACTCGACGGACGCGCCTCTGACGCGGCCGTGGATTGGCGGAGGTCCTGAAGATGGGATACGGGTCCGCTGGGCGAATGCGTAGCGGGCGGGTTGGGCGAATGTGCTGGCGCTTCTTCGCAAACGCCAGCATTTGCGGGTGGCTATTGCATCCGACGTCCTGCCATAGCTTGGGAAAGGCGGGCGACATTGCGGTGCGAGTGTGGCCTCGGCGACACTTTCGCAATGTTTGCGGCTTGGTATAACGGCGGCTGGGTCAAACGGCCGCACCACCTGAGGGCAACGAGAGGGCTCTGATTATGAAGTTGAAACTCCTGGCAGGGGCCGCGATGGCTGCGGCGTTCGCCGCGTCCGGCGCCGCCGCGCAAGAAGGCTGGTACGGCGCTGTCGACCTCGGCTACCACTGGCCGGACGGCATCGACGCCACGTCGTCGAACAACGCCGCGAACGGTGTCCCCTACAACTGGGACTTCAACCAGGAAGACGACTGGGCCGGCTTCGCCCGTCTCGGTTACCAGCTCAACGATCACTGGCGCGTCGAACTGGAAGTCGGCTATCGCTCGGGCGACATCGAGTCGGTCCGCGGTGGTTCGAACCAAGCCGTCGTCGGCCTCTGCTCGCCGGGCGTGACCCGCACGACGGCGGCCCCGAAGTGCGGCGCTCCCGACGGTGACGTGTCCTCGTGGACCGTCATGGGCAACATCATCTACGACATCCTGCCCGGCTCGGTGATCAATCCGTACGTCGGCGCGGGTATCGGCGCGAACCACGTCAAGATGGACGTGCTCGGCCAGTTCTCGAACATTCCGGCGCCGGTGACGGCGGCCAACGCCATCCAGAACCTGACGATCGATGATTCGGATACGGCGTTCGCCTATCAGCTCATCGCCGGTCTGGCCTGGAAGGCCACCGACCAGCTGTCGGTCGACCTGACCTACCGCTACCTGGGCGGCTCGGACCTCGACTTCGCGTCGACGGGCAGCCTGGCGACCGGCCTGCAGCCGGGCGTGTTCTCGGGCGAGTACAAGGACCAGTCGGTGACGCTGGGCCTGCGGTACCTGTTCGCGGCTCCCCCGCCGCCGCCGCC
>NZ_JANINU010000075.1 GCF_024508875.1 Phenylobacterium sp.
CGGCATGACCGGCGCCCGCTGCACGGCCCACCTGATGTACGAAGGCAAGCGCCGCGGCGCGAAGTACGGCGTCGTCACCATGTGCATCGGCGGCGGGATGGGCGCGGCGGGTCTGTTCGAGATTTTCTAAGAATTATCGATCTTCTACATTACGCGTAATTAAGGGCCATTCTGTATAGAGTGGCCCTTATTCTTTCAGGAAATTCACGTGAGCGGCTTCTCCGCGCCAGCTAGCCCTGTGGCCAGCAGCCCGGAGAGTTCCATGCGTCGCTCGTTGCTCTTTCTTGTCCTCGCCGCCGCGACGGCCGGCGCCATCCCGGCCACCGCCCCGGCCCAGCCCGTCCCGCCCGCGGAGCAGGCGGCGGCCCAGCCGCTGATCGACGACTTCGTGCGCGCGGTGAACGGCGACGCGGCGGCGCGGGCCGACTTCCTGGCGCGGCGGATGGCGGCGAACCCGCAGATGCCGCGCGCGGACTTCGCACCCGCGCTCGACACGATCGCGCGGACCAGCGGCGGGGTGAAGCTGCAGTCGTGGCAGCATCGCGGGCGCCTGCGCCTCATGCTCACGGCGGCGAACGGCAGGGTCGGCCGGGTGGACCTGTTTCAGGACGCACAGGATCCGACCCGGATCTCCATGATGATACCCGTCGCCGTGCCCACGCCCTACGTGGGGCCGAAGGTCACCGCGCCCGTTCCCCGCGCCGAGCTCGTGAAGGCGATCGACGCCCGCGTGCGGTTCGCCGCCGAGCGCGACGAGTTCTCGGGCGTCGTGCTGGTGATGAAGGACGGCGAGGTGATCTACCAGCGCCTGGTGGGCCAGGCCGACAAGGCCGCGCACCGGCCGGTGACGGCGGACACGCGCTTCAACATCGGCTCCGCCGGAAAGTCGTTCACGGCGGTCGCCATCGGCCAGCTCATGGAGCAGGGCAAGCTCTCGCTCGACACCCGGGTGATCGACGTGCTGCCCGACTATCCGAACCCCGAGGCGGCGCGGAAGACCACCATCCGCCACCTGCTGTCCCACCAGGCGGGCCTCGGCATGCTGTTCGAGCGCCCCGGCTGGAACTGGAAGCTGCGCTATGAGCGCATGTCGGAACTGCTGCCGCTGTTCGCCGCCCAGCCCACCGAGTTCGAGCCGGGAACCCGCGCCTCGTATTCCAACGAGGGCTTCATCGTGCTGGGCGCGATCGTCGAGAAGCTGTCCGGCCAGACCTGGTACGACTACGTGCGGGCGAACGTCTTCGCGCCGGCCGGCATGACCGCGACGGACAGCCTCACCGACGACCCAGCCATTCCCGACCGGGCCACGGGCTACATGTACGGCGACGACGACCCGCTGGGCTTCGGCCCGCGCAAGCCCAACTGGGACACGCTGTCGTGGCGCGGCAATTCCTGCGGCGGCCAGTTCTCGACTGCCGCCGACATGATCCGTTTCCTGCAGGCGCTGAAGGCCGGGAAGCTGCTGAAGCCCGAAACGGCGGCGCTGTTCGTGGCCGACGCCCGCACCGGTCGCGACTATGGCCTGGGGTTCGAGCACTTCGACCTGCCCGGCGGTCGCACCCTCGTGGGCCATGGCGGCGGCGGCCCGGCCTCGGGGGTCAATTCCGACGCCAAGATGATCTGGGAAACCGGCTACGCCTATGCCGTGATGGGCAACTACGACAGCCCCTTCGCCCAGATCGTCGCGCGGGACATCGGCGACATGCTCGCGACGCAGAATTAGCCGCGCGTCGGGCCTGCCCTTTCCGCCGCCAGCGGCTAAGCTGGCCGGCAAAAGACCGGGGGATGAGGCGCGTGAAGGGTGTGTGGCGTTGGGCGGCCGTGATCGGCCTCGCCCTCAGCGTGGCGGCGTGCGGGCGCGGCGGGATCGACGCGAAGCGGATCGAAGCGGCGGACGGCTCGGAGTGGCTGACCTACGGCCGCACCTATGACGAGCAGCGCTTCAGCCCCCTGAAGCAGGTCGACCGGCAGACCGTGGGCCGCCTGGGCGTCGCGTGGTGGGCCGACTTCGACACCGACCGCGGCCAGGAGGCGACGCCGCTGGTGGCCGACGGGGTGCTCTACACTACCACCGCCTGGTCGAAGGTCGCAGCGTTCGACGCGCGCACCGGCAAGCTCCTCTGGAAATACGATCCCAAGGTTCCGGGCGAGGCCGGCTTCAACGCCTGCTGCGATGTGGTCAACCGCGGCGCGGCGCTGTGGAAGGACAAGCTGTACGTCGGCACGATCGACGGGCGGCTGATCGCGCTGGACGCCAAGACGGGCGCCGTCGCCTGGGACGTCCAGACCACCGACCGTTCGAAGCCCTACACCATCACCGGCGCGCCGCGGGTGGTGAAGGGCAAGGTGCTGATCGGCAACGGCGGCGCCGAGTACGGCGTGCGCGGCTACGTCTCGGCCTACGACGCGGCCAGCGGCAAGCTGAGCTGGCGCTTCTACACCACGCCCAACCCGAAGGGCGCGCCGGACGGGGCGGCCTCGGACAAGGTGTTTCGCGACAAGGCCGCGGCTACCTGGAGCGACGGGGTCTGGAAGGAGAGCGGCGGCGGCGGCACCGTCTGGGACGCCATCACCTACGACCCGAAGCTGGACCTGGTGTTCGTCGGCGTCGGCAACGGCAATCCGTGGAACCACAAGCTGCGGTCGGGCGGGAAGGGCGACAACCTGTTCCTGTCCTCGATCGTCGCGCTGAGACCCGACACGGGCGAGTATGTCTGGCACTACCAGACCACCCCCGGCGAGAGCTGGGACTACACCGCCACCCAGCACATCATGCTGGCCGACCTGAAGATCGGGGGCGCGGACCGCCGCGTCGTGATGCAGGCGCCGAAGAACGGCTTCTTCTACGTGCTGGACGCCAGGACGGGGGCGCTGATCTCGGCCGAGAAATACGTCCCGGTGGATTGGGCCGAGCGCGTCGACCCGAAGACCGGACGCCCGGTGGAGGCGCCCTTCGCCCGCTATCGCGACGGCGCCGTCAGCCAGCAGGCGTCGAGCCCCCTGGGCGGCCACAACTGGCAGCCGATGGCGTTCAGCCCGAAGGAGCGGCTGGTCTACATCCCCGCCATGCGCAACCGCGGCTTCTACGCCGAAGCACAGGGCTTCAAGTTCATTCCCGGCGCCTGGAACACGGGCCTGGTGCGGGCGCAGGCGGGGCCGAACACGCCCTCGCCGAAGCCGGCGACGCCGCCGCTCGCCACCGGCGAACTGATCGCCTGGGACCCGGTGGCGGGCAGGCCGCGGTGGAGCCTGACCCTGCCCACGGCCTGGACCAGCGGCGTGCTGGCCACCGACGGAGGCCTGGTCTTCCACGCGGCGGGCTCGGCCTTCACCGCCTACGACGCGCGGGACGGCAAGGCGCTCTGGACCCACGACGCCGGCGCCAACGTCATCGCGCCGGCGATGACCTACGCGATCGACGGGGAACAGTACGTCGCGCTGATGGTGGGCGTCGGCGGCGCGCCGATGGGCGGCGACCAGCCCCGGCGCATGGGCCGCCTGCTGGTGTTCAAGCTGGGCGGGACCGCGAAGCCGCCGGCCTTCCCGGCCGCGGTCGCCATGCCGGCGCTGGACCTGGCCGCCGCGACGCCGTCCGCGGGCGACGCCGACCGCGGCGCGGCGCTGTACGGCGAGTTCTGCGGCGCCTGCCACCGGGTCGGCGGCCTGCTGCCCGTGCTGCCGCGCTCGCCGGCGATCCTGGATCCCGACGGGTTCAAGGCCATCGTGCTGGACGGCGCCCTGAAGGGAAACGGCATGGCGCCCTTCCGCCGCTACTTCGACGAGGCGGGCGCCGAGGACCTCCGCGCCTTCCTGCTTTGGCAGGCGAAGCAGCCGCCGCCCGCGCCCAAGCCCGGCGGCGCCAGCCACGGATAGGGATGGCCCCTAGGCGAAGTCTTTCGCAAGCTCGGCGCGGCTGGCGGGGGACAGGCCGGCCAGGTGGTTGTAGCGCTCGTGGGCGCAGCCGATGAGGATGTCGGTCGCCGGGTCGCGGAAGCGGGCGACCAGCTCGGGCTTCATGGGGAAGCGCAGGAAGTGGACCGACGAGGTCTTGCCGTCCTCGCGGGTGCGCTCGACGTCGCCCTCGGGGATGCCCAGCACGCGCTCGCCCGCCACCTGCACGAAGAACAGGTCCTCGACGCCGCCCAGGCGCGCCAGCACCGCCTCGCGACGCACCGGATCGTCGATCTCGAACATCACGGTGGCGACCAGCTCGGTCCCGTTCGGGATCAGCGGATTGTAGGCGGCCAGCTCGTCGGGGATCTGGTCGGCGCCGCCGCGCTCGATCAACAGCATCTCCTGCACCTGGAAGAGCATGGTCTCGTAGCTCTCGAAGTAGAAGGTGCAGTAGGGGCCGAGCTCGACCCGGCGCAGGCGCTTGATCGGCAGCAGGGCCGCGCGCCGTTCGCGCCGGACCTTGGCGAACTCGTTGTCCGACATCAGGTCGGACGGGTCGATGCGACGTTCGGCGAGCGGCATCAGAACACTCCGTAGGCGCGGGCGAAGACCTCGATCGGGTGCGCCTCCGCCGGGCGGGGCGGGGCGTTCTCGGCCGTATCGTCGCCGATGATCTGGGCCAGGTGCTTGCAGGCGAGCGGACAGTCCGAGCAGAGGGTCTCGTTGCCCTTGGTCACCACCTGCCGCGCCGCCGGGCGGCCCACCTTGAGCGCAGCGGGACGCGTCTCCTTCATCACCCCGAAGGTGCCGCCGTGGCCCGAGCAGCGCTCGACCAGGTCGACCTTGGTCTCCGGGATCAGCTTCAGCATCTCCATGGACTTGGCGCCCATGTTCTGGGCCCGGGCGTGGCAGGCGTGGTGGAAGGTGACCCCGCCCTCGACCGGCTTCAGGCCGGGCACGAGGCCGAAGGTTTTGGACAGCTCGACCACATATTCGGCCACGTCCTTGGTCTTGGCCGACAGGCGGCCGATGGCGTGGTCCTCGGGCAGCATCAGCGGCCATTCGAACTTCATCATCAGGCCGCACGAGGCGGTCAGCGCCACCACGTCGTAGCCCTGGTCGATGTAGGGGGCGAAGGCCGCGGCGGTGCGCCGGGCCCTGGCGGCCACGTCGCCGATGTCGCCGGCTTCGAGCTGGGGCATGCCGCAGCATTCCGGATAGACGAGCTTCACCTCGACGCCCTGGAGCGCCAGCACCTTTGCGGCGGCGACGGCCGTGTCGGGCTTGTTGTAGTCGACGAAGCAGGTGGCGTAGAGCGCGACCTTGCGCTGGCCGAAGGCGGGGCCCTGGGGGTTGGGCGCCAGCGGATCGCGGAGCCGGTCGCTCGCCGTCTTCGAATGGTACTTCGGCAGCTCGGCCTCGGCGTCGATCTCGGCGATCGCCTCCAGCAGCTTGCGCAGCGGCGTGTTCTTCCGCGCGGTCGCCCAGTTCGCGAGGCCCGCCACGGGCTTGGCCAGCTTGCCGTTGCGGTCGGTCTCGCCCAACTGTTCGCGCACGAAGTCCTTCTCGCCGGCCCGGCGCTTGGCCGCCCGGTAGCGCAGGATCAGGTGCGGGATGTCGATGTCGAACGGGTGCGGCGGGACGTAGGGGCACTTCGTCAGGAAGCACATGTCGCAGAGGGTGCAGGCCTCGGCGATGTGGGCGTGCTCCTTGGGGCCGATGCCGTCGATCTCGCCTGTCGGGCCCTCGTCGATGGCGTCGAACATGCGCGGGAAGCTGTCGCACAGGTTGAAGCAGCGCCGGCACGTGTGACAGACGTCGAACTGCCGCTGCAGTTCGGCCTCGACCTTTGCGAGGTCGTAGTAGTCGTCGTCCTGCCAGAGGATGGGACGGCGGAACGGCGCGTCGAGGCTGCCCTCGCGCGGCGGCGCCCCGGCGCCCGGGACCTTGGTGTCTTCGCTCACAGCAAGCCTTTCGCCGTCATCCCGGCGCAGTGTGGCGGCGAGCCGGAATCCGGAGACGCCCGCGCACCGCTCCTGGGTCCCGGAGCGGCCGGGCGGCCGTCCGGGATGACAGAGGAGTCGATCAGTCGAGGGTGTCGAGGGCGCGCTGGAAGCGGCCGGCGTGCGACTTCTCGGCCTTGGCCAGCGTCTCGAACCAGTCGGCGATCTCGTCGAAGCCTTCTTCGCGAGCGGTGCGCGCCATCCCCGGGTACATGTCGGTGTACTCGTGCGTCTCGCCGGCGATCGCGGCCTTCAGGTTGTCGGCGGTGCCGCCGATGGGCAGGCCGGTCGCGGGGTCGCCGACCGATTCCATGAATTCCAGGTGGCCGTGCGCGTGGCCGGTCTCGCCCTCCGCCGTCGACCGGAACACCGCGGCGACGTCGTTGTAGCCTTCCACGTCCGCCTTCTGCGCGAAGTAGAGGTAGCGGCGGTTGGCCTGGCTCTCGCCCGCGAACGCGGCCTTGAGGTTCTCGATAGTCTTGCTGCTCGCAAGCGACATATGGCTCTCCCTAGGTGGGTGGCAGACCCCCCGGCCTTGGCCACCGGGCGCGACTATGACCCGCCTGCCCCATCGATCAACATGATATCGTCTATGCGCAGGATCGAAGGCCTCTATGGAGCCGCAAGGCTCCGCCGGTGTTCCGCCAGGATTGGCATGGGAGACCCGTGATGGCCGACAGCAAGATCCAGGGCGAAGGGAATTACGACGCCGCCCGCAAGTTCGACGAGGACGAGCGCGAGTTCATCGCCAAGGGCGACGTGGAGAAGAAGGCCCGCGAGGCCGAACAGGCCCTGGACGGCGCGGAGGGCGAGGAACTGGAGCGCGCGCGGCGCGAAACCGGCGCCGGTAAGACCCACTAGCGCCGCAGGTTGCGGAAGGTGATCGAGTAGCGGTGGGCCGCGGCCTCGGGCAGGGAATGCTCCCAGTCCGTGCGGGCCGGTCCGTCGAGCAGATAGGCCGAGCGCGGTTCGAGCGGGACGCTGATCCGTTCGAACCGCGCGCCGTCGCGCCTGCGGAACCGCATCGTCGTCGGCGACAGCAGGGACACGCCGACCACCTTGTCGAAGACGGGGCGGTCGCGATGCCAGCCGATCGGCGCGCCCTCGCGGTACTCGTTGATCAGGACATGTGCGAAGTCGTCTCCGGCGAGCCCAGCGAACGCGGCGGCGCGATCGCGCAGAGGCAGCAACCAGCCCGGCATGGGCGAGGCGTCCACAAGGCCGGGGCCGTTGAAGTCGTACTTCAGGCCGAAGGACACCACGCGACGGCGGCCTTCGTAGCCGCGGAACTGGAACGGCTCGAAGGGCAACTCGGTGAGATGCGCGGCCAGCGTCCGCTCCTCGTCGGGCGAGATGAGGCCGGCCTGGTACCGGAAGCCCGGCGGGGCGGCCGGCGGAAGGTCGAAGAGCGCGCTCACGGGCGTCAGATGGGCTCAAACGACGGCGGCGGGAAGGTCGCCCTTCCCGCCGCCGCGCATTCAGGTCCGCTTACCGCGATCAGTAGCGGGGATAGTCGTTGTAGCCGTAGCGGCGATCGTCATCGCGCCGCGACAGGCGCACGTCGTTCGAAAGCACGTCGAGCCGGCGGTTGAGATCGGCCCGTTCCCAGTCGGAAAGGCCGTTGCGGCTGTAGCGCGCCTCGAGGCGCACGACGCCGTTCAGTTGGCCGCGCAGGGCGTAGGCCTCGCGACGGGTAAGCTGGCCCGAGCGGACGCCCTGGTCGATGCGGAAGTCGACGCGCTCGATGCGCTGCTCGATGGGCATGCCGTGGCGGCCGTAGCCGTAGGGCTGGGCGGAGGCCGCACCAGCGGTGAGGGCGGTGGCGGCGGCAACGGTAAGCATAAGAGTCTTCATGATTTTCTCTCCTCTTTGCGTGGGTTGATCCCTCGTCTGGGGGCTGAAAACGCCCCCCGCTCGAATGGGTTCAATCGCTGTGGCGCCTCAGTAACGGTTCCAGCCGTAGATGCGGTCGCTGTCGGTCCGCGCGACGCGGATGTCGGCGCTCAGGTCGTCGAAGCGGCGGTTAAGGTCGGCCCGCTCCTCCGCCGACAGTCCGTCGACACGGTAGTTCGCCTCGGTGCGGGCGATGTCGTTGAACTGGTCGCGCAGGACGTCGGCTTCGGCGCTGGTCAATTGGCCGCTGCGCAGGCCAGCTTCGATGCGGGCGTCCAGGTCGACCTTGCGGTCCTCCATGGCGACGTAGCCGTCTTCCGGCGTCCCCCCGGTGCGGACGGCCAGGCGAAGCTGATCGTCGATCAGGCCGAAGCGGCGGTCGAGGTCCAGCTTCTCGCGCGACGTCAGCCCGCCGTAGCGGTAGCTGGCCTCAAGGGAGACGAGGCCGCGCATGTCGGCGCGCAGCATCTGGGCCTCGGCGGTCGTGACCTCGCCGGTGGCGAGGCCCGCGTCGATGCGGTCGTTGAGCATGGCCTGACGCTCGATCATCGGCATCCAGACCTGGGCCGAGGCCGCGCCCGCGCCGAGGGCCAGGGCGGCGGCGGCAGTCAGTAGCAGGGTGGTCTTCCTCATCGTTTCGGACTCCTCGAGCGTGTTCTGAGCTCGGATTGTCCCCCCGATGGGGAGCGAGAACTCCGTTCGCGGCGAATGGTTCTGGCACAGCCGCCCGGCGGGCGTGTCGGCGTCGTCGATTAGAAATTTTCTTTGGATTATTGATTTTAGATTGTCTGGAGCTATATTGCGAATTGTTCGCAAGAAGGAGCGCCGCCATGCGCCTCGCCGCCAAGACGTTCAGCTGGTCGCTGGTCCACATGACCGTCGCCATCGCCGTGGCCTACGCGCTGACCCAGAATTGGCGCGCCGCGTTGGCCGTGGGCCTGATCGAGCCCATCTTCCAGACCATCGCCTTCGCGCTGCACGAGCGGGCGTGGGCCGGCCGCGAGCCGGTCCCCGTGCGCGCGCACGCCCACCACTGACCGAAAGGGGACAAACCATGGCCGACAAGTCGCAGAAGAAGGTCGCCGCCGGGCTCGCCAAGCTCCTGGCCGACACCTACGCGGTCTACCTGAAGACCCACGGCTACCACTGGAACGTCCGCGGCCCGAACTTCG
>NZ_JANINU010000076.1 GCF_024508875.1 Phenylobacterium sp.
AAGATGTGGGGCGTGAAGTACAACGAGTTCCTCGCCGCCCTGCACTTCTGGATCACGTTCGTCGGCGTGAACCTGATCTTCTTCCCGCAGCACTTCCTGGGCCTCCAGGGCATGCCGCGCCGCTACGTGGACTATCCGGAAGGCTTCTCCTTCTGGAACAAGATCTCCACCGACGGCTACCTGATCACCGTCGCCGGCGTGGGCGTGTTCCTGATCGTCCTGCTGGAGGCCGCCGTGCGCCGCCGCAAGGCCGAGGCGAACCCCTGGGGCGAAGGCGCCACGACGCTGGAGTGGACCCTCAGCTCGCCGCCGCCGTTCCACCAGTTCAACGAACTGCCGGTGGTGAAGCCCGACGTCCACTAAGGACCGACGGCCTCTACGGATCAAAGGAGCCGGTCGCCCCAGGGCGACCGGCTTCTTCCGTTTCAGGCCCGGCGTCCCGCGGTCCTTTTCGTCACATCCGTGACGACGGCCTTCGCCCCGGGAGCGATCTGCGCTAGAGAGCGCCACCCCGAGTTCAGGTGTGACCCTCGATGGCCATGGCTACGGCCCAATCCAATCCGCGCGCGATCGCCCGCTGGCAGGACTTCCTGCAGCTCCTGAAGCCGCGCGTGATGTCGCTGGTGATCTTCACGGCGCTGACGGGTCTCGTCTGCGCGCCCGACCGCATCAACCCGATCCTGGCCGCCGTGGCGGTGCTCTGCATCGCGGTGGGGGCCGGCGCGTCGGCCTCGCTGAACATGTGGTACGACGCCGACATCGACGCGAAGATGCGCCGCACGCGCGGCCGCCCGGTGCCCGCCGGCCGGGTGCAGGGCGCCGACGCCCTGGCGCTGGGCGTCGTGCTGTCGCTGTTCTCGGTGATGCTGATGGGCATGGCGCTGAACTGGTTCGCCGCCGGCCTGCTGGCCTTCACCATCGTCTTCTACGCCGTCGTCTACACCATGTGGCTGAAGCGCTGGACGGCGCAGAACATCGTCATCGGCGGGCTCGCCGGCGCGCTGCCGCCGGTGATCGGCTGGGCCGCGGCGACCGGCGGCGCGCCGCTGAACGCGTGGCTGCTGTGCGCCATCATCTTCATGTGGACGCCGCCCCACTTCTGGGCGCTGTCGCTCTACACCTCCGAGGACTACGCCAAGGCCGGCGTGCCGATGATGCCGGTGGTCAAGGGCGCCTCGTCCACCCGCCTGCAGATCCTGGTCTACAGCCTGCTGCTGATCCCGGTGTGCGTGGCGCCGGCCTTCACCGGGCTGGGCGGCGCGGGCTATCTCGCCGTGTCGGGCCTGGGCGGGCTGGTCTTCCTGCTGCTGGCTTGGCGGCTCTACCGCAGCCACGCGGGCGAGGCGGCCGATCCGCGCAACGACGACGGGCTGTACCACGTGCGCGCCGGCGCCCGTGACGCCCGCAACTTGTTCGCCTTCTCGATCCTGTACCTGGCCCTGCTGTTCGCGACGCTGCTCGCCGAGCACCTGATGGGCGCCCGCCCCCTGGAGCTGTTCCGATGAGCGACCCCAACCGCGAGGACGACGCGGCGGCCAAGGCCCGCAAGGGGCGCAACATCGCGATCGCGCTTGGCCTCGTGGCCTTCGTGATCCTGGTCTATGTGGTCACCGTGGTGAGGATGGGCGGCAGTGTCGCAAACCGGCCTTTCTGAGCGAGAGCGTAAACGCAACGCCAAGGTCGCGCTGATCTGCGCGGCGACGTTCTTCGGCATGACCGGCGCGGCCTTCGCCGCCGTGCCGCTCTACAAGATGTTCTGCCAGGTGACCGGCTTCGACGGGGCGACCCGCCGGGCCAAGGGCGAGTCGGATAAGGTGCTGGGCAAGACCCTCACCATCCGGTTCGACGCCAACGTCCGCGACCTGCCCTGGACGTTCAAGGCCGAGCAGGTCTCGCAGGAAGCCAGGATCGGCGAGACGAAGATCGCCTTCTTCAAGGTCACCAACAATTCCGACAAGCCGGTCACCGGCCGGGCGCTGTTCAACGTGGTGCCCGAGCAGGCGGGGCCGTACTTCCAGAAGCTGCAGTGCTTCTGCTTCTCGGACCAGACGATCGCGCCGCGCGCCACGGTCGACATGCCGGTGCTGTACTACGTGGACCCCAAGTACGCCGACGACATCGACACCAAGGGCAAGCCCGAGGTGACCCTGAGCTACACCTTCTTCCCGACGACGTCGAAGGAGGCCAAGGCCGCGCCCGTGAAGGACCACAGGGCGGCGACGGCGGGCGACTGATCCACCCACCGTGGACGCGGGCGTCCGCGCGTGATGTTCTTCCCGGAGAACTCGAGGGAGGCGCGCGTGAAGCTGGCTTGTCTGACCTTGGCGCTATCGCTGGCGACCAGTCCCGCCTTCGCCTCCATCGCTGACGACGTCCTTTCGGGCTCTCGCGACGAGTCGACGCTGAGCTGCGCGCAGTTGGCCGGCGAGATCGGCCAGATCGAAGGGGACCTGCGCGACATGGCCCGAGCCCGGCGCAAGGAGACATCGGATCGGTTCGGGTCGGGGCCCCTGTTGTATGTGGGCGGGATCGTCATCCCCGCCGACCTCGTGAGCGGCACGCCCGGCCGGCTGGAAAGCGGCCTGCAGGCCGCCGCGCAACGCAGGGCGACGCGCGAGGCGCGCGCGCGGCGCAGCCTGCTCACCGGCCTCTACCTGAGCAAGGACTGTCATCGCGCGGGCCGCCGGTACGACGTCCCCGGGCAACGAGGCCTGGGCGCGTAGGCCGCACCTTTGCCGCGCCGGCCGGTGGCGCCGCGCCTGGACCAGCGGCAAAGCGTCCTTTCCCCCTTGGCGGATGGCGCGGGGCAGCGCTATAGCGTCCGCGACTGTCCGTGCGCGGCCCTCGCCTTGAGTCCGCGCGCGTGGGGAACTGCAAGGGGTTAGGACCGCAATGGCCGCTGGCGTGAAGCACGACTACCACCTCGTCAATCCGAGCCCGTGGCCGCTCGTCGGCTCGATCGCCGCGACGGTGATGGCCATGGGCGGCGTGATGTGGATGAAGGGCCTGTTCGGCCAGCCGCAGCACACCTCGTGGCTCTTCTTCGCCGGTTTGGCGGGCGTGCTGTTCACGATGATCGGCTGGTGGTCTGACGTGACCAAGGAAGCCAACGCCGGCGACCACACCCCCGTGGTGTCGATCGGCCTGCGCTATGGCATGGTCCTCTTCATCGCCTCGGAAGTGATGTTCTTCGTGGCGTGGTTCTGGATCTTCTTCGAGATGGCCCTGTTCCACGGCAACCGGACGCATGCGCCGATCGAGGAAGTGGCCACCGCCTGGGCCAACTGGCCGCCGAAGGGCGTCGAGACCGTCCCGGCCTTCCAACTGCCGCTGGTGAACACCCTGACGCTGCTGCTCTCGGGCACCACGGTCACCTGGGCTCACCACGCGCTGCAGGTCGGCGACCGCAAGAGCGCCAAGATCGGCCTGCTGCTGACCGTGCTGCTCGGCATGATGTTCACGGCGATCCAGGCCTACGAGTATCACCACATCCTCGAGCACAAGTACTTCTTCGGCGGCGAAGGCCAGGAGAACTCGGGCCTCTACGGTTCGTCGTTCTTCATGGCGACCGGCTTCCACGGCTTCCACGTGCTTGTCGGCACGATCTTCCTCATCGTCTGCCTGATCCGCCTGATGGGTAAGGGCATGACGCCCAAGCAGCACTTCGGCTTCGAGGCGGCCGCCTGGTACTGGCACTTCGTCGACGTGGTGTGGCTGTTCCTGTTCGCCTTCATCTACGTGATCTTCGGGGCCCACGGCGGGCACTGAGGCGAGCGACTTGAGCAAGCCCAATCCGCTTCTGGCGGGCATCGCCGGCCGATGCCCCAACTGCGGGGAGGGCTTCCTCTTCGAAGGCTTCCTCAAGGTGGCCCCGTCCTGCGAGGCGTGCGGCTACGACTTCGCCAAGGCCGACTCGGGCGATGGCCCGGCGGTGTTCGTGATCCTGATCGCGGGCTTCGCCGTCGCCTTCGCCGCCGTGTTCACCGAGTTCACGGTCCACCCGCCGATCTGGGTGCACCTGATCCTCTGGCTGCCGCTGACCCTCATCCTGTCGCTGGGCCTGATGCGGCCGCTGAAGGGCGCCATGCTGGCCGCCCAGTTCATGAACAAGGCCTCCGAAGCGCGTCATGACGACTGAGCCGCGGCGCGGGGGCTTCCCCGTCGGGCTGACGGTCGCCGTCGGGATCGCGCTGGTCATCCTGATCGGCCTGGGCACCTGGCAGGTCCAGCGCCTGAAATGGAAGGAAGGCCTGCTGCACCGCATCGCGGCGCTGCAGTCGGCGCCGGCTCAGCCGATCGGCCCGGTGCTGGATCGCGTGGCCCATGGCGCAGACGCCGACTTCACCCGCGTGACCGCGACCTGCCCGGGCATCGCGACTGCGCCCTACATCGAACTCTACAGCCTGCGCGAGGGCCAGGCCGGGTCGCGGCTTATCTCGGCGTGCCGGGTCGACAGCGCGAAGTACCGGACGGTCCTCGTGGACCGCGGGTTCGTGGCGGACACGGTCTCGGCCCGCCCGTCCGTGGATCCGGCCGCCACGGCGCCGCTGCAGATCACCGGCGTGCTGCGCAAGCCCGAGCCGGGCAACGCCTTCTCGCCGCCGAACACGCCCACGCGCTGGTTCGTGCGCGACCTGCCGGCCATGGCCGCGGCCCTGAAGGCGCCGGACGCCGCGCCGCTGACGCTGATGGCGGAGACGACGACCAATCCCGACTGGCGCGCCCTGGTCCCCGCGCCGATCCCCGCCGACATCCCCAACCGGCACCTGGAGTACGCGCTGACCTGGTACGGCCTTGCCGCCGCCCTGCTCGGCGTCTATGCCGCCATGCTCTTCAGACGGCGGAAGAATTAGATGCGTTACGTCTCGACCCGCGGGCAGGCCGCGGCGGTCGGCTTCACCGATGCGGTGCTGGGTGGCCTCGCCCCCGACGGCGGCCTCTATGTGCCCGAGACCTGGCCGACCTTCACGCCGGACGAGATCGCCGCCTTCGCCGGGATGCCCTACGCCCAGGTGGCGGCGAAGGTGCTGGGCAAGTTCGCCGGCGACGAGATCGCCCCCGCAGACATGCTGCGGATGTGCGAGGAGGCCTACGGCTCCTTCAGCCACAAGGCGGTCGTGCCGATGGTGCAGATCGGGCCGCAGACCTTCATCGCCGAGCTGTTCCACGGGCCCAGCCTCGCCTTCAAGGACGTGGCGATGCAGATCCTGGCGCGGTTGTACGATCACATCCTTGGAAAGCAGGGCCGCAAGCAGACCATCCTCTGCGCCACGTCGGGCGACACTGGCGGCGCGGCCGTCGAGGCGTTCCGCGGCGCGAAGAATGTCGGCGTGGTGGTGATGTTCCCCGAGGGCCGGATCAGCGAGGTCCAGCGCCGGTTCATGACCACGGCGGCGGAGAGCAACATCGCCTGCATCGCGGTGAAGGGCACCTTCGACGACTGCCAGGCCATCCTGAAGAACGCGTTCCAGGACCAGGCCCTGCGCCAAGCCGTGGACCTGGCCGCGGTCAACTCGATCAACTTCGCGCGGATCGCGGCCCAGTCGGTCTACTACTTCACCACGGCCGCCGCCCTGGGCGCGCCCGGTCGGGCGGTGAACTTCGTTGTCCCGTCCGGGAACTTCGGGGACGCCTTCGCCGGTTACGTGGCCATGCGGATGGGCCTGCCGATCAAGCGCATCGTGGTGGCGACCAACTCCAACGACATCCTGGCGCGCGCCTTCTCGACCGGCCGCTACGCCCGCGGCACGGTGCAGGCGACGCTGTCGCCCGCCATGGACATCCAGTCGGCGTCCAACTTCGAGCGGCTCTATTTCGAGAGCGTCAAGCGCGAGGCGACCGATACGGCGCGGGCGTTCGAGGCCTTCGCCAAGACCGGCGCGATCGACATCCCTCCCAGCGCGCTGGCGGCCATGCAGGCGACGTTCAGTGGCGTGGGTATCGGTGAGGACGAGACGGTGCGCGCCATGGTCTCCACGCTGAACGAGACCGGCGAACTGATCGACCCTCACACGGCGGTCGCGGTGGCGGCGCTGCGGCATGTGGCGCTGGACGGGCCGGCCGTGGTGCTGTCGACGGCGCATGCGGCCAAGTTCCCCGAGGACGTGGCCAAGGCCTCGGGCGTCGAGCCGGCGCTGCCGCGCGGCGTCGCCAGCCTTGCCGACCGCAAGGAGCGCTTCGACCGCCTGCCGGGCGAGGCCGACACCATCAAGGCCTATGTCCGGGCCTTCGCCGAGCGGGTGACTTGACCCCCAAGGTCCATACCCTTTCGAACGGCGTGCGGGTCGTTTGCGATCCGCTGCCGGGCTGGCAGACGGTGGCGCTCTCGGTGGTCGCGGGCCGCGGCGCGCGGTTCGAGGACCCGAGCCGCTCGGGCTGGTCGCACCTTCTGGAGCACATGGTGTTCAAGGGCGCCGGCGGGCGATCGGCGAAAGACATCGTCGAGGTCATCGAGGCCGAGGGCGGCCACATCAACGCCGCCACAGGCTACGAGCGCACCAGCTTCCAGGTGCGGGCGCTGAAGCACGGCCTGGACCTGGGCTCGCGGGTGATCTCGGACCTGGTGCTACGGCCGGCGATGGACGCCGGCGACCTCGCCCGCGAGAAGCAGGTGGTGGGCCAGGAGATCGCCGAGGCGGCCGACACGCCCGACGACCTGGTGTTCGAACTGGCGCAGGAGGCGGCCTACGCCGGCCAGGCGCTGGGCCGGCCGATCCTGGGCACGCCGCAGTCGATCGGCACGGCCACGCCGCAGACGCTGGAGGCCTGGCGCGCGGCGCTCTATGCGCCCGAGACCCTGGTGGTCAGCGCGGCCGGCGCGGTGGACGAGGACGAACTGCTGAAGCTGGCCGAGCGCGACTTCGGCGGCGCCACCGGCGCGGGGCCCGTCGTCGCCGACGCGGCGGCGTTCGGGGGCGGCGTTCGCGCGGTTTCGAAGCGGCTGGAGCAGTCGAACCTGGTGTTCCTGCTGCCGGCGGTGAGCGTGCGGGATCCGGACTATTTCGCCCTGCGGCTCCTGGCCGAGATGCTGGGCGGCGGCATGGCCTCGCGGCTGTTCCAGGAGGCGCGGGAGGCGCGTGGCCTGGCCTACGCCATCGACGCCTATTCCGAGACCTACGCCGATACTGGCGTCCTCGGCGTGTTCGCCGGCTGCGACGCCAAGGACGCGGGCGAGCTGGCCGAGGTGACGGCCGGCGAGATCAAGGCCCTGCGAGAGCCCGTGGGCGCGGAGGAGCTGGCCCGCGCCAAGGCGCAGCTCAAGGGCGCGATGTTCATGGGCCGCGAGGCGGCGCTGGCGCGGGCCGAGCAGGCCGCCGGCCAGGTGCTGCTGTTCGGCGAGACGCTCGATCCCGAAGCCGTGGCCGCCGAGGTCGATGCGGTGACGGCCGAGCAGATCGCGGCGCTGACCGCGAAGATCCTGGCCCCCGGCGTCTCGGCGTCGGCGATCCTGGGCCCCAAGGCCGCGGGGCCGGCGGCCGAGCGGTTCAACGCCGCGCTGTTCGGCTAGGCAGCGCGTCCTTCTCGGTCAGGTCGAGGGCCGCCTCGATGCGGCTGAACAGCTCTTCGACGTGGATGGGCTTGGCGATGAGACCGTCCATGCCAGCTTCGGCATAGTCCGCGGCCTGCGAGGCGAGGGCGCTGGCGGTGAGGGCGAGGATCGGCGTGCGACGGCGGCCGCTCGTCGTCTCGGCCGCGCGGATCGCCCGGCTCGCGCCCAGGCCATCCAGCACCGGCATCTGCACGTCCATCAGGATCACGTCCCACTCGGCGGTGCGCCAGGCGTCGACGCAGGCCGCGCCGTCGTCGACGATGAAGGGCTCGATGCCGGCCTGTTCGAGCAGGGCGCGCAGAACCACCTGGTTCACCGGATTGTCCTCGGCCGCGAGGACGCGGGGCGGACGCTCGGGCGTGGGCGGCCTGGAGACGGGACCGGGCGGCGCCGGTTCGCGCTCGGCGGGAGCTGCGCCGACCAGGTCGTTGAGGATCAGGAGCAGCGTCTCGCCCGACTGACGCAGGACCTCCAGCCGCTGGCGCTGGGCTGCGTTGAGGTCGTCGCCCGCCATCGCCTGGGCCATGCCGAGGACGCCGTTCAGCGGCGTGCGGATCTCATGGCTGAGCTTGGCGAGGAACAGGCGGCGCGCCCGTTCGGCCGCCGTCGCGTGGGCGTCGGCGGGGACGGCAGGTTCCGGGCTGCGATGGTCCTTGGCCATCGGAAGGGCGTCCGCGTGGATGGGACTCCAGCCTTGGCTCCCGCGTTTAAGACGCGGTCACCAAGGGCCAAGCTTGCCCGCGGCAAATCGGCGCTCGCTGCATCCGCGGCGAGTGCGGACTCCTGCGTCGCGGCCCGTTTGACCGGCGCCCTTGACCGCGGCGCGAATTGCGCGACGCTCCCGCCATGGCTCTGCTGGACTGGATCGCGCCCGATAGCGGCCTTCGCGTCGAAGGCCAGGGCGTGTGGCTGCGGCCGCCGAGGGCGTCCGACTTCGCCGAGTGGCGCGAGCTGCGGGCGCAGAGCCGGGCGTTCCTGCAGCCCTGGGAGCCCACCTGGCCGGCGGACGACCTGAGCCGCGCCGCCTTCCGCCGCCGGCTGCTGGCCTACGCCCGGGACCGCGAGATCGGCATCGCCTATCCGTTCTTCGTGTTCCGGACGTCGGACGATGCTCTCACCGGCGGGATCACCCTGTCGAACATCCGCCGGGGCGTCGCGCAGATGGGGTCGGTGGGCTACTGGTGCGGCAAGCCCTACACCCGCCAGGGCCTGACCCTGGCGGCGGTGCGCGCGATGACCGAGTTCGCGTTCCGCACCCTGGGGCTCCATCGCCTGGAAGCGGCCTGCATCCCGGACAACGGACCTTCGCGGACCCTTCTCAAGAAGGCGGGGTTCCAGGAGGAGGGATTTGCCCAGGCTTATCTTAAAATTAACGGCGGTTGGCGAG
>NZ_JANINU010000077.1 GCF_024508875.1 Phenylobacterium sp.
CGGATGAACCAGTCCAGCACCTTCATGTTCTGGTCGACGGTCTGCTCGATCCCGTCGTTGTTGTGCCAGAGCTTGGCGTCCGGTGCGTAGCAGGCGCGGACGGTCGCTGTGTCGCCGGCTTGGATGGCGCCGACGAACCGTTCGGCGAAGTCGAGGTAATCCTGGGCGGTCACGACGCTCTCCCTATCGGCCGGTGGTCACGCGCTCGCCGGACAGCGAACGGCGCATCTGCAGCTCGAAGCCGGCTGGATCGCGGGCCAGGTTGGCGCGCACGTCCACCGCCATGAAGTCGGTGTCGACCTCGGTGGCGCCCTTGCGGATCGCCTTCAGGGCAGCCTCGGCGATCGTCGCCGGCGTCTCCTTGAAGCCTTCCACGTGGCTCGCCATCCGTGTGTCGACCGAGCCGACGATGAGGGCGGTCACCGAGGTGTTCTGCGCGGCCAGCTCGGCGCGCAGACAGGTGGACATGGCGCGCCCTGCGAACTTCGAGGGGCTGTAGCCCCCCATGCCCGGCACCGCCACGATGCCGCCGGCCGACAGCACGTTGGCGACGGCGCTTTCCTTGTGGCGCGCGAGGATCGGGGCGAACGCCCGACACATGGCCAGCGGACCGAAGTAGTTGGTCTCCATCTCGGCCCGGGCCGCGGACAGGTCCGGGGCCTTGAGCAGGGTCTGCATCGAGAACTGGCCGGCGTTGTTCACCAGGATGCTGACGTCCTGGCATTTGGCGGCGGCCGCCTCGATCTGCTCGGGCTTGCTGACGTCGAGCTGCACGGCCACCACGCGGGCGTCCTCGTCGACGAGGTGCTGGGCGTTAGCGACCTCGCGCGTGCCCACGTAGACCTTGGCGGCTCCCGCCGCGAGGAACGCGCGAACGAAGGCCTCGCCGATACCCCGGTTGCCGCCCGTCACCAGGGCGACGCTGTCCTTGATTTCCATCCCTAGACTCTCTTTTGCTTACGCGGCGACGAGGCCGTCGCGAATGAAAGCGCGGTCAGCCCACACCGAGTGCGTACCGCTCGAGATCTTGTGCGGCAGGGCGATGCGGCAGACCGGCCCGGCGTCGAAGCGCTTGCAGTCGATCAGGACGCATTCCGACGTCTGGCGGTTCTCATCGATGATGAAGCTGACCAGGTAGCCGTCGTCCTCGTCCTTGGCGTCGATGCGGGGCACGAACGGCGACTCGCTGGCGTACCGGCCCTCGGCGAGGTTCACCTCCCAGGACTCGCCGGTCTCAAGGTCGTGCTTCACGAAGCCGGTGAAGAGGAACCAGCCCGGGCGGGTCTTGGTGGAGTAGGCGTAGCGGTAGGGCTTGCCGGCATAGCGCTGGTTGAACATCCCGAACTCCAGGATGCGGTCGTCCAGGTGCTGTTCGGTGGTCTTCCCGGTCTTCAGGTTGAAGCGCCAGCGGTGCAGCTTGGGCAGGAAGCTGTGCTCGTCGAGGAACGCCATCATGTGGCCCAGGCCTTCGGGCGCGTCCGGCAGCGGCCGCGGCGTCGGGTTTTCCTGGAAGTAGCCGTCCATCACCACCTCGTCGCCGTCCTCGTAGGCGTTGAGGAAGTGCAGCACGTAGGTGGGATCGGCCTCGAACCACTTGATGTCGGACGCCTGGCCGTAGCGGGGGATGACCGCGAACCGCGACGGGATGCCCGGGTGCGTGCGAACCGCGTGGACGCCCTTCTTCAGCAGATCCTCGTCCCAGAACACCGGGAGGTCGTTCAGGATCGAGTAGTTGGCGCTGAAGGCCATGTCGTGCGGGAGGCGCGGGCCGGGCAGTGGCACGGGCACGTAGTGGGTCAGCTTTCCGTGCCGGTCGACGACGCCGTAGTGCATGTAGGGCGCGTACTTCGAGTAGTTGAAGAACAGCAACTCGCCCGTGGCCTCGTCGACCTTGGTGTGAGCCGACACGCCGTCCAGCGGCCCCCAACTGGCGACGCCGCCCTGCTCCAGCGTTTCCGGGTCCAGCCAATAGGCCTCCCCGCACTGGTAGAAGGTCGAGACGATCTTGCCGCCGTGGACGACGACGTCGGTCGACGCCGTGTCCTTCAGCCCGCCATGCGCGCCGAAGCCGGGTCGTAGCGATACGCCGGGGCCGTCCATCAGGCCGCCCCACAGCGACTGGCCCGCCTCCTGTTCGGCCTCGAAGCCGCGGGTGCGCACGAAGCGATTGCGGTAGTCGGCCTTGCCGTCCTTGAAGCTGATCAGGTGCAGCATCCCGTCACCGTCGAAGGGATGGTGCCGACCCAGCGGCTGCTGCGCCGGGTTCTCGGTGTTGCGGACGTAGACGCCGTCGATGTCCGAGGGGATCGCCCCCTCGATCACTTCGAGGTCCGTGGCGTTCACCTCCTCGTGCTGCGGGGTCCAGGGGCCGCTGAGGTACGGGTGGTTGCTGGGCAGCAGCGACGTCCGTACGGGCGGCAGGCGCTCCATCTTCATCTGGGCTCTCCGAAGACTTCTGTGGCGGCCGATCCGACGCGCCCTTGAACCAAGCCTAGCATCATGGTCTTGTTGTGCAAGTGACCAGTCGGCGACAGGGCGAAGCGGTTCGTCCAACAAGGCGTCGATGGCCCGACCGCGGACCTGGAGGAGAGCGATGAAGACGTTACTGGCGGCCGCGGCGGCCTTTGCGATGGCGATGGCGCCGCTGGCTGCGCAGGCCGCGGACACCGACGCGAGCCGCATCGCGGTGGTCAAGGAGATGATCGCCGCCTGGAAGGCCGCCGACTGGAAGAAGGTGGGCGATCTCTTCGCCGAAGATGGTGTCCTCCACTCGATGATGATCGAGCCGGTGAAGGGCCGGGAGGCGATCTACCAGCGCATCGCCGCGCTGGGCAAAGGCGCGCCCGGCGGCGTGGTGCTGGACGTCTCGCACATGGGCGTCATCGACGGGCTGGTGTTCATCGAGCGCGTCGACCGCTTCACCTACAACGGCAAGCCGGGCGCCGTGCCGGTCGTCGGGATTCTGGACGTCCAGGACGGCAAGGTGAAGGCCTGGCGCGAGTACTACGACCGGGCCCAGCTTCTGAAGGAGATGGGCGCCAGCGACCACTAGACCCGTTCGAGGACCATGGCGGCGCCGACCCCGACGCCGCCCGTGGCCGCAACCAAGCCCGTCTCGGCGTCGAGCTGCGCCATGTCGTCCAGCAGTGTGGTGGTGAGGATCGCGCCCGTGGCGCCCATCGGGTGGCCCATGGCGAGATGGCCGCCGTTGGGGTTTACCCGCTCCATGTCGGGGGCGTAGCGGCGCTCGAACACGACGGGCACGGCGGCGAAAGCCTCCATGAACTCCACAGCGCCCACATCGCCCAGCTTGAGGCCCGCGCGGTCCAGCGCCCTGTCCATCGCGGCGTAGCCCGCGGTGAGTTGCATGACGTGGTCGCCCGCGGCCTCGCCGACGGCGCGGATGCGGGCGAGGGGGGCGAGCCCCAGCGCGCGGCCGGCTTCCAGCGTGCCCAGCAGCAGCATCGCCGCGCCGTCCGAGATCGGCGGACAGTGGGCGACCGAATGCAGGTGCCTGACGTCCGTCAGCTCCGGGCGGCTGGTGAGCAGGATGTCGTCGTAGCCCCCGGCGCCCGCGGCGGCGAACACCGGCCCGAGCTTGGCCAAAGACGCGCCGTCGCCGAAGTCGCGGATGTTCTCGTCTAGGGCCAGGGCGACCTGGCCTTCGCCGTCCACCACGGGAATCACGCGACCGTCGTAGCGCCCCTCGGCCCATGCCGAAGCCGCGCGGCGGTGCGAGCGCAGGACCGCCGCGTCCATCTCGGCGCGCGTGACGCCTTCGACGGTGGCTAAGAGGTCGGCGGCCAGACCCACCGGCGCCCAACCCATGGCCGTCGCCATGCCCAAGTCGGTGTAGAAGTCCGCGCCGTCCGCCAGGAACGGGGTCTGCGACATGCTCTCGACGCCGCCGGCCAGCGCCATGTCGACTTGGCCGCACTCGACGCGCCGCGCAGCGTCGGCGATCGCGCTGAGACCCGAGACGCAGAAGTTGTTGATGGTCAGGCAGGCGATGTCGTCCGGCAGTCCGGCCTGGATCCGCGCCGACAGGGCGATATGGCCGCCCTGGACGCCGGTCTGCGTCACGCACCCCAGGGTCAGATGCCCGGCGCCCGCGACGGCTTCCGCGCCGTTCCGCCGCGCGAGGGCATCGAGAAGCTGTCCGACCAGGCGAGCGGGCTTCACCTTGGCGAGCGAGCCGTCCGGTCGCCCTTTGCCGCGCGGCGTGCGCACCGCGTCGAAGATGTAGACCGACATCCTACTCCTCCCCCACCTCGGGTAAGTCTTGTAAACGAAGTCATATCCGCGCGGAAAGGGCGATCCGCTGTCCGGACACGATGCCGGCCAAGTCCGGACACGGCCTTCCTTGCCCCCCGACCGGCTGAGACGCCTGCTGGCGGCATGGAAAGCCCGACGACGTTCGAAGAAGCCCTCCCGCCTGCAGGGCAGAAGTCCTTTGCCGCAGAGGCTCTGGAGCTTGCGAAGACCATTGGCGCGGCGCTGCTGATCGCGCTGGCGCTGCGCGTCGCGTTGTTCGAGCCGTTCACGATCCCGTCGGACTCGATGGAGCCCGGCCTGCGCACCGGCGATTACATCGTGATCACCAAGTTCGACTATGGATGGAGCCGCTACTCCATCCCGCTCGCGCCGCCACTTCTGAAAGGACGCATCTTCGCGCGTGCGCCGAAGCGCGGCGACGTCGTGGTTTTCAAGCTCCCGCGCGACACCTCGCAGAACTACATCAAGCGGCTGATCGGTCTGCCCGGCGACCGGGTGCGGTTCGAGGGCGGCGCGATCTTCGTCAACGACAAGGCCATCGCCCGCGCCCCCGCAGGCTTCACGCGCGATCCCGGCTCACCCGAGGTCACGGTGCAGGAGGTGGTCGAGCGCCGGCCCGACGGGCGGCCCTACGTCACCTTCGATCGCGGACCAGGCCACGACGGCGACGACACCCGGACCTATGTGGTGCCCGAGGGGACCTACTTCATGATCGGCGACAACCGCGACAATTCGCTCGACAGCCGCTGGCCGCCGGCGGTGGACGGGGTCGGCTTCGTGCCCGCCGAGAACCTCGTCGGTCAGGCGCGGTTCGTCCTGCTGTCGTGGCGCGGCGCCTCGCTTTGGAAGCCGTGGACCTGGGCCAGCGTTGACGTCTCCCGGCTGTTCAAAGCGGTGCGCTAGCGGCGGCGGTATTCTTCCAGGCTGAGGACGCCGTCGTGGTTGGCGTCCATGCGGGCGAAGGCCACGCGACGTAGGAGATCCCGGCTAGGATCGGGCGCGGGACCGGGGCGGGCGAGCGAGGGCAGGGCGACCGCGCCGAGCGCCGCGGCGATCATGGCGCCCGCGGCGATCCGCCAGCGACGGCGGGACGAAGCGGCCGGCGCTTCGATCTGCCGGTCGATGAAGGCGCGTACGGCTTCGCTGGCCGTCCGCCCTTCGCGCTGGCAGCGATCCATGAACGCGATCTTGGCCGCGTAGGGGATCCGGATCTCGAGCGACTCGCTCTTCTTGGGCGGCTTGGGTTCGTGCATGGCGGAAGCCAAACCCAATACGGCCGCGCGGGACAGTGAAATCGTGTCCGGACACGCCTTCGACGCAGGTTGAAGCGGCGGGGTCGGCCCGTTACCAGCGGCTCCGGGATCAGGGAATCGCATGCCATGGCCGACGACGCGGTGGACTTCGAGTATCTGGAGACGTTCGCGGCCGGCGACATGCAGGTGGTGACCGAGGTGCTGGCCCTCTTCCAGGGGCAGGCTGAAGGCTGGATGAGCCGACTGGACGCGCCCGGCGAGGGCTGGCGCGACCTGGCGCACACGGTCAAGGGCGCGGCCCGCGGCATCGGGGCGACGGTCTTGGGCGACGTCGCCGGCCGGGCCGAGTTCGCCGATTCGTCGATGGCCGGGGAACTGAAGCAGGCGCTGGCCGACGCCCTGGGGGCGATCGAGGGCTACCTCACCCGCATCGGCGGCGGCTGATCCCTCAGGGGACGAAGACTCGGTCGGAATAGGTTTCGATCAGCAGCGCGAAGGGGCGGCCGTCGGGCGTCTGCAAGTACGCGCGGTGCTGCAGGACGTTCTGCGGCACGACGACCGGCGCATCGAAGGCGGCTGGATCGACGGCCTCCCAGCCGGGCGGCAGGGGCTGGAACAAGAGGCGGGACGACAGCGTCCGACGCTGGAAGTTCAACGGGCGAACGACAACGCCGAACGGTCGCTCCGTCGATTCCAGATCGATGTTCATCTGCGCCGTCAGGCGGCCGGGCAGGTACCAGTTGTCCGCGCGAGACAGCACCACCTCGCCGCACTTGAGCTCGACGTGCCGCCGGCGGACCGGCTCGTTGGCCGCCGCTCCGAGCTGGCGTCGCGCGGCGTTGGCCGCGGTCAGATCGTCCGGAATTTCAACCTGATGCGCCAGGATCCTCGGCGCGTTGGGATCGCGTCGGTCGCATAGCGACTGCAGGACGGCGGTGGCGCTGTCGTGGCTCAGCAGGTCTGCGTTCAGCGTCTGTAGCTGAGCCTGCAGCCGCAGGCGCTGAACGTAGTTCGCCTGGGCGTCCTCGGCCGCCGCGCCGCCGGGCGCAAGCGAAGCCGCCGTCACGACCGCCGCCACGAGACCTCCTGCAAACTTCAAAACCCTAGATCCCCGCGCCGTTGTCGATGGCCTGGAGGGCCTCTTCGTGCGCCTGGGCCTCCGCCTCGATCCAGCCGATGAAAGCCTTGACCTGAGGCAGCCGTCCCTTGGCCTTGGGATGGACGAGGTAGTAGGCGAAATCGACCGCCTGCGCCATCTGCAACGGCGCCACCAGGCGGCCGGCGTCGAGGTCGGCCTGGGCCAGCGTGCGCTTCGCGAGAGCGACGCCGCGGCCGTTGGCGGCGGCCTCGATCACGAGGCTGGACTGGTTGAACCGCGGGCCACGGTGACCGTCGATCCCCCGCAGTCCGCGGGCCGCCAGCCACATGGACCAGTCCGGGCAGGAATCGTCGATCTCGGGCGAGCCGTCGTGCAGCAGGACGTGGTTCGCGAGGTCCTCCGGCGCGTCGAGCGGATGCTCCTTCAGCAGTTCCGGGCTGATCACGGGAATTACCGCCTCGCTGACCAGTCGCTTCACTTCCAGGCCCGGGTATCGACCGGCGCCGTAACGCAAGGCAAGGTCGACTTCGCCGGCGCTCAGATCGACAAGTTCCATGCCGGCGTTGAGCCAGACGTCGACGTTGGGGTGCGCCCGCTCGAAGGCGCCCAACCGCGGCGCCAGCCATTTGGCGGCGAAGGAGGGCGGGGCGGTGATGGTGAGACGGCGGCCATCCACGGCGGCGGTGAGCAGGCTCGCCGCTTCGGCCAGACGGTCGAACGCCTCACGCAGGGCCGGCAGGGCGGTCTGGGCTGCGTCGGTGAGCAGCAGGCCCTTCGGCGTACGCTTGAACAGCGCCGCGCCGACGTAGTCCTCGAGGTTCTGGATCTGCTGGCTGACGGCGCCGGGCGTCACGGAGAGCTCGTCGGCGGCGCGGCTGAAGTTCAGATGACGGGCGGCGGCCTCGAACGCACGCAGGGCGTTCAGCGGCGGCAGGCGGCGGCGCGGCTGGTTCCGATCCATTCGAGAATTCCTGACACCCCCGGCAGAAGTCCTTGGGTTGCGAATTGGGCCCTCGCCGCCCTTATTGCAAGCGTCCGGCGGTGTATCGGCCCTTTTCGCCGGCGGATGTCAGGCGGGGCGGGCGGCAGTCCGCCCCGTCGTGATTTCAGGGCTGGCGTGTCGATAGAGAAGCTAAAGATGGCTGTCGGAAACGGCAAACGCAGGGGCGGCGATCGCCTGGTGGTGCTGGGCGGCGGCGCGCCCCGCCGCGGTCCTGGCCGTGTGTGGCTGGTCGGCGCGGGCCCGGGCGATCCGGAACTGCTGACCCTCAAGGCGCTCAAGGCGCTGCACGGGGCCGAGGTCGTGGTCCACGACGGCCTGGTTTCCGACGAGATCCTGGACCTTGCGCCGGCGAGCGCGCGCCGGATCAGTGTGGCCAAGCGCAAGTCCCGCCACTCCTACAGCCAGGACGAGATCAACCGGATGCTCGTCGCCTTCGCCCTCGAGGGGCTGGAGGTCGTACGCCTCAAGGGGGGCGACCCCTTCATCTTCGGCCGGGGCGGCGAGGAGTTGGAAGCCTGCCGCGAGTCGGGCGTCGAATGCCTCGTGGTTCCGGGCGTGACCGCGGCGCTGGCCGCGAGTGCGAGCGCCGGCGCGCCGCTGACGCACCGGGGCTCGGCCCAGGCGGTGACCTTCGTGACCGGCCATGCGGCCAAGGGCGGCGAGCCCGATCTGGACTGGGCGAGCCTGGCCAGGGCGAACCAGACGGTCGTGATCTACATGGGCCTGTCGATGGCCGCTCCGATCGCCGCGCGCCTGATGGCCGCCGGCCGGGCGAGCTCGACCCCGGCCCTGATCGTCGAGAGCGCCAGCCGCGCGGAAGAACGCCGGATCGTGACCACCCTGGCGGACCTCGCCGGGGCGGCTGCGGCGCTGAGCGGCCCGGCGCTGCTGATCGTGGGCGAGGCGATGGCCTTGGCCCAATCCAGTGAGCAAGGGGCCGGCGAAGGCCGTCCCGAGATCGAAACGCTTATCCATGAGGCGCGGGCATGAAAGCTCTGACCGCCAACCGCCTGACCGACGGCGAG
This sequence comes from Phenylobacterium sp., assembly GCF_024508875.1. GTDB lineage: Bacteria > Pseudomonadota > Alphaproteobacteria > Caulobacterales > Caulobacteraceae > Phenylobacterium. The sequence continues at coordinate 8,656 of NZ_JANINU010000077.1, forward strand.
GTCGTGTTCTGGAAGGCCGGCCAGTGGGTGGCCCGCTTCGCGGACGCCCAGCTCTGGGACGACGACGATCCGGCGGCGGTGCAGGCCGAGGCCGCCGGCAAGGCCCAGCCCCAGGTCGTGGTCGACGCCTACCTCATCGACCTCATCGAGTCCGAAGGCTTGTGGGCCCCGATCAGCTACCGTGAGCGGATCCGCGCGCTGGGTCCGTCCAACCACCTGCACCATGGCAAGCAGGCCGAGGGCGGGGCGGTGATCGAGGCGCTGCAGCACGCCCACGGCG
>NZ_JANINU010000078.1 GCF_024508875.1 Phenylobacterium sp.
GACTTCACCGACGCCAACCTGTCGGGCGCGATCCTGACCGGCGCCAAGCTGATGCGCGCGGTGCTGGACGGGGCGGACCTGTCGGGGGCGGACCTGGGCGGCGCGGACCTGTCGGGCGCCTCGATGAAGCGCGCCGTGCTGACCAACGTGAACCTCGCCCAGGCGCGCCTGGACGACGCCGACCTGACCGACGTGCTGCGCGCGCCGCCGCCGATCTTCTACATCGACGACAAGTCGCTGACCGAGGTCGTGGCCGAGCACGAGCAGTTCTGCGACTCCGGCGGCCGCGGCGGCCAGGTGATGAAACTGCACGAGGTGGACTTCCGGCCGCTGAAGAGCCTGAAGCGCCGGCGGCTCTCGGGCCTGTCGGCGCCCAAGTCGATCTTCTTCGGCATGGACCTGGAAGGCGCGCAGCTCCAGGGCGCGGACCTGACCGCCTGCGACTTCCGCGGCGCGAACCTGCGCGAGGCCGACCTGCGCGGGGCGCGCTTCACCGGCGCACAGCTCGCCCGCTGCGACCTGCGCGGCGCGAAGATGGGGCCGCTGGCCATCGGCGACAATCGCTTCGTCCGCACCGACTTCAGCCGCGCCTCGCTGCGCGGGGCGGACCTGCGCGGCGCCTCGGCGCCCCGCGCGCGCTTCCTGGAAGCCGAGATGGACGGCGCCCGCGTCGCCGGCTGCGACCTCACCGGCGCCGAGTTGGAAATCTAGGCCTCCAGTTGCTCCCCCTCCGGGGGAGCTCGCGAAGCGAGAGGGGGCCTCCTCCGCGGCCTCGACCGAAACCCCCTCCCCCTTCGGGACCTCCCCCAGAGGGGGAGGATTTTTCACATTCCGTCACGCAGCGGCGCGAGGTCGGCGAAGTTGGTGGCGCGCTTCTCGGCCTTGGCCTGGAAGGCTTCGGCCATGTGCGGGCCGGAGAACATGCTGGTCTGCCAGACGGCGATATAGTCGAGGCCGTCCTTGATCGTGTGGTCGCGGGCGTAGTTGATCATGACCTTCGAGCCGGTCACGGCCAGCGGCGCCTTCGAGGCGATCTCGCGCGCGGTGGCGAGGGCGTGGGCCACGACCTCCTCGTGGGTGTCGAAGACCTCGTTGACCAGCCCGATCTCGCGGGCGCGCAGGGCCGGCAGGCGGCGGCCGGTGTAGGCGAGTTCGCGCACCCAGCCCTCCGGGATCAGCTTGCACAGCCGCGGGAAGGTGCCGACGTCGGCGGTCATGCCGATGTTGATCTCCTGGATCACGAAGAAGGCGTCCGAGGTGCAGTAGCGGATGTCGCAGGCGCTGGTCATGTCCACCGCCCCGCCGACGCAACCGCCCTGGATGGCGGCGATGACCGGCATCCGCGCCTCGTCCAGGCAGGAGAAGCTGTCCTGCAACTGCTTCACGTGATGGCGCATGGCCTCGGCGTTGATCGCCTTGTCCTGCGACGCCGGGGCGGAGGTCGAGCCGCCGCCCTGGAAGACGGCCAGGTCCATGCCGGCGCAGAAGTGCTTGCCGGTGGAGGAGATCACGATGCAGCGCGCCCGGGCGTTGCGGTCGATGTCGCGGACGATCTGCGGCAGCTCGTTCCAGAAGTCGCGGATCATGCTGTTCATCGCCTCGGGCCGCTTGAGGCGGATGTGGGCGACGTGATCCTCGATCGTGACGTCGAAGCAGGTCCAGGCGGTGGTGGTGATGTCGACGGCGGCCGGCGCGTTCATGGCGTGCTCCCTTTGGCGGGGATCATCGCGCACCGACGCCGGGGAAGGCCAGGGCCTTTCGTTTACAGCGTAGAGGGCTCCAGGTTCTCGACCTCGAAGTCCGCCGCCTCCAGCATCCGCTCCACGACGATCGAGCGGTGGCAGCCCCGATGGTCGGCCTCGTAGCAGAGCAGGGCGGCCTTCCCGCCCTTGGCGATCTCGATGGCCTGGGCGAGCTGCACCTGCGCCTTGGGCTCCTCCAGGTGGGCTTCGAAGATCGCCCGCATCTCGGCGGTCCGGCCCTTGCGCGCCGCCATCCGCCCCTCCTTGGGCGTGCCCAGCTCGCGCAGGTGGACGTAGCGGATCCCGGCGTCCTCCAGGCTCGACGACAACAGGCCCTTGGAGAAGCCCGCGCGGCGCGAGGCGGCCACGGCGCGCACGTCGATCAGCACCTCCACGCCCGCGGCCTTCAGCGTCTCGATGACCTTGGCCTGGGGCGCGGATTCGTAGCCGATGGTGGCGAGCGGATAGCGGCGGCTCATCTCATTCCGGTTCGACGGCGCGGGTGTGCGCCTCGATCAACGCCTGGGCGGCGGATCGGGCTGCGCCAGCGGGGCCGTCCTTGCCGAAGAGCTGGCTGGAGACGTAGACGCCCTCGATCAGCAGCAGCAGCGCGTCGGCCAGCTTCTTGGGCTTGCGGGCGTCCATCGCCTTGGTCATCTGCCGCAGCCGCTCGCGCAGCCCGCGCTTGTGCTCGACCGAGACCAGCCGGCCCGGATGGTCCGCCGCCGGATACTCTACCGCCGCGTTGGTGAGCGCGCAGCCGCGATAGCCCGGCTTGGTGGCCCGCGCTTCCAGCTCCTCGAAGAAGGCCAGGATCTGCGCCTTGGGATCGTCGGGGTGCTTTTGCACGGCAGCGTCGAAGTAGCCCCAGAAGCCCTCGCCCTGGCCTTCCAGGTAGGCGGCGATCAGGTGATCCTTCGACGGAAAGGCGCGGTAGAGCGTCGGCTTGGTGGCCCCGGCGCGCGAGACAATCTCGTCGACGCCGACGGCGCGTGTGCCTTCGCGGTAGAAGAGTTCGTTCGCCGTGGTGAGGATGCGATCAGCCGCCCTCGGGGCGCCGTCAGGATTTCTAGCCATGGCCAGGCTTGCCTCGTTACAGACCGGTACGTATTAGAAATGGCCTCCAATTTTCCGTACGGGTCAGTCACATGAGCATAGCGCAACGGCGGCCCTTCGGCCAGAACTACGCCTGGGTCGTGGCCGCGGTCACCTTCCTGGCGCTACTGGCGGCGGCCGGGCTGCGGTCGGCGCCGGGCGTGCTGCTCACCCCGCTGCACCAGGCGTTCGGCTGGGAGCGTGGCCAGCTTTCGGCGGCCGCCGCGATCGGCATCTTCCTGTACGGCTTGGTCGGTCCCTTCGCCGCGGCCCTGATGCAGACCCTTGGCCTGAAGCGCACCCTGCTGACCGGCCTGGTGCTGATGAGCGTCTCGACGGCGGCCAGCCTCTTCATGAGCGCGCCGTGGCACTACGTGCTGACCTGGGGCGTCCTGTCGGGCTTCGGCAGCGGGGCGGTGGCCCTGTCGATGGGGGCGACGGTGGTCAATCGCTGGTTCGTTCATCGGCGCGGGCTGGTGATGGGCCTGCTGAGCGCCTCGACGGCGACCGGCTCGCTGATCTTCCTGCCGGGGATGGCGGCGCTGGCCGAGGGCGGCGGTTGGCGGCCGGTGGTGATCGCGGTTTCGGCGGCGGCGGCGGCGCTGGTCCCGCTGGTCTTCTTCCTCATGCCCGAGCGGCCCGCCGACATCGGCCAGCCGGCCTACGGCGCCAGCGAGATCGAACCGGCGCCCCCGAAGGGCCGCCCCCAGGACGCGGTGGCGCTGGCGCTCGGCGTGCTGGTCCGCGCCGCGCGCACGCCCGCGTTCTGGCTGCTGTTCGCCACCTTCTTCGTCTGCGGCTTCACCACCAACGGCCTCGTGGGCACCCACCTGATCTCGTTCTGCGGCGACCGCGGGTTGGCGCTGGTGCAGGCGGGCGCCCTGCTGGCGGCCATGGGCGCTTTCGACATCGTCGGCACGACGGCGTCGGGCTGGCTCACCGACCGCTACGATCCACGCAAGCTGCTGTTCGTCTATTACGCGCTGCGGGGCCTCTCGCTGGTCGCGCTGCCATTCCTGCAGTTCGACCTCGTCAGCCTGTCGATCTTCGCCGTGTTCTACGGCCTGGATTGGCTGGCGACCGTACCGCCCACCGTGCGCCTGGCCACCGAGTCCTTCGGCGAGCGCGAGGGCCCGATCGTGTTCGGCTGGATCGCCTTCGGTCACCAGGTCGGCGCCGCCACGGCGGCCTTCGGCGCCGGCGTGCTGCGCGACGTGCAGGGCAGCTATGTCGCCGCATTCGTGATCGCGGGGCTGCTCGGCGTCGTGGCCGCCTGCGCCGCGCTCGCCATCCGGCGACGAGACGATGACGCCGAAGCCGCGCCTGTCCTCGCCTGAGCCGCTTTCCTCTCGCCGCGTCATCGCGCTAGGAGACGGCATGAACGCAATGGTCGGGTATGAGCCGCGGGCGCGGCGGGTGGCGCTGCCAGCGCGGGGCGGCGAGATGGCGGTGCTAGACTTCGGTCCGGCCGACCGGCCGGTGGACGTGGTCTTCTCGCATGCCAACGGCTTCAACGCCCGCACCTACCGCACCATCCTGGCGCCGCTGGCCGACAGCCTGCGCATCCTGGCCCTGGACCTGCGCGGACATGGGGCGACCACCATCCCGGCCGTGGTCGAGGGGCGCGAGGGCTGGAACGAGTTCCGCGACGACCTGCTGGCGCTGCTGGCGGCGGAGACGGATCGGCCCGTGGTGCTGGCCGGACATTCGATGGGCGGCACCTCCAGCCTGCTCGCGGCGGCCCACGCGCCGGATCGGGTGAAGGCGCTCGTGCTGTTCGACCCGGTGATCTTCACGCCTGAGCAGCGGCCTTCGCACATGGGCGACAACCCGCTGGCGGAGGGCGCCCTGCGCCGCCGCGCGGTGTTCCCCAGCAAGGCGGCGGCGGTCGAGGCCTATACCGGCCGCGGGGCGTTCCGGTCATGGCGCCCGGAGCAACTGGCCGACTATGTGGAGGCGGGGTTCCGCGAGACGGAGACCGGCGAGGTCACGCTGACCTGCGCCCCGGCCTGGGAAGCCTCGAACTTCCGCACGCACCACTACGACCCGTGGGGCGCGTTCCACGCCACGACCTGTCCCGTGCGCATCCTGCGGGCCGAGGTCGGCTCCACGGCGCGGCTGGAGGAGGGGCAGGCCGGCCTGGAGGCCACCGGCCGGTTCCGCATCGACGTGATCCCCGGGACCAGCCACTTCCTCCCGATGGAGCGGCCCGAGCTGGTGCGCGACGCGCTGCGTGAGGCGGCGGGCTCCTAGCGACGCCGCGAACCGGACGTCGTGAGAGTCGGCGAGGGGTGGTTAGCTGCCGCTCCCCAGGTTGAGGACGCGCTCTGCTTCCTTCTCTGCATCTTCCAGAAAGGCAAACAGTCCTGACGCATGCTCCTGCGCCCAGTAGGCCTCGTCGAGGACCGTGCTGTCGTCGTCTGTGAAAGCCCGTACCACTTCTCGATCACAAAGCGGAATGCGTTTTCCCGTTGGTAGAAGCAGACCGTCTGTCCTTCGCCGCGCGGGTCGCGTCGGATCAACGTCCAGCCGGGGACGATTGTGTCCGTCGTGTCTCGTTGGTCGGGCATGGAGAAGCGTAACCTGGAAGGCGCTTGAAGTCCGCAATGGGTCGGTTCCGGAAATCTAGGCAGTACCTGAGAGCTGACATTCGCCGGGTCGACCGAAAGGCAGGTCGCGAGAGTCGGCGAGGCGTAGGTAGCCGACTCCGCCTCCTCTCCCCCCGACACCGGCTTTGAGCCCGGGGAAGAAAGGGGAGAGGGTAGGGAGAGGGGCGGCGCAGGAAACGCGCCTGCCGCTCCCGGTTCAGCCAGGATCCATCGAAGAGCGCGCCGCGATCGCTTGCACCAGCATCCTACCGCCTTGCAGGGGACGCCCGAACGTCGCGGTGGGTCATGGCTGCGCCGCCGTGCAGGCCCGAACGCCTGCGTCGCCCCTCTCCCTGCCCTCTCCCCTCTCGCTTCGCGGGGGGAGAGGAGGTGAAAAAGCCGAACGTCCGCGATGGGTCGAAGGCGGGAGCCGCCTACAGCCCCAGCTCCGGCACGGCGTCGGCCTCGACGCGGGCGAACTCCTCGTCGGAGAGGGTGATCAGCTTGCGGGTCTCCAGGTCGAAAGAGACGGCGATGGCTTCGGCGCTGCCCCAGGGACGGCCCGTCGCGGGATCCAGCAGCCAGTGCACGAGGCGGCGGAACCGGGGGTCGCCGCCGGCCGAGCCGGAGCGCAGCTCCAGCCGGTCGCCGGCGCGCGGCCAGGCGTGATGGATGAGCCGGTATTCCAGCGCCGCGCCGCCGACCTTCCGCTCGGGATCGACCGCGCCCGGCCGGCGTCCCGCGAAGAAGTGGGGGATGCCGTCCGACAGGCGGTGCATGAACGTCTCGGTCCGCATCCGCCCGAAGGCGTCGCAGTCGCCGGCGTCGATGACCCCCAGTCCCGTGCGGACGAGGCCCAGCTCGTTCGCCCGCGCCAAGCTGGCCTGGGTCTGGACCGGCTGCAGCCCGATGGACCGGGGGGCGGCCTTCTCGGGCACCTCGACAGCGAGCGCCTCGCCGCGGGCGCGAATGCGGTCCGCCCAGGGAAACGGGCGGCCGTCACGCGCCGTCACATGGGCCACGACGGTCTGGAAGCTGGCGGCGATCTCTCCGGACAGGTGATGCATCACGAGCATCAGCCGCGCCTCGTCCTCGCCCATGGACACCACGCCGCCGGTGATGCGCAGCGGGGCGCCGGGGCGGGCCTCGCGGATGAAGCGGATGTGCTGCTCGCGGACCATGAGCGTGGCTTCGGCGCTCGGGGCGAAGGCGCCGGGCATGCCCAGCTCGGCGGCCAGGCCGGCCAAGGCTTGCATCGACTTGGCCACGTAGAAGCCCACGTTGAGGTGGCCCATCTGGTCGCATTCCCAGGACGCCACGCCGCCCCGCCAGACTTCCACTTCGGCCACGCCACGCTCCCCGGTTCGCAGCGGAGCTTAGCGGGTTCGTCGGCTAGGGCTAGCGCTTGCCCTCGGCCGGGTCCGCGCCGGGGCCAAGGCGGCCTTCGTTCGTCGAGGCGGCCGGCCCGCCGTCGCCGGCGCCTTGCCGCGGCTGCGGGTTCTCCGGGCCGTCGAAGCTGCGATCCTCGCGCGCAGCCTCCACGCCGTCGTCCTTGCCGGCGGACGGATAGCGTTCGGCGCCGGCGTTGGGCTCGGCGGCGTTCAGCGGCTGGGCGGCGTTGTCCTTGCGGCCCTGGGTCTGAATCCTGTCGTCGTTGGCGGGGTGGTGCTCGGCGCCCATGGGAGGCCTCCAGTCAAAGTCCTGGGCGGAAAGCGCGGTGGGCGGGGCTATCGTTCCGATGCCTTTTCGTGGACTCGCGCTGCGGCCCGACGCGGGCCACATTGCGGGACGGAGGACCCCATGGCCGACAAGCCCGCCAAGGTGCTGATCCGCCGCCACTCGGGCGTGACGCGGGTGACGCACTGGCTCAACGTGCTGGCGCTCAGCTTGCTGCTGATGAGCGGGCTGCAGATCTTCAACGCCCATCCGGCGCTCTACTGGGGGCCGAAGTCCACGTTCGCCACGCCATGGCTTTCGATGAAGAAGGAGGAGGTCGCCGGCGAGCCGCGGGGGATCACCACCGTGGGCGGCGCGCGCTTCGACACCACCGGTGTGCTCGGCTGGTCGGGCAAGGCGGGCGTGCGCGAGCAACGGGGGTTCCCGAGCTGGGCCACGATCCCCAGCTACCGGTCGCTGGCCGACGGCCGGCGATGGCACTTCTTCTTCGCCTGGATCTTCGTGATCAACGGCCTGGCCTACTGGCTCTGGAGTCTCTGGCGCGGCCATATCCAGCGCGACCTACTGCCCGCCCGCGACCAGCTCCGGGCGAGGCACATCCTGCACGAGATCGCCACGCACGCCCGCTTCCAGTTCCCGAAGGGGGAGGAGGCGCGGCGCTACAATGTCATCCAGAAGCTGACCTACCTCGCGGTGATCGCGGTCCTGCTGCCGCTGATGGTGGCGACCGGCCTCACCATGTCGCCGGGCTTTAACGCGGCCGCGCCCTGGCTGGTCGACCTGTTCGGCGGCCGGCAGTCGGCGCGGACGATCCACTTCCTGTCGGCCAGCGCCATCGTGCTGTTCGTGGTCGTGCACCTCTTGCTCGTCGTCGCCTCCGGCTTCTGGAACAACATCCGCTCGATGATCACCGGCCGCTACGCCATCGAAATCGAAGGAGACCGCGCGTGAGCCTGGATCGACGGCGCTGGCTGACCGCCGCGGGCGCTACCGTCGGCTCGCTGTGGCTGGCGGGCTGCGACAAGCTGGTGGCGAATTCCACCTTCAACGGCGTGCTGAAGGTCGCCGAGAAATGGACGCGCGGCGCCCAGCGGCTGGTCACCGACCGCAAGGCGCTGGCGGCCGAATTCACGGCTGCCGACCTTTCGAAGGACTTCAAGGCCAACGGCACGCTGCGGCCGCAGGACCCGGAGTACCAGGCCATGCTCGGCGAGAATTTCGCCAGCTACCGCCTGGAGATCGGCGGGCTCGTGGAGCGGCCGCTGTCGCTGAGCCTGGCGGACGTGCGGGCCGCGCCGGCGCGCACCCAGATCACCCGACACGACTGCGTCGAGGGGTGGTCGTCGATCGGCAAGTGGAGGGGCGCGCGCCTCTCCGCCCTGCTGGACCGGGCGAAGCTGAAGCCGGAGGCCCGCTACATCGTCTTCCACTGCGCGGACACGCTCGATCCCTCCGCCACCGACGGCGCGGGCAAGTACTACGAGAGCATCGACCTAATCGACGCCTACCACCCGCAGACCATCCTGGCGTACGAGATGAACGACGCCACCCTGCCGGTGCGCCACGGCGCGCCGCTCCGCCTGCGGGTCGAGCGGCAGCTCGGCTACAAGCACGCCAAGTACGTGATGCGGATCGAGGCGGTGGAGTCCCTGGACGGCATCGGCCGCGGCGCCGGCGGCTTCTGGCCCGACCGCGGCTACGAGTGGTACGCGGGGATCTGAGCCG
>NZ_JANINU010000079.1 GCF_024508875.1 Phenylobacterium sp.
CTCCGGCTAGCCACCCCCTCTCGCTTCGCGAGCTCCCCCAAGGGGGGAGCATCTAAAACAAATCTAGTTCCTCCCCCTTTGGGGGAGGTGCCGAAGGCGGAGGGGGTTACATCCCCGACCTCTGAAACCTGTCATCCCGGACGGCCAAAGACCGATCCGGGCCTCAGGACCACACGCATTGCCGATCTCAACTGGGTCCCAGCTCTCCGGCCGGGATGACAGCGCTGGAGCCCGCGCTCGCTGCGCCCCGCGCGCCCTCACGCCAATGAAAAGGGCCGCAGCGGATGTCTCCGCGCGGCCCCGCATCTTCCACAAGGGAAGGATCAGGTTGAAATCATCCCCGGCCGGGCGGCATCACCATGCAGGGCTGCTTCTTGGCTTTCAGCGTCTTGCACGCCGCCTTGGCGTCGCCTTCCGACATGCCGGAGAAACGGGCGCGGTACTTGCCGCCGTCCTTTTCCGCCACGCCGCGGGCGTCGTCGAAATGCTTGCCGAACTTCTTGCCGACCATCGCCAGTTGATCGCGGGCGTCGGCGCGGTTGTTGAAGCTGCCCACCTGCACCGTCCAGCGACCGGCGGCCTCCTTCCTGCCCTTGCCGTTCAGCTTCGGAACGTCCTTGGGCTCGACGATCTGGATCTTGGAGGCGCGCGAGGGCGGCGGGGCGGAGACGAGGCGGACGCCCATCCCATCCTCGGTGTCGCCCTGCTGCATCGAGGGGGTGGTGGCCTGCGCCAGTTGCGGCGGCTCGAAGAAGTTCTGGGCGACGGTGATCTGCTCGCCGCGGGCGCGGCGGTCAAGCACGTCGAAGCCGGTCAGCAGCAAGCCCTCGGCCACCTTGTCGCGAGTCACGCGGGTCGGGCCGCCCAGGACGACGACGATCAGGCGGCGATTGTCGCGCACCCCCGAGATGGCGATGTTGAAGCCCGAGGCGTTGGTGAAGCCGGTCTTCAGGCCGTCCACGCCGGACACCTCGTCCAGCATGTGGTTGTGGTTGCCGATCGTCTGGCCGCGGAAGTTGAAGCTCTTGGTCGAGAACAGCCGATAGTACTGCGGATAGTCGCGCATCACGGCGCGCGACAGGATCGCCAGGTCGCGGGCGGTCGAGATGTTGCGGCTGTCGGGCAGGCCGTTCGCATTCGCGAAATTCGTGTTGCTCATACCGAGTTCCTGTGCGCGCAGGGTCATCAGCGCGGCGAAGCGCTGCTCGGTGCCGCCCAGCTTTTCGGCCATGGCCACGGCGGCGTCGTTCGCCGAACGGGTGACCATGCCCTGCATCGCCTGCAGCACCGTGATCGAGTCGCCGGCGCGCACGCCCAGCTTGGTCGGCGCCTGGGCCGCGGCCCGCGGCGAGAAGACGACCGGGTCATCCAACTGGATCTTGCCCGACGCCAGCGCCTCGAACGCCAGGTACAGCGTCATCACCTTGGTGATCGAAGCCGGATACCGCGGCGCGTCAGCGCGTTTGGCGTACAGCACCTCCCCGGTCTTCGCATCGACGACGATCGCCGCATACTTCGACGAGTTTTGCGGGATGAGCTGGAAGTACGGGACCTGCGCCATGGCGGGCGTCGCGACCGCGCCAAAGGCCGTGGCCGCGGCCAGGCCGAGGGTAAGCAACAGGCGGCGAGCGTGCTGGATCATGCTTCGTCCGTCGAATCAACGCGTTGGAACGGCCACTGCGCCGCTCATGAAGTTCGTACCATGCGTCTCGTACCCTTGCAGGAGAGTAAACAAGGATTGAACAGGCGCAATTGTCGCGGCGCCCAATGAACTGTCGCTGAAGCGTCGCCGGAGCTCATGCCGGAAGCGTATGTTGCACTGCACAAAAAGTCGTTGACTGCTGCAGTGCAACATGAGACAAGGTGGAGTGATCCGAATGGGGCTTTGCGCCCCGTGCCACAAGTCCCGTCCCCAATTTCGAAGGAACCTTCCATGGCCGCCGCCGAAGCCGCGAAGTCCACCGTCGAGCAGTTCACCGCCGCCTCCAACGTCGCCTTCAAGGAAGGCGTCGAGAAGAGCCTCGCCGCGCTGAACGAGCTGAACACCCATTCCAAGAAGAACCTGGAAGCCATGGTCGCCTCGGCGACGGCTTCGGCCAAGGGCGCGGAAGCGCTGGGCGCCCAGGCCATGGCCTTCTCGAAGGCCGTCTTCGACAATCAAGTCACCGCCGCGAAGTCGCTCGCCGGCGCCAAGAGCGTGCAGGAAGTGGTCGAACTGCAGACCGCCTTCGCCAAGTCCGCTCTGGAAACCTACATGGCCGAGTTCGCCAAGATGTCGGAGACCGTCTCCGCCTCGGTGAAGGAATCGATGAAGCCGCTCAACGAGCGCGTCACCGCGACCGTCGAGAAGTTCCAGGCCGTCCGCTAGGCTTCCATAGTACGGAAACGCGAAAGCCCGGGCCGCGCAGCCCGGGCTTTCCTCTTCCGAGTAAGCGTAAGCGTCCCGAGGTCTCCTCCGGCCTGGGCGCCAGTTGTCAGAGTAAGCGTACAGGGCCGGTCCGCGAGGGCCGGCCCTTTTTCTTTGCGCTGCGGAGGGCTAGACGTGGCGCCATGTCGCAAATCGAAGATCGTCTCGCCGCCCTCGGGATCACCCTGCCGCAGCCGAATGCGCCGGTGGCCAACTATGTCCCGTTCGTGCGGGCGGGAGACCTCGTCCACATCTCGGGCCAGGTTTCGGTGGACGCCTCGGGCGGCGTCCGGGGCGTGGTCGGCGAGGACGTCGACTTCGACACGGCCGTGCGCGCCGCGCGCATCTGCGGGGTCAACCTGCTGGCCCAGATGAAGGCGGCGTGCGAGGGCGACCTCGACCGGGTGGTCCGAGTGGTGAAGCTGGGCGGCTTCGTGCAGGCCGGTCCGGCGTTCTTCGACATCCCGAAGGTGGTCAACGGCTGCTCCGACCTGATGGTCGAGGCGCTGGGCGACGCCGGCCGGCACGCCCGCTCGGCGGTGGGGGTCTACCGCCTGCCGATGAACTTCGCCGTCGAGGTCGACGCGGTGGTCCAGGTCCGGTGAGGAAGCGCTTCGGCGAGGCCTGGGATCTGCTCTTCGATCCCCCGATCGCGCACCGGGGGCTGTGGAGCCCTGACGGCGCGCCGGAGAATTCGCTGGGCGCCTTCCAGGCCGCGTGCGCCGCGGGCTACGGCGTCGAACTGGACGTGCACCTGTCGGCCGACGGCGAGGCGGTGGTCTTCCACGACGACACGCTGAAGCGGATGGCCGGCGTCGAGGGAAAGGTCACCGACCGCACCGCCGCGGAGTTGGCCGAGCTGCGCCTCGCCGGGACCGACGAGAAGATTCCGACGCTGCTGGAGGCCCTGGCGGTGATCGGCCATCGCGCGATGGTCCACATCGAGCTGAAGACGCCGTTCGGCGGGGTCGGGCCGCTGGAGCAGCGGGTGCACGAGGTGATCGCCGACCACAATGGCCCGCTCTGCCTCATCGGTTTCAATCCCTACAGCCACGCGTGGTACGCGGACCGTTATCCCGGTGTCCTGCGCGGCCTGGACAGTTGGGCGTGGGAGCGGCCGGCCGATATGGCCGCCGAGCAGCGGCAGGCCTTCCGCAACCTCGAGCAGGTGGAGATCGCCCGGCCGCACTTCCTGGCGCTGGGCCTCGACGTGCTGCCGCACCTGCGCGCCGCAGAGCTACGGGCCGAGGGCATGCCGGTCGTAGCCTGGACGGTCCGCAAGCCCAAGCAGTGGGACGCGGTGAAGGACGGCTGCGACAACCTCATCTTCGAGGGGTTCGTCCCGGACAGGGGCGGGCGGGCGTGAGCCTGAAGCCGGCGGTTCGCGTGGCCCGCCGCATCGCCGAGATCGGCCGCGATGCCTGGGATGCCTGCGCCGACAATCCGGCGTACGACGGCAATCCCTTCATCCGCTACGACTTCCTGCAGGCCCTGGAAGAGGCGAACTGCGCCGTGGAGCGCACAGGGTGGGGGCCGCAGCACCTGGCGATCGAGGACGACGCCGGCCGGGTCGCCGCGGTGATGCCGCTCTATCTGAAGAGCCACAGCCAGGGTGAGTACATCTTTGACCATGCCTGGGCTGACGCCTACGAGCGGGCGGGCGGGCGCTATTATCCCAAGCTGCTGTCGGCGGCGCCGTTCGTCCCGGCGACGGGGCCGCGGCTGCTGGTCCGGCCCGACGTGGACCGGGAGGAGGCCTGGCGCTACCTGCTGGGCGGCGGACTGACGCTGTGCGAGCGCTATGGGGCCTCGGGCCTCAACCTCAACTTCCTCACCGAGGCCGAGTGGCGCTGGATGGGCGAGCAGGGGCTGGGGCGGCGCGAGGGGCAGCAGTACCACTGGGAGAACCGCGGCTACCGCGACTTCGACGACTTCCTCGGCGCGCTCTCGTCCGGCCGGCGAAAGACCATCCGCCGCGAGCGGCGCGACGCTCTGGCCGAGACGGAGGTGCATCGGCTCAGCGGGGCCGACCTGACGGAGGACCACTGGGATGCGTTCTTCCGCTTCTACATGGACACCGGCTCGCGCAAGTGGGGCCGGCCCTATCTGACGCGACCGTTCTTCTCGCTGCTGGGCGAGCGGATGGCCGACCGCGTGCTGCTGGTGATGGCGAAGAAGCACGGGCGCTGGATCGCCGGCGCCCTCAACCTGATCGGCGGCGACTGCCTGTACGGCCGTCACTGGGGCTGCGTGGAGGACGTGCCGTTCCTCCACTTCGAGCTCTGCTACTACCAGGCCATCGCGTGGGCGATCGAACAGGGCCTGTCGCGCGTGGAGGCCGGCGCGCAGGGGCAGCACAAGATCGCCCGCGGCTATCTGCCCAAGCCCGTCTACTCAGCCCATTACATCGCCGACCCGGCCCTGCGGGGCCCGGTCGAGCGCTTTCTGGAGCAGGAGCGCGCGGGGGTGGAGCAGGAGATGGAATGGCTAGAGGAGGAGTTCTCGCCGTTCCGGGCCGAGAGCTGACACGCCCTTGCGCCGCCGAGCGGGCCGGGCATCCTGTGCGCGGGACGGTCAAGCTTGGAGTCGCATGAGATGATCGTCCGCAACCTGGCCGCGGCGCTGGCGGGGCTCACCCTGATCGTGGAGCCGGCCCGCGCCGCCGAGGCTGCTCCCGGCTACACGGCGCTGTTCGACCAGGTCTGGAAGGCCGTGGACGAAGGCTTCTACGACCCGACCTTCCATGGGCGTGACTGGAGGGGGATCGGCGCGCGTTACCGGGCCCGGCTGGGCGAGGCCAAGGACGACGCCGGCTTCTCGCGGCTGGCCAACGCCATGCTGGACGAGCTGAAGGTCTCGCATCTCTACCTGTCGCAGCCGGCCGCGAACGCGACGAAGGGCGGGGTCGGGATCGGCGCGCTCACGGAGACGATCGGCAAGGACGAGGTGGTGGTCGCGGTGGTCCCACTGACCGACGCCCAGCGGCAGGGGCTTCGCGTCGGCGACCGGATCGCCAACCCCGAGGCGCTGCAGGGGGCGCTGGGGCAGGCGACGGTGCTGACGGTGATCGGTTGCGACGGACGTCGGCGCGCGGTGAGCGTCCGCCACGAGCGGGCCGCCTGGCCATTGCGCCATCCCGGGTTCGAGTGGCGCAAGGTTACGGTGCGGCCGGGTGTGAAGCTCGGATACATCCGGATCGACCGGTTCGACGACGGCGCCGCAGACTTGGCCGACCAGGCGATGGCGGACCTCGACGACACCCAGGGGCTGGTGATCGACGTCCGCAGCAACACCGGCGGCAACATCTCGGGCCTGCGCCTGGCCAGCTACTTCAGCGGCGAGAGCAAGCCGGCCGTCGCGCTGTTGGGGCGGGCCTTCCTGGCGCCGCTCGGGCGCGCCGCCACCGCCGCCGACCTCGCAAAGCTGCCGCCGGTGCGCGGCGCCTATACGACGGAGGCGGTCTTCGCCGCGCTCAAGGCGGGGCAGGGAGCGGCGGTCTTCCATTCGGAGGACCTCGGGCCCAAGCGCTACAAGGGCAAGGTCGTCGTCGTCACCGCGAAGGAGACGGCCAGCGCTGGCGAGGGATTCGCCCTGATGATGCGTGAGCTGGCTGGGGCGACCCTGATCGGGCGGCCGACGGCGGGCTACCTGCTCAGCAGCGACGTGGTGACGCTTCCGGGCGGCTGGCGGCTGACCCTGCCGGTGGACGGGGTCTGGGCGCCAGACGGCCGCGACTATGCGGACAGGCCAGTGGTCCCGGATGTTGCGGTGCCGCGCTTGGCGGCGGACGTCTGCCGCGCCGACGATCCGGACCTGGCGAAGGCGGTTGAGCTGGTGACCGCGCCCTAGCTGCGCTCGAAGGCCTGCTTCAGCAGGCCCTTCACGCCGGCGTCTACGTCGGCGGGAGCGTTGAGAACCAGGACCGACTTCAGTCGTTCGCTCCAACCTTCGTTCTTCGGGGGCTGGAGACGCGGGTCGGCGGCGGGGTCGACGGCGAGGCCCAGGCGGACCCCGCCCTTCGCCGGGCGGGCCGAGGCGAACTGGAAGGCCTTGGACCAGGCGGTGAAGCCCTTGCGCTGAGCGGCGACCAGGCCCGGGAACGGGGCGACAGCGGCCTCGATGGCTTCCAGGACCTTTCGCGCGCCGGCGTCGGCCCAGAGCGTGTCGCGCAGGTTGTCGGGCTCGGCCCAGTGGGCGGCTTCGGGGAAAGCCTTGCCGAGGATGACGCTGGCGCGGTTCGTGCCGATGCCGTGGGTCTCCTTGAACCAGGCCTTCCGCTTGCCGGGCTTGGTCTCAGGACAGGTCTTCGCGATGGCCACCCACTCGTCGAGGGTCTTGCCAGTCTCGCGCTCCATGCTCTCCAGGATCGAGGCGAACCACTTCTCCTGGCGCGCCGTCATGCTGTTGGGCTTGTCCGACATTTCCCCTCCCGGCCAACCTGCCGGAGCACGTTCGGGCCGGCCAGGTCGGCCGAGCGTAACGTGCTCCTCCCTTTACTTAAGAGGCCTTCTTGTCCGCTGACGATCATTGATCGCAGGCGGGAAGGCCTCTACGCGTGGCGCCGCAGCTTCAGGAGCGCCTCATGAGCTTGGACGGGACATACGACGCCGGCAACATCTTCGCGAAGATCCTGCGGGGCGAGGCGCCGTCGGTGCGCGTGTTCGAGGACGAGCACGTCATGGCGTTCATGGACGTCTTCCCGCAGGCCAAGGGGCACGTGCTGGTGATCCCCAAGCACTCGACCGCGCGCAACTTCCTGGAGGAGGCGCCCGAGATCATCGGCCCGCTGATGCTGGGCGTGCAGCGCGTGGCGCGGGCGGTGCGCGCGGCGCTGAAGCCCGACGGCTTGACGATCAGCCAGTTCAACGGCGCCCCGGCCGGCCAGACGGTCTATCACCTGCACTTCCACATCATCCCGCGCTGGGAAGGCGTGCCGCTGGGTCGGCATGCCGAGGGCATGGCCGACATGGACGAGCTGAAGGACCTGGCGGAGCAGATCTCCGCGATGATCGCCTGAGGTCGCGCCGCGGGGGCGCTTGCTTCAGAACCACCGACCACACCGATGCGCAGCCGCGCGGCGCAGGAGGGGGCTGGGCCGTTCGTGTGGTTCGTGGTCGATGAGGCGGCGCCGACGCGTCGCGGCGGCGAAAGATCGGTGCGACCTCTCATCGGTCTCGCTGCGCGAGCCACCTTCTCCCGCAAGGGGAGAAGGATCATCGAGGTTCAGCGGCGGCGCGGCGGACCGGTGGCGCGGCAGAGGGGTGAGGCCGCGCCGGATGCCGGCGGGAGTGGAATCGCCAGGGCGACGCCGGCGGAGAGCCGGGCGCGTAGCGGGACAGGACCTGTGGAGGGGCTTGGCCGAGGCGTCGGGCGGCGCGGCGGGGTTGCCTGTACTCCGACCCGGGACAGCAGGTCCTTCAAGGCGGGCAGCGCCGCCGGCGCGGGGCCGGGCAGGGCGGCGGCGTCGTGGGCGACCCCGCTCAGGGTCGACAGCAGCAACGGCAGGCTGGCCCGCTCCCGGTCGTCCTCGCGGTCGCGATCCCGTTCGGTATAGGCCCCGGGGCCGTCGTTGGAGCGGTCGTCGCGTTCGAGCGCTTCGACCCGTTCACGCTCAAGGCGCTCCTGCTCGTGCTCGTCCCGCCCGGCGCCATGCGACACGAGGGCCGTCGTGCGCCGGCCGGGCTCACGCTCCAGGCGAAGCTCCAGGGCGATGGCGACCCGGACGCTGAAGAAGCAGCGGTCGAAGAGCTGGAACAGCTCGGTCTTCCGCGTCCAGTCGTCCGCCGCCTCCGCCTCGGCCGCAAACGCCACGCCCAGCCGATAGGCGCAGTCGCCCATCTCGCTCAGCATGTCTGACCTAGCCGGCTGGGACGTCATAAGAACAAAGATAGAACATTCCGCAGCCGGCCGCAAGCCTCAGCATTGTGGCAGGCCGCGCGCGCCAGCCCTGCGGCGGTTCGGGCGCAGACGTCCTCGCGCCACGCGGCTCGCCGCTAGTTGAAGCGGCGCGCGTCCAGCCAGCTTTCCACCTCGCCGCCGCCTGCGGCAGCAGGTCGGGTCGGGCAGCGTAATGGCGTACAGGCTAGGCGCGGCCGAAGCGGGCAAGCAAAAGGCCCGGGATCGCTCCCGGGCCTTCGCGCTTCCAGCCTTTGGCGGCGGTGCTAGTCCACCGCTTCCGGCTCGTCGGCGGGGGTCTCGATGACCGGGGCGCCGGGTTCGCGTTCGTCGCCTTCGATCTCGAAGGCCAGCTTGCTGTCCTTGAGCACGACCTTGACGTGGCCGCCCTTGACGAGGCGTCCGAAGAGAATCTCGTCCGCGAGCGGCTTCTTGATGTTCTCCTGGATGACCCGGGCCAGCGGCCGGGCGCCGT
>NZ_JANINU010000080.1 GCF_024508875.1 Phenylobacterium sp.
GTGGTCATGGCGACCAGCACGTCGGTCTCGCCGATGCGGTGGTGGACGTCCTGGTACGACAGGTATTCGTTGAGCTTGCGGCCCAGGTAGCCCCAGACGTCGTCGCGCTTCTTGGGCCAGCGGTCGCCCGAGCGCTCGCGGATCGCTTCGACGCTGAGGACGAAGACCGCGCCCTTTTCGACCCGGTCCGACCCCGACAGGCTTTCGAGCACCACGGCGGCGTCCGCGGCGGCGATCTTCGAAACGTTCATGCCGGCGGGGGTCCGGGACATTCCGCCACCATCGGCGACGTTGGCAAACAATGTCTTGCCGTCGCATAAGGCCCCGGTGATGCAGACTCTCCTCCTGGTGGCCGCCGGCGGCGCGACGGGCGCCGTGGCTCGCTACCTGCTCGGCGTAGGCGCGATGCGCGCCTTCGGCCCCGGCTGGCCGTGGGGCACGCTGGGGGCGAACGTGATCGGCGGCTTCCTGATGGGCGTGCTGGCCGGCGTTCTGGCCCTGCGCGGCGGCGCCGACCAGGAGAAGTGGCGTCTTTTGCTGGGCGTCGGCGTCCTGGGCGGCTTCACGACTTTCTCGTCCTTCTCGCTGGAGACGGCCTTGATGATCGAGCGGCGGGAATGGGCCTCGGCGGCGGGCTACAGCCTGGGCTCGGTCGCGCTGTCGATCGGCGCGCTGTTCGTCGGCCTGCTGCTGATGCGCCGGGTGCTGGCGTGAGGGAGGTCCGCACCCTCTACGTGGACAAGGGCGAGGAGGGCGTGCGCCTGGACCGCTGGTTCAAGCGCCGCTGGCCCCATCTCAACCACATCCAGATCCAGAAGCTGACCCGCTCGGGCCAGATCCGCGTGGACGGCGCCCGCGCCAAGCCCGACACGCGCCTGTCGGCCGGCAGCCAGGTGCGCGTGCCGCCGCTGCCTGACGCGCCCGCGCCCGAGGAGAAGGGCAAGCTGCCCGCCCGGGACGTCGCCTACGCCAAGAGCCTGGTGATCTACGAGGACGAGGAAGTCCTGGCGCTCAACAAGCCGTCGGGCCTGGCGGTGCAGGGCGGGACCAAGACCTCGAAGCACGTCGACCGGCTGCTGTCGGCCTGGGGCGAGGGCCTCGAAAGGCCGCGCCTGGTCCATCGCCTGGACCGCGACACCTCCGGCGTGCTGGTGCTGGGCAAGACGCCAGCGGCGGCTGCGCGGCTGGCCGGGGCGTTCGCGAAGCGGCGGGCCGAGAAGATCTACTGGGCCATCGTCGCGGGCTTTCCCAAGCCCGGCGACGGCGTGCTGAACCTGCCCTTGGCCAAGCGCGGGGTGGGCGACCGCGAGATGATGGTCCCGACCGACGCCAAGGACGAGCGCGGCGAACAGGCCGAGACCGAGTTCGTCACCCTGGCCCGCGCCGGCCCCCGCGCCGCCTGGATGGCGCTCTGGCCCCACACGGGCCGCACGCACCAACTGCGCGCCCATATGCTGGCCATGGGCCACCCCATCCTGGGCGACCCCAAGTACAACAACGAGGCGTCGGTCGAGCTCTCCGAAGGCCTGAAGCTGCAGCTCCACGCCCGGCGGCTGGTCCTGCCGCACCCGTCGCGCGGGACGCTGATGCTGGAAGCCCCAATCAGCCCCGAGCTTAAGGCCGGCTTCGAACGCTTCGGCTTCGACGAGCACGAGGCCGACCCCGAACCTTTCAAGAGGCGACGTTGAGCACCGATCCCCTGGACCGCGCCAAGGCGCTGCTGGACGAGGGCCGCCTGGACGAGGCGCTGGCGATCACCACGCCGCTCGCGGATCACCCTGAGCCGAGCCACCGGGCCTTGGCCATGCATTCCACCGCCCTGAAGGCCGTGGGCCGCCGCGAGGAAGCGCTGGTCTTCGACGACCGCGCCACCAAACGGTTCCCCAGCAGCGGCGTCGCCTGGCACAACATGGCCGCCACCCTGGGGGACCTGGGCATGGGGCGTCAGGCGGTCGAGGCAATGAACCGGGCGTTCCGCTTCGGCATCGATGGCGCGCTGAGCTGGGGCGTCATGGCCCGCGCCCGCGCGTCGGCCGGCGACCTGGACGGGGCCGAACAGGCCTATCTGGAAGCGCTGAAGCGCGCGCCGCAGCACGCCGAGACCGCCGCCGAATATGCCGACATGGTCTGGATGCGCCGGGGCGACCTGGGCGCCGCGCAGGCGGTCCTGGACCGCTGCGCCCACTCCGGCGGCCTGCCGGCGCCGCTGCTGCTCAGCAAGGCCAAGCTCTTCGAAGCGGCCGGCGAGGCCGAGAAGGGCGCCGACCTGCTGGCGGTCGCGGCCGAGCGGCTTCCGGACGATATCGCGCTCACGCTCGCCGCGGCGCAGGCGGCCCTGGAGCGGGGACGCGTCGCCGACGCGGAGCGGCTCGTCGCCGTCGCCGAGGCCCGGCTGCCCGACTCGCCCGGCGTCCTGAACCAGGCCGCCATCATCCACCTGGCCGCCGGTCAGGCCGAGCTGGCGCTGGCGAAGGCGCGGAAGGGCCTGGCGTTCTCGCCGGAGAACCAGTCGCTGTGGGGCTGGGCTGCGACGGCGGCCCGCGCCGTGGGCGACCCGCTGTACGCCGAGCTCTACGACTACGACGCCATGGTCGCGGCCTACGACATCGAGGCCCCCGCCGGCTGGGAGACCCTGGACGCCTACCTCGCCGACCTGGCCGCGGCGCTGCACCGGATCCACCTCTACAACGAGCATCCGGCCTCGCAGTCGCTGCGCAACGGCAGCCAGACCACCTATCGACTGACGGGCTCGGACGACCCGGCGATCAAGGCGTTCTTCAAGGCCATCGACAAGCCGATCCGCCAGCACATCGCGGCGATGGGCGAGGGGACCGATCCCGTTCGTTCGCGCAAGACCGGGAACTACCGGATCGAGGGCGCCTGGTCCGTGCGTCTGCGGCCGGGCGGCTTCCACAAGGACCACTTCCATCCCGAGGGCTGGCTGTCGTCGGCCTTCTACGTGGAGACGCCCGACAGCGCCCTGGACAGCGCCGAGAAGCAGGGCTGGATCCGCTTCGGCCAGCCGCCCTTCGCCACCCAGCCCGAACTTCCAGCCGAACACTTCGTGCGGCCGAAGCGGGGAAGGCTGGTGCTGTTCCCCTCGTACATGTGGCACGGCACCGTGCCCTTCACGACCGACGAACGCCGCATGACCATCGCCTTCGACGCCGTGCCGGTCTGACACCTTAGGCTGGCGCCTGTTGAGGGGCGGCAAACGTCTCCAACGGGTCGGAGGCGACCTACGTGACACCCAGCAGCGGCCGCACGTCCGCGCTGCCTGGGAAGACGGCCGCGTCCAGCGCCCGGCGGTCGAGGCCGAGGTGGTCGGCCAGGAGGCCCTTCTCCAGGGCGCGCATATCGAACGCGGGGTAGACGTCGCGATCCTCGAACAGGGCCGCGCGCTTCAGCGTCGGCCAATCGCCGACGATGCCGCCCGGCTTCAGGGCGCCGCCCAAGACGACCGCGGTCGAGCCGGTGCCGTGGTCCGTGCCGCCGGTGCCGTTGACGCGGGCGGTGCGGCCGAATTCGGTGACCACGAGGACGACCGTGTCCTTCCAGGCCGGCCCCAGCCCCGTGTGCAGGCCGTCGATCAGCGCGTCCAGCGAGGCGAGCCGCGTGGCCAGCAGAGGGGCCTGATTGGCGTGGGTGTCGAAGCCGTCCAGCGACACGGCGGCGATCTGGGGACCGCCCGGCGCGTTCAGGAACCCGGCGAGCGACTGGCCCAGCGCCTGCGCCGCGTCGCGGCCCTGGCCCGCGGCTGGGCGCATCTGGCCGGTCATCGAGGTGTCGCCCGCCGCGCCGCTCTCGCGCGCCAGGGCCTCGGTCGCCAGGCCGCGGGCCAGTGCGGGCCCCAGGAGCGGATCGTCCTTGTAGAGGTCCTGCAGCAGCGTGGGCAGGCGCGCGGTGGTGTCGATCCCGCGCCCTGGCGACCACGAGCCGGCGGGCGCGGGGCCGCGCAGGATCAGGGGCGCCGTGGGGCCGACCGAGATGGCTTCGACCTTGCCCACCGCCGCCAGCGACTGCACCGCCCGGTTCAGCCAGCCCGACGAGGTCGCGTAGACGCCCGCGGCCCCGGTTTCGAGCACGTCCTGGGCCTCGAAGTGGGACCGCGCCCGGTCCGGCGTCGCCACGGCGGGCGCCAAGCGCGCCTGGCCGGAGAGCGCCAGCTTGTGGACGGTCGGCAGGGCTGGGTTCAGCGCGAAGGTTCCGTCCAGCCGCAGCGCCTCGTCGCCCAGCGCAAGCCCCGCGCGAAGGGCTCTATAGTCCGGATCGCCGACCGGGGCGGCGACCGACAGGCCGTCCATGCCGCCCCGGCAGATGACGACGACGAACTTGCGATTGGGCGGGATCGCGGCTTCGGCGACGCGCGCCAGGAACGGCAGGGCGAGACCGGCGGCCGCGAAGGCCCGGCGCGAAACCATGGGAGCGGTCATCGGCGCTGGAACTCCGGCGACATGAGGAGCAGGGCGACCGCCTCCGGACGCGACTCGGCGCGCGCGATGGCGGTGGCGACGGCGGGCGACAGGCGGGCGCCCAGGGTCTCGGCGGCGAGCTTCGTCGGCGCCTGGACCCGGGGACCGAACACCGCGCCCAGTTGCTGGGCGAACTGCATGCGCTTCACCAGCGCGTCGGAGGCGGCCCAGGGGGCGGCCTCGTCGGGCCAGCCCTTCGGCGACGGCGCGCCGAACGGCCGCTGTCCCAGCCCGTTCAGGGCGGCGTTCACCTGGCCCAGCCCGCGCGGCTCTTGCCCGACGGCGCGGTAGCTGGAGACCACGTACTCGTAGGGCGTCTTCAGCTTGGCCGGCTGGGGAGCCCAGGCCTCGGGCGCGTCGATCAACGCCTCGGCGACCTTGGCGAGGTCGCCTTGGGACGTCATCCAGCTCTTCTCCAGGCGAGCGACCAGCGCGGGCGGAGGATCGTCGGCGACGAAATGGCGGGCGATCTTGGTGCAGACGAACCGCGCCGTCTGCGGCCTGGCGGCGAGGTCGGCCAGGATCGCCCCAGCCTGCGCATTGCCGCCCTGGTCGTAGCGCACCCCCATGACCGTCCGCGCCCCGGGCTCATGAGTCTGGTCGCGGAACACCACCCCCTCGATGCCGGCGTCTCGCGGTCCGGCGATGGAGAGGCCGGTCAGCGCGCGCGCGAACTCGGTGACGTCGGCCTGGGCGTATCCGCCGTCCACGCCGACGGTGTGCAGTTCCAGGATCTCGCGGGCCAGGTTCTCGTTCAGGCCGAGGGTCCGGCGGGGCTGGCCGTTTTGCTGGCCGAAGCCCCGCCGGCCGCCGCCACGGCGCTGGAACTCTGCCGCGCGGCTGTTGGGTCCGACCGACTGCGCCTGGTCGAGATAGATCAGCATCGCCGGGTGCGTCTCGGCCGCGGCCAGTAGGTCGGCGAAGCGTCCGAAGACGTGCGGGCGGATCGCCTCGTTCTCGAACGGCCCCACCAATCCCGCGAGCTGCACCTTGTTGGCCGAAACCGTGAAGTGGTTGCTCCAGAACAGAGCCCAGCGCTCGCGGAAGCCCGCCTCGGTCTCGGTGGCGAGCTGGAGGCGCCCCAGGGCATCGCCGGCCGCGTTCTCCCGGATGAACCGCCGGGCGGCCTGGACCGGATCGGTGGCGGGCCTGCGGGCTTCCGTTTGCATCGGGGCGTCGGGCTGTGCGGCAGGCGCGGGCGCATCGGCCTTGTCCTGCCGCGCCATGGCGCGCTCCTGACGATACTCGCGGAACTCGGCGAGGCGCTGGTTCGAGGTTTCGCCATCCGTCGCGAAGCGATCGGCGCCTTCGCGGCGGATCTGCGCCTTGAGCCAGTCGCGCGGGCCATTGGCGGCCGTGTCGAGTTCGCCGGGGCGGGCGCCCAAGCCGAAGCGGGTGACGGCGATGGCGGCGTCCAGATCCTTCCGGGTCACGCTTCCTCCTTGCGGCCGGCGCGTTTCGTCCCCATTCCACGCCCGCATCCACGCTATCCGTCGCAAGAGGTGGGAATTGGACCTGCGCAAGGGATTTCACGAACCGGCCGAGAAGCCGCGCAAGTTCTACAAGCACGTCACGGTGGTCCATGCCGGGACGGGCTGGCAGGTGCAGCTCGACGGCCGCAACCTGCGAACGCCCAAGGCCGAGCTGGTGCTGCTGCCGACGCGCGAGGTCGCGGACCAGGTCGCGGACGAATGGGCCGCCCAGACCGACGTGATCGAGATGGCGACAATGCACGCCACGCGCCTCGCCAACACCGCGATCGAGACGATCCCCGGAGCGCGCGAGGGCGTGGCCGACCAGGTGGCGCAATACGCAGGCTCGGACCTTGTCTGCTACTTCGCCGAGGATCCGGCCGCGCTGGTCGACCGTCAGGAGGCGGGCTGGGGCCCCGTTCTGGCGCGCGCCGCCGATGAGGAAGGCCTGCACTTCGAACGCTGCGCCGGGATCGTTCACAAGGCGCAGCCGGCCGAGACCCTCGCCCGAGTGCGTGAGATCGCGCTCGCGCAGGACGATTTCCGCCTGGCCGGCCTAGCCTTCGGCGTGGCCCTGTTCGGATCGGCGGTGCTGGCGATCGGCCTTCTGCGGGGCTGGTTCACCGGCGAGGAGGCCTATGACCTGTCCCGCCTGGACGAGGCCTTCCAGGAGGAGAAGTGGGGAATCGACGAGGAGGCGGCCGAGCGTACTCAGCGCCTGCGCGGCGAAGCCGCCATGCTCGACCGCTGGTTCCGCAGCCTGGGGAGCTAGTCCCGCTCGACGATCGGCAGGATCTTCACGCGCGTGCTGCTGGCCGCCAGCTCACGCACGGTCTTCATGAAGTCGAGCGAACCCGCCTGGGCGAAATGGACGTCCAGAGCCTCGCGGTCGGCCCACTCCTCGTAGAAGAAGAGGCGCAGCGGGTTCTCGCAGTCCACATGGACGGCATGGCTGACGCAGCCCGGCTCGGTGCGCGAACGATGCGTATGGGCCAGCGACGCCTCCAGCAAGGCCTCGAAACTGTCGGGCCGCGCGGTGACCGATCCGGTGACGACGAGCATGGGGATCTCCGTTCGCGCGGAGGGTAGCAGGCTCTCGCTCTTTGCTCGTCATCCCCGCCCTTGTGGCGGGGATCCATCCCTCGGCAGGCAAGGTGGTGGGAGCGGGCCGGGAAGGCCCGGCCCGCCGCAAGGCCTCGCGACGGCTGAACCATGGATCCCCGGGACAAGCCCGGGGATGACGAGCGGACAGGAGGAAGGAGGGCGCGCGAGAGCGGGAGGGGTCTGTGAAAGCCCGGCAGGGCGCCTACATTGGCCGGATGGTTCCGCTCTCCGTCCTCGACCTTTCGCCCATCGTCCAGGGCGGCAGCCCCGGCCAGTCGCTGCGCGCGAGCCGCCAGCTCGCCCTCGCGGCCGAGCGCTATGGCTTCCAGCGCTACTGGCTGGCCGAGCATCACAACATGACCGGCATCGCCAGCGCCGCGACGGCGGTCGCGCTGGCCTATATCGGCGAAGGCACCTCGACGATCCGGCTGGGTTCGGGCGGTGTGATGCTGCCCAACCACGCGCCGCTGATCATCGCCGAGCAGTTCGGGACGCTCGAGGCGATGTATCCTGGCCGGATCGACCTGGGCGTAGGCCGCGCGCCCGGCACGGACCAGCTCACGGCGCGCGCGCTGCGCCGTCACCTGACCGGCGGCGTGGATCAGTTCCCGCAGGACGTGATCGAGCTCATGGCCTTCCTGAAGGCGCCGCAACCCGGACAGGCGATCCGCGCCGTGCCCGGTTCGGGCTCGAACGTGCCCGTCTGGATGCTGGGCTCCAGCCTGTTCGGCGCCCAGCTTGCGGCCGTGCTGGGCCTGCCGTTCGCCTTCGCCTCGCATTTCGCGCCGCAGATGATGGACGAGGCGGCCGAGATCTACCGCCGCGAGTTCACTCCCTCCGAGTATCGTTCGAAGCCGCATCTGATGCTGGCCCTCAACGTGGTCGCGGCCGAGACGGACGAGGAGGCCCGCCGCCTGTTCACCTCGCTGCAGCAGGCCTTCGTGAACCTGCACCGGGGCATGCCGGGCCCGCTGCCGCCCCCGGTGGACGACCCCGAGGACCGCCTGGCCGCCACCGTCGCGCCGGGCTCGCCGCTGTCGAAGGCGGTGGTCGGCGGGCCGGAGACGGTGCGCGCCGGCCTCGAGGCCTTCGTTGCGCGCCACAAGCCGGACGAGATCATCGTCACCGCCCAGATCTTCGACCAGGAGAAGCGCCTGCGTTCTCTGGAGCTGGTGGCCCAGGCCCGCGACGCCCTGATGATGGCGGCGTAGTCCAGGGCTACCCCGGCGGCAGCTTGCTTCGCGGCCGAAGCGCCTCTACGCCTTCGCCTTTCGTCGATACGAAGGCGTCCGCGCGTGAAGCAGATCCTGGAAGAACTCGAGAAGCGCCGGGGCGAGGCCCGCCTGGGCGGTGGCGAGAAGCGCATCGCCAGCCAGCACGCCAAGGGCAAGCTGACCGCCCGCGAGCGGATCGACCTGCTGCTCGACGAGGGCTCGTTCGAGGAGTTCGACATGTTCGTCGAGCATCGCGTCAGCGAGTTCGGCATGGACAAGCAGCGGATCCCCGGGGACGGCGTCGTCACGGGCTGGGGCCGCATCAACGGCCGGGTGGTCTTCGTCTTCTCCAAGGACTTCACGGTCTTCGGCGGCTCGCTCTCCAGCGCCCACGCCGAGAAGATCCTCAAGGTCCAGCGCCAGGCCATGAAGGTGGGCGCCCCCGTGATCGGCCTGTTCGACGCCGG
>NZ_JANINU010000081.1 GCF_024508875.1 Phenylobacterium sp.
CGCGCAGCCGCGCCTCGTACCGGGTCCAGGCCGCGATGTCCGTGGCCGGCGGCGCGGCGTCCAGGGCGGCTTCCGCCAGCGCCGGCGTCGCCGCCAGCCACAGTCCGCCGGCCAGCGCGCCGCGCCGCGTCAGAGCCACGGCCCGCGCCTCACTGCGGCTTCATGCCGGCGATATAGGCGCGCACCAGCGCCAGGCCCTCCTCGTGGGTGATCGTGCGGCCCAGCTCGGGCATCATCACCCCCGGCTCGTCCGACGCCATGCGGTACGCCAGGATCGACTGCTCGGGATGGCCGGGCTCGATCCCCACCTTCAGCCCGCCCGAGCCGCGGCCCGCGGCCACCGGCCCCTTGCCGACGCCCAGCGCGGCCGCCCGCGTCTCCTCCAGGTTCAGGAACAGGCCCGAGTTCGAGGCCACGCCCCGCGGGTTGTGGCAGTGGGCGCAGTTCACGTCGAGATAGGCCCGCGCCCGCGCCTCCAGCGGCTCGGCCGGGTCGTCCCAGCGGGCGGTGCGCAGCGCCTTGTCCGGCTTCGGCGCCCCGGCCAGCAGGCCCAGGCGGCTCCAGTGGGCGAGCTGGTTCTCCGCCCCGCCGGCATAGGCGTAGGTCCCGTTCAGGTTCCGCGCCTTGGGGCCGATCGGGCTCAGCGTCTTGTCGAGCTGGTGGCACTCCTTGCACTGGTTCTGGTTCGGCACGGCGTAGTCGATCCGCCGCGCCTGCCCGTGCGCGTCGACGAAGCTCACGTCGATCCGCGCCCCGGCGCGCTTCAGCACCGCCTCGGTCTGGTCCTCGTTCCACACATAGGTCAGGGCTGCCCAGCCCTCGCGCTTGTGGATCAGCAGGCGCGTCTCCAGGTAGCGCACCTTCTGGTCCGGCCGGCGCAGGTCGGCCGGATAGGCGAAGGTCTTCACCAGCGTGGCGCCCACCGGGAAGTCCAGCACCCCGTCCGCCCGGTATGCCGCCTTCGCCCCCGGCGGCAGGTAGAGGAAGCGGTGCTTCTCGGCGTAGTCGGTGAACAGCGGCGTGTTGAGGCCATAGGGCGTCAGCCCGTTCGGCGCCCGCCCGCCCGCGTCCCGGAACAGGCGGTAGTCCGACAGCTTGGGCGCCGGCGCCTCGGCCAGCAGGGCGTCCAGCGCGACCGGCGCGGGCGTCGGCGCGGCGCCCAGGCACATGACGGCGGCGAGGGCGGCGACGAGGCGCTTCATCCGCTCCGCCTCAGGCCCCCAGGTCGGCCTGCCGCTTGGGCAGCACCACGGGCGAAGGCTCGGCGATCTTCGCATCGCCCAGCGTCGGCTCCACCTTCGGCTTGGCCGCCAGCAGCGCGCCCGGCGCCGGCAGGTTCAGGTTCAGGATCGGGCCGTTCGAGATCACCACCCGCACCGGGTCGCTCGTGCCGGGGAAACTGGTCACCCCGTCCCACATCACCGGCGGCAGCGTCCCGCCCATCATCTTCGCCAGCACGGCGCCGCCGTCGAACTTCGGATCCCAGCCGTTGCGGCCCAACTTGTTGTCGCGCACGACGATGTCGCGGGGCAGGGGGTTGTAGGTCTTGTCGTCGAACTTCTGGACGTAGCTCACCAGCATCACGGCCGCCGTCTGGTTCTCGGCGATCTCGTTCTCGAAGACGTGGACGTTGCGGTTGGCCATGATCATCACGCCCGTGCCCGTCGGCACCTGGGCCACGATGTTGCCCTTGGGCGCGAAGTTGGCCGTGTCGTTCTGCACCACCTTGTTGCGGAACAGCCGCGTGGAATGGCCGCCCATCTGCGGCAGGTTCGGCAGGTCGAACACCAGGATGCCGCCGGCGTTGTGCGTGGCGACGTTGTCGAACACGTCGGCGTTCATCGAGTTCTCGATCTCGATGCCGGCGACGTTGAACTCGGCGCGGCTGTTCTTGACCACGATGTTCTTCGACTGGCCGACATAGATGCCGGCGTCCGACGCGCCCTTCACGACCACCTTGTCGATCAGCACGTTGGTCGAGCTCACCGGATAGACGCCATAGGCGCCGTTCTTCTCGTTCGGCCCGCCCGTCCACTCGACGCGCAGGTTGATGAACGAGATCTGGTCCGAGGCCTTCGACTTCACCCCGTCGCCGCGCGTGTCCTCCACGCCCAGGTCGCGCACCGTCACCCGGTCGGACGTGACCAAGAGGCCCTCGCCGGCGCCCTTCTGCCCCTTGAACGACAGCACCGTCGCGTCCGGCCCGGCGCCCTTCACCGTCACGTCGTCCACGTCCAGCGACAGCCCGTCGCTCAGCTCGTAGCGCCCCGCCGCCAGTTGCACCGTGTCGCCCGGCTTGGCGTCCAGCAGCGCCGTCTGGATCCGCTCCTGCGCGTCGGGCCCCGGCGCCACCGCAATGGTCTTCGCCTGCGCCGCCCCGCCCAGCATCGTGGCCGCCAGCAGCGCCGTGGTGAGCCGCATCATCCCGCTTCCTCTCGTCCTTGCTGTCCCGGCATCGTGACGCGCCGTTCAACTTCGAACGTGGCGCGGTTCAGCGGCCGCGCGCAAGCCTAAAGCGCGACCCAGGACACCGGGCGGCGAGGCCTGCCCAACTGCTGAAGGAATTGTCGCGCGGACCTAGCCGGAGGTCGCGACGAAGCCGGGCCCCCCACCGAGCCCGACAACGAGGCCGGCCCGGGCGCCCTGTGCAAAGCGCGGCGCAGAGGCTCCGGCGGTGGTGATGTTTGCGTATGAGGTTGGAGGCAGGGGGATACGCCCGGCCAGAGGGCGCACCATACCGTCAGATGGGGCCCAGGATTAGACGGAGTAAGGTTGGAATAAGGGGCCGCAAGGTTCGAAGTCTTCCTCGGTATAGCCGCGGGGGAAAACGACTCCGCTCGCCAATGCAGCGAGGAATTCGGCGAGGCCGTAGTCGAATTCCTCGAACGGTTCGAGCGCGGCGCCATCCTGGAAGACGATCGTCCATTCGTCCGGCGCTCCCTGCGGCGACCAATAGAACTGATCGGCGTTGTCGGAACCCCCAGCGACGATGAGACCATCCGTTCGCGGCCAAATCGGATACGGCTGTTCCTCGGGAGGCTCGAAGTAGCGTGCGATATCCCTCGCTTGGATAAGAAGATTTGCGTACGGAAGCGTGGTGTTCGGAACGTAGACGGTGAAGAGGTTCATGAAGAGACCGCTGCCGTAGAGCCGAGCGAAGTCCTTGTAGTCTTGCGGAAGTTCCGTACCAAGATAGGCCTCGACCGGTCCCCAGGGACCGAGGAACGGCTGGAAGGGTTTCTCCGGCGGAGGGACGATCTGGGTTAGCGCCTCAATGCCGCGCCGGCGAGGTGAACGGGTTTGGCGTGCTGCAGCCTTGAACGGCTCGAAGCCGGGCGCGGTTGACGCCATCCCTTCCGGCAAGCCCTCGGGCTGGATCGTGCCGCTCGCGAGGCCTGCGAGAAAGTCGGTGAGGCTGCAGTCGAAAACCTCTAAATTCTGCAAGGCTCGATCCCATACGACGATGCGCCAATCCTCCGGCCGCCCGCGCGGCAACCAGAAGAGCCGATCGTTGAAGTCGGTGAGCCCGATGTTCAGCAGCCCGCCGGCTTCAGGCCATGCCGGATAGGGAACCGACATACCCAGGTTGATCATGTCACGCGCCATGTGGAGTTCGCCTTCGAGGCTGCCTCGCCGTTCGCGACTCCCCGGCAGGTTGACGACGACTGACCCCACGAACCGGCCACGGCCATACCGCCGGGCGAGTTCCTTGTAGTCGGCAGGGAGCGGCGTTCCGAGAAAGGCCTCTACGGGCTCCCAAGGCCCATCAAACGGCTCGAAAGGCTCCGCCGGGGGCGGAACCACTCGAAGCAGCCTTTCGATGCTCACCTTTGTCTACCGGCTGGGTTGGGAACAACTCGCGCCATCTGCGTACCTCGGGACCCTGTAGCTGTCATGAGAACGGCCCCCGGAGGAAGAACGCCGGGCGCGTAAAGCGGGGTCGAAGAATATTCGACGACTTCACCCGAGCGCACCCTCTTTGCAATCTCCCGCTCAAAGCTCGCCATGTGCGTACGATTCGTCGGCCGTGGGGTGAGCGTGACCAAGTTGCGCAGATCCTTGCCCGAGCCGCCCAACTGTCTTGGATAAAGGTGGCCCCTGTCGTAGCCGCTCTCGAAGCCTGGCGGCCGTCGTCGCCAATAGGCCTTCGTTCCGGTTCCAAGCATCGGAGCTACGGCTGTGGCCTCGACGCGCCCGGCCTGCCCTAGGGCGTTGAGCTCGCTTGGCCGAATATTGTCCCGCTTCAAGCCTGGAGCCGCAACCTGGCCTTGCCCAGCGGGCGCCGGCCTGCGGACTGGCGCCCCACCTCGCGGAGTCACCATCGACAGAACAGCATCCGCCGTCGCGCCCGCCATCATCGCCCGGTCGCGCGTCTGTGCTGATGCGCCGAACATCGCGGCGACACCAGATAGCGTTCCCGAGATGGGGTGCTGCGCCATGAACAGGCTGTCCACGACGGCCTTTCGCTGCTGTGCGACCAACGCTGGCGGGCGTAGCGGGTCATCGACCGGCACGAGGACGTTCGCACGTCCGTTGTCGACCTCCCGGTAGGTCTGCCCGCCGATGGTCACCCTCTGCCGAAGACTGGCCCCTTCATCGCGGAAGTCGAAGTGATGTTCAAAAGGGGAAGGGAATCGGGTGAACGGCGAGGCTTGCGACCGACCGGGCGGCGCGGCCTGTCCTGGCGTCAAGCGCGCTCTTCCCTTTGGTGTTTGAGCCATTGCGCACACCTCCTTCTATTCGATGACCCCGGCGCGCGCTGGCAGCGAGCGCTACAGCTCCGACTCTCAACACCCTCGCACAAGCTTGGCCATTAGCCAAGAACAAAAGTAGAACATCGCTAGCGTGTCGGCCCGACCGGGAGGCTCGGTAGGCTATTGAATCCATGCTGGCTGGTCAGCGCGAACCAAGCGACGCACTGGAATGGACGGCCGGGTCGAGCCCGGCCATGACGACCCCTCTGAGGCCTACGCCCCCGCCACGTACGCGTCGATCTCGGCCAGCCGCTTGGCCACCTGATCCTTCGGCAGGAACGAGCCCGTGAAGCTGTTCTTCGCCAGGGTCACCAGCTCGTCCCGCGTCAGGCCCAGCGCCTGCGCCGTCTGGGTCCAGTTCTCGCCGAGGTAGCCGCCGAAGTACGCCGGGTCGTCGGAGTTCAGGGTGGCCTTCAGCCCCAGCCCCAGCATCCGCTTCAGCGGGTGGGCCGCGAGGTCGTCCACCACGCAGAGCTTGAGGTTCGACAGCGGGCAGACGGTCAGCGTCATCCCCTCGGCGACCAGCCGCTTCACCAGCGCCGCGTCTTCCAGCGCCCGGTTGCCGTGGTCGATGCGGTCCACGTGCAGCAGGTCCAGCGCCTCCCAAACGTACTCGGGCGGCCCCTCCTCGCCGGCGTGGGCCACGACCTTGAGGCCCTTGGCCTTGGCGGCGGCGAAGACACGGGCGAACTTCGCGGGCGGGTGGCCCACTTCCGAGCTGTCGAGCCCCACGCCCGCGATCCGGTCCAGCCACGGCTCGGCGGCCTTCAGCGTGGCGAAGGCGGCGTCCTCGTCCAGGTGGCGCAGGAAGCAGAGGATCAGGCTGGAGGTCACCCCCAGCTCGCGCTCGGCCTGCGCCATCCCCGCCAGCAGGCCCTCGATCACGGTGGCGAAGGCGATCCCCCGGTCGGTGTGGGTCTGCGGGTCGAAGAACAGCTCCACGTGCCGGCAGCCGTCGGCGGCGACGCGGCGGAAGTAGGCCATGGCCAGGTCGTGGAAATCCTGCTCGGCGATCAGCACGCCGGCGCCCTGGTAGTAGATGTCCAGGAAGTCCTGCAGGTTGGAGAAGGCGTAGGCGGCGCGCACCTCGTCCACCGTCTTGAACGGCAGGTCGATCCCGTTGCGCCGGGCCAGCTCGAACATCAGCTCGGGCTCCAGGCTGCCCTCGATGTGCAGGTGCAGTTCGGCCTTGGGCAGGCCGCGGATGAAGTCGGCGTCGGTCATCCGGATGTGGTCGGCCCGAAGGCGCGCCGGGTCAAGGCTTGGGGCGCGGCGGGGGTTGCGGTGGCGTCGCGGTCGTCTAGGTTCGTGCCCGCAACTCGGGAGTGTGCGTGCAGGGTTCGGACGGGGCGGGGACGGTCGGTCCGGCGGCGGAGCAGAAGCTCGCCGCGGCGCACGCCGCGTTGCGCAAGACCCCGGGCATCCAGTTCGACTTCCAGGGCCTGCCCGCGCCCCCGAAGGCGCCGGCGTGGCTGGAGCCCCTGGCGAAGCTGCTGAAGTTCATCGCCCCGGTCCTTCCGTACGTGTTCTGGGGCGGGGTGATCCTGGGCGTCGGGCTGATCCTGTTCTTCATCGCCCGCGAGGTGGTCCCCGAGCGCTGGTTCCGACGCAAGCGCGTCGAGGCCCCGGCCGCCGACTGGCGGCCCGAGCCGGAGAAGGCGCGCGCGCTGCTGGACGACGCCGACGGCCTGGCCGCCGCCGGCCGCTTCGAGGAGGCGATCCACCTCCTGCTCTTCCGCTCCATCGACGACCTGCGCGCCCGTCGGCCGGGGGTGGTGAAGCCCGCCCTGACCAGCCGCGACATCGCCGGGCTCGACGTGCTGCCGGCCGGTCCGCGCGCCGCGTTCGCCAGCCTGGCCCGCGCCGTGGAGCTGACCTTCTTCGGCGGCCGGCCCGCCGGGGCCGAGGAGTTCGGCTCCGCCCGCCGCGACTACGAGGCCTTCGCCTTCGCCGAGGCCTGGCGATGAGCGAGGCGCCCGCGCAGCGCCCGGCCTTCGCCGCCGGCGCGATCCTCGCCCTGGTGGTAGTCGGCGTGGTGGCCGCGGCCGCCATGGCCGTGCTGTCGGCCTACGCCCCCGACCTGCGCTCCGGCCAGGACGGCCGGGCGCATGCGCTGTCGAAGTCGGCCGTGGGCTACGCCGGCGCGCCGATCCTGATGAGGGCGCTGGGCGCCCCGGTGGTGGTCAGCCGCACGCGGCCCACGCGCCCGTCCCAATCGGCCGTGGTGCTGACGCCGGACCAGGGCCTCAGCGCGGACGAGCTGAAGGCCTTTCCGAAGGGCCCGCTCACCCTGATCGTCCTGCCCAAGTGGTGGACCGCCCGCGACCCGCTGCGCGGCGCCTTCGTGCGCAAGGCCGGGGTGATGAAGGACGATCGCGCGGTCCAGGCGCTGCTGGCGTCGTACGCGCCGCAGACCCGGCTGGCGCTGCGCAAGGGCAAGTCGCGGCCGTCGGTCTACGGCGTCGGCGGCACGCCGCTGGCCGGCTTCTCGGGCCGCCTCGGCGAGATCGATACGTTCCGCACCGTCTCCGGCGACGGCTGGACGCCGCTGCTGGTCGACGACCAGGGCCGGGCGGTGCTGGTTCGCTCGACGAAGACGCCCAGCGTCTGGGTGCTGGCCGACGCCGACCTGCTCAACAACCAGGGCCTCGCCAGCCTGGACACCGCGCGCGCCGGCGCCGCGATCCTGCAGGCCGCGGCCGCCGATGGCCGCCCCCTGCTGTTCGACGTGACCCTGAACGGGCTGGAGCGCGGCCGGGGCCTTGGGCGGCTGATGCTGGAGCCGCCGCTGCTGGCCGCCACCCTGATCGGCGTCGCCGCCGGCCTGCTGATGGGGCTGCATGCCCTGGCGCGCTTCGGCCAGCCGCGCCGAAAGGGCCGGGCCTTCGCCCTGGGCGCCCGCGCGCTGGTGGACAACACCGCCGGCCTCGTGCGCATGGCGCGCCGGGAGGCGGAGATGGCGCCCGCCTATGCCGACCTGACGCGCGCCCTGGTGGCCCGCGCCGCCGGCGGGCATGCGGCGCAGGAACACTGGCTGGACGATCTGGCGCGCCGTCGCGGCGCGGCCTCGCCCGGCGAACTGGCGGCCGAGGCCGCGCAGGCCAAGACCCGCGACGAGCTGATGGCCGTCGCGCGAAAGCTGTACGACTGGCGAGGGGAGATGACGCGTGAACGTCGCTGACGTGAAGGGGCTGGCCGACAAGGTGCGGGCCGAGATCGGCAAGGCCATCGTGGGCCAGCAGGATACGGTCGACCTCCTGCTCACCGCGCTGTTCGCCCGCGGCCACGTGCTGCTGGAAGGGCCGCCGGGCGTGGCCAAGACCTACCTGGCCCAGTCGTTCGCCCGGACGCTCGGGCTCGACTTCGGCCGCATCCAGTTCACGCCCGACCTGATGCCGGCGGACATCATCGGGTCGAACGTCTTCAACTTCCAGACCTCGACGTTCTCGCTGACCGAGGGCCCTCTGTTCTGCGAGCTGCTGCTGGCCGACGAGGTGAACCGCACGCCGCCCAAGACCCAGGCCGCCCTGCTCGAGGCCATGCAGGAGCGCCGGGTCACCATCGACGGCAAGGCGCGGGAACTTTCCGCCAGCTTCATGGTGGTCGCCACGCAGAACCCGCTGGAGCAGCAGGGCACCTATCCCCTGCCGGAGGCCCAGCTCGACCGCTTTCTGTTCAAGCAGACCCTGGGCTATCCCAGCCGCGAGGAGGAGCGCCGGATCGTCGCCGAGTACGGCATGCAGAGCGGCCACGCGGACCCGGCGACCCGGGGCGTCGCCCGAGTGGTCACGGCGCGGCAGCTCACTGACGCGCACAAGGCGGTGGCCGGCGTCCGGTTGACCGACGAGATCGTGGATTACGTCCTGGACCTGGTCCGCTCGACCCGCGAGACGCCCGACCTTTCCAGCGGCGCCTCGCCCCGCGCGGCCGCCCAACTGGCGCTCGCCGCCCGCGCCCGGGCGGCGCTGGACGGGCGGGACTACGTCATCCCCGACGACGTGAAGGCGCTGGCCCTGCCCGCGCTGCGGCACCGGGTGATCCTTTCGCCGGCCGCCGAGATCGACGGCCGCCGGCCCGACCAGATCCTGCAGGGCCTCGTCGACCTGGCCGCGGCGCCGCGTTGACGTCTTGAGGCTCTACCCGACCCGACGTGCGATCGTGCTGATGGCCGTGGGCGCCGCGCCGGCCCTGGCCGTGGCGCTGCTCGCGCCTGGGCTGTGGACGGCGGCGGCGGCCTGGATCGTGCTCGCCTTCGGGCTGATGCTGGCCGACGCCCTGCTGGCCGCGCCGCCGCGCTCGCTGGAGCTGGCGCTGGCGGCGCCTCGCGTGCTGGGGGTGGGCCGGCCCGAGACCGCGCGCATCACCGCCGCCTTCGCTGGCCGTCGGCCCGAGCGGCTGGAACTGGCTGTCGGCGTCAACGACCGCCTCGTGGCCGAGCCTGACCGCCAGGCGGTTTTGCTGAAGGATGGCCGCGCCGAGGCCGACCTGACCCTCTCGCCGGCCCGTCGTGGCGAGGGTCGCATTGAGGGACTGTGGGCGCGCTGGCGCGGGCCGCTCGGCCTGGTCTGGCTGCAACGGCAGGAGCCGCCGGGGCCGCCGCTCGCCATCACGCCCGACGTCGCCGGGGTGAAGGAGCAGGCCCTGCGCCTGTTCGCCCGCGACGCGCCCCTGGGCGCCAAGCCGCTGACCGACGCCGGCGAAGGCTCGGACTTCCATGCGTTGAAGGAATTCCAGACCGGCATGGACCTGGGCGATATCGACTGGAAGCAGTCGGCCCGCCACGCCAAGCTTATCGGCCGCGAGTACCGCACCGAGCGTAACCACCACATCCTGCTGGCGCTCGACACCGGCCGACTGATGAGCGCGCCCGCCGCCGGCCTGCCGCGCATCGACCGGGCCATCAATGCGGCCCTGCTGCTGGCCTTCGTGGGCCTGCGGATGGGCGACCGCGTCGGCGTCTTCGCGTTCGATTCAAAGCCGCGCCTGGCCAGCGGCCTCGCCTCCGGGCCCGCGGCGTTCCCCCTGCTTCAGAAGCTTTGCGCCTCGATCGACTATTCGGCCGAGGAAACCAACTTCACCCTGGGCCTGACGGCCCTGGCGGGTCGCCTGGACCGCCGCGCGGTCATCGTCGTGTTCACCGACTTCGCCGACGCCACCTCGGCCGAGCTGATGATCGAGAACGTCGCGCGCCTGATGCGCACGCACCTCGTCCTGTTCGTCGTCTTCCGCGACGAGGAGCTGGAGGGCCTGGTGGGCCGCGAGCCGGGCGATCCC
Source organism: Phenylobacterium sp. (assembly GCF_024508875.1). GTDB lineage: Bacteria > Pseudomonadota > Alphaproteobacteria > Caulobacterales > Caulobacteraceae > Phenylobacterium. The sequence continues at coordinate 10,029 of NZ_JANINU010000081.1, forward strand.
GAAGACGTCTCCCGCGCCGTCATAGCAGAGCGGATTCTGCGCCAGCGCGAGGCGGTGGCCGCGCGGCTGCGCCGCCTGGGCGCGCAGATCGTCGACGCACCGGCCGAGGGCCTCGCCGCCAACCTGCTCAACAGCTACCTCGACGTGAAGCGGCGGGGGCTGGTCTGATGGCCGAGCTGCACCTCAAGAGCTGGCGGTTCCGGGCCGAGCGCGAGCAGGACTGGCGTCGGTTGGAGACCCTGCTCAGCAAGGCCGAGGCGGCCGGCGGCGCCCGGAACCTCCGCCGCGACGAGCTGCTGGAGATGCCGGTGCTCTATCGCCAGGCGCTGTCGTCGCTGTCGGTGGCCCGGTCGATCTCGCTGGACCAGAGCCTGGTCGCCTATCTCGAAAGCCTCTGCACCCGCGCCTATTTCATCGTCTACGGCGCCCGGACCCGGCTGCCGGAGCGGATCGCCGCCTTCTTCGTGCGCGACTGGCCCGCGGCGGTGCAGGCGCTCTGGCGCGAGACGCTGGTGTCCTTCGTGCTCTCGGCGGCGGCGGCGCTTGCGGCCTACATCCTGGTGCGGCGCGACCCCGACTGGTTTCACGCCTTCGTCGACCCGAGCCTCGCCAGCGGGCGCGATCCGACGGCGACCACGCAGTCGCTGCGCGACACCCTCTACCACGATGGACCGGTGAGCCAGGGCCTGTCGTTCTTCGCCACCTTCCTGTTCACCCACAACGCCCAGATCGCGCTCTTCGCCTTCGCCCTCGGCTTCCTCCTCTGCCTGCCCACGGCGGCGCTGCTGATCCTGAACGGCGGCATGTTCGGCGCCTTCGTGGCGCTGTTCGCCTCGCGAGGGCTCGGCGTCGAGGCCGGCGGCTGGCTGATGATCCACGGCGCGACGGAGCTCTACGCCATCATCCTCGCCGGCGCCGCGGGCTTATCGATCGGCTGGTCCGTGTGCTTCCCAGGCGAGCGCAGCCGCGTCGACGCCGCCGCCGAGGCCGGCCGCCGCGCCGCCACCGCCATGGCGGGGGTCGTCGTCATGCTGTTCGTGGCCGGCATCCTGGAGGGTTTCGGGCGCCAGCTCATCAAGGACGACCTCGTCCGCTACGCCATTGCCGTGGGCAGCCTCGTCGCCTGGCTGGCCTACTTCTACTGGCCGCGGAGGGCTGCGACGTGAGTCTTCAGGGCGTCATCGGCCGCTTCCGCCAGGGTCGGGGCAAGGCCGCGCCGGCGAAGCGCGAGCTCGGCGACGGCTGGCGCGAGCTGGTGACGCCGGAAGGCGTCGACCTGCGCCTCAAGGTCGGGAGCTATGCCGAACGCTTCGCGGCCCTGCTGATCGACATCCTCGTCCTGGTGCTCGGCCTGGCGCTCTTCAGCCTGCTGGCGCTGGGCGCATTCTGGGTCACGCGGGCGAGCTGGTCGGCCGAGTTCCTGGGCGTGGTCTGGCTGCTCGGCATGTTTGTCGGCCGCAACTTCTACTTCCTGGTCTTCGAGGTCGGTCCGAAGGCCGCCACGCCGGGCAAGCGCGCCATGGGCCTGCGCGTCGCCGCCGCCGACGGCGGGCGCCTGACCGCGGACATGGTCTTCGCCCGCAACGCCATGCGCGAGGTCGAGGTCGTCCTGCCGGCCACCTTCTTCCTGGCCCGTGGCGAGGGCGTGGACGCGGCGCTGATCGGCCTGGGCGCCCTCTGGAGCCTGGTCTTCGTGCTTTTCCCGCTGTTCAACCGCGACCGCCGCCGCATGGGCGACCTGGTGGCAGGCACCATGGTGGTGAAGGCGCCGAAGAAGGTGCTGCAGGCGGACCTGGCCGACACCGAGCGGACGGCCTCCGGTGGGCTGGTCTTCACGCCGGCGCAGCTCGACGCCTACGGCATCAAGGAACTGCACGTGCTGGAGGACGTGATCCGCGCGGGCGACCGCAAGTCGATGGCCGAAGTGGCGATGCGCATCCGCGGCAAGATCGGCTGGGAAGGCCCGACGGACATCGCCGACCGCACCTTCCTCAACGCGTACTACGCCGGGCTGCGCGGCCGCCTGGAGAGCCGCATGCTGTTCGGCCACCGCCGCAAGGACAAGTTCGACCGCACCTAGCTGAAGATCTCGGCCAGCCACTGCGGCGCGGCCCCCTCGCGCGCCTTGCGCAGTTCGACGTAGAGCACCGCCACGCCGGTCGAAGTGATCAGCGAACTCAGGGCGTTGCTGAGGAGGTTGCCCAGGATCTGGACGGGGCTGCGCGCCAGGGCGACCGGGTCCAGTCCGCCGCTGCCGAAAGTCATAGCGAGGGTGACGCCGCCGATTACCGCGCCGATGACCATGGCGATGATCCAGACCACGATGAACAGGGCGAAGATCCGCCACCGGTTGCCGCGCGTCAGCTCGGCGCTGCGGCTGAACGCGCCGAACACGCCGGTCCGGTCCGCCACCAGCGACGGGACGGCCACGCACCAGGCGCAGCCCATCATGATCCCCGGCACGATCAGGAGGATCAGGCCGAACATCAGCGCGATGAAGAGCAGGATGGTCAGGCCGATGAGCGGCAGGAACGCACGCAGGCCGGTGGTGAGGCAGTCGGCGATGCTCGGCCGTTGGCCGTTCAGGTCCTGCACCGTACCGTAGACGAGAGCGCCCTGCAGGATCGCGCTGGTGATCAGCGCGGCGAGGCCGCTGAACCCGATGGCCTGGAAGTACCCCGGCCGCAGCTCGAAGTTCGCCGCGGACTCGATGTTGGTCGCCTGGAAGTAGGCGACGATCGCCGTCGGTATGCCCGAGAGGATCAGGGCCAAGACGCCGAAGGTTACGATGTTGCGCCCCAGCACCTTGAACGTGCCTTCGATCACCTGGCCGATGTCGAGCTTCGCGGCGCCTGGAATGGCGGCGTCGGTCATCGCTTTTCTCCCCCTGTACGCGTCCTCGGCGACGATGCTAACCACGGGTCGCAGGAGCTGTCGACGCGCCGCCCGCGATGGGGGAAGCTTCGAGGCGTGAGCCCCGTCCTCCACGCCCGCACCGAGCGCCTGGCCCTGAAGGCGCCTTTCCGCATCTCGCGCGGCGTGAAGACCCACGCCGAGGTGGTGGTCGCCGAACTCAGAGATGGCGGCGTGACGGGGTCCGGCGAGTGCGTCCCCTATGCGCGCTATGGCGAGACGGCGGCCTCGGTCCACGCACAATTGTCGGAGGCGGGCCGGCGGCTGGCAAGCGGCGACGCGGTGCGGGATGTCCTGGCGGACTTGCCTGCGGGCGCGGCGCGCAACGCGCTGGATTGCGCGACCTGGGACCTGGAGGCGCGCCGTGGCCGTCCTGTCTCCCAGCGTCTCGGGCGGGCGCCGCCCGGCCCGATCCCGACCGCCGTCACCATCAGCCTCGACGCGCCCCAGGCCATGGCCGCCGCGGCGCATGCGGTCCGTGACGCGCCTCTCCTGAAGGTGAAGCTGGGCGCCGACGATCCGGGCGAACGCCTCCTCGCCGTCGCGCAAGCTGCGCCGACGGCGCGTCTGATCGTCGACCCCAACGAAGGCTGGACGCTTCCGGTCCTGCTGGCGATGGCCGAGCCGATCTCGCGGCTGCCGGTCGCGATGGTCGAACAGCCGCTGCCGGCCGACCAGGACGGCGGGTTGAAGGGCCTCCGCTATCCCGCGCCGATCTGCGCCGACGAGGCCGTGCACACCGCGGCCGATGTCGCGCGGGTCGCGGACCGCTACGGGATGGTCAACGTCAAGCTCGACAAGGCGGGTGGGCTGACCGAGGCGTTGGCGATGGTCACCCAGGCTCGCGACCTGGGGCTGGGCGTGCTGGTCGGCTGCATGGTGTCGAGCTCGCTCTCGATCGCACCCGCGATATGGGCCGCGGCGCTCGCGGACGCCGTCGATCTGGACGGTCCCTGGTGGCTCGTCGAGGACCGCGTCGGCGGCTGCCGCATCGAGAACGGCGTGCTCTATCCGCCACAGCCGGGCTTCTGGGGTTAGTCGCCTCCTCGACCTTCGGTTGACAGCGTTCGCGCATCATCGATTTCATCGGACTGCAATATTTCGGCGGAGGCCCAGTGTCGGGCGCGGCGGCAGAGACGGTCGGAACGCTCGAGGTCGCCCTCGGCCACGCCGCGCGCCTGCTCGGCGTCGATCCGGCCGCGGCCGAGGCGCAGGCCCGTGAGATTCTCAAGGTCGTGCCCGAACATCCCGCAACGCTGCGGCTGTTGGGCGAGGCGCTGCGTCGGCAGGGGGACGTCGAGGGGGCCGAGGCCGCCTACCTCCGATCCGTGAAGGGCTCCACCCGCGACCCCGACCTGATCCGCGCCGCCAACGCCCTCGTGGAGAACCGGCTTTCCATTGCCGAGCAGACCCTGCGGGCCATCCTCATGGCCCGGCCCACCGACATCGCGGCGATACGCATGCTGGCCGAGACCGGGATGCGCCTGGGCCGCTACGACGACGCCGAGAACCTGCTGGCCCGCTGCGTCGAACTCGCCCCCGGCTTCACCGCCGCCCGGCACAACTACGCCACCGTCCTCTACCGGCAGAACAAGTCGCTGGAGGCCGTCGCCGAGGTGGATCGCCTGCTGGCGGACGATCCGGGCAATCCGGGCTATCGCAACCTCAAGGCCGCGGCCCTCGCGCGGATCGGCGAGTACGAGCAGGCCATCGCCCTCTACGGGGCGGTGCTGAAGGACCAGCCCCGCCAGCCAAAGGTCTGGATGAGCTACGGCCATTCGCTGAAGACCGTCGGCCGCCAGGCGGAATGCATCGAGGCCTATCGCCGGTGCGTGGCCCTGGCGCCCCAGTTCGGCGAGGCCTGGTGGAGCCTGGCCAACCTCAAGACCGTCAGCTTCGACGCCGCAGACATCGCCGCGATGGAGGGACAGCTTCGCCGGGCCGACCTCACCGACGAGGACCGCTTCCACCTGGAGTTCGCCCTCGGCAAGGCGCGGGAGGATCTGGGCGAGTACGAGGCCTCCTTCGGCCACTACGCCCGCGGCAACGCGCTGCGTCGCCAGGCGCTGGACTACGAGGCCGTCGAGACCGAGGACCAGGTGCGGCGTGCGAAGGCGCTGTTCGACAAGCCGTTCTTCGCGGCGCGGGCGGGGCAGGGGTGTTCCGCACCCGATCCGATCTTCGTCGTCGGCCTGCCCCGCGCCGGGTCGACGCTGGTGGAGCAGATCCTCGCCAGCCACAGCCAGGTGGAGGGCACCCAGGAACTGCCCGACATCATCGCGCTAGCCCGGCGGCTGGGCGGCAAGGCGAAGCGGGCCTCCGAAAGCCGCTATCCGGAGGTGCTGGCCGAACTCGGGCCGCGCGAGCTCACCGCCCTCGGCGAGGAGTACATGGCGCGCGCCGAGCCGCATCGGAAGCTGGGGCGGCCCTTCTTCATCGACAAGATGCCCAACAACTGGGCGCACCTCGGGCTCATCCATCTGGCCCTGCCGAACGCCAAGATCGTCGACGCGCGCCGCCATCCGCTCGGATGCGGCTTCTCCGGCTTCAAGCAGCACTTCGCCCGGGGCCAGGGCTTCACCTACGACCTGACCGACATCGGCCGCTACTACGTGTCGTACGTCGAGTATTTAGCGCACTTCGACGCAATCCTGCCCGGCCGCGTCCATCGCGTGATCTATGAGCACATGGTGGCCGATCCCGAGGCGGAAACGCGCGCGCTGCTGGACTACTGCGGTCTGCCCTTCGAGGAGGCCTGCCTGCGGTTCTACGAGAACGACCGCGCCGTGCGCACGGCCAGTTCGGAGCAGGTGCGCCGCCCGATCTTCACCGACGCCGCCGATCATTGGCGGAACTACGAACCCTGGCTCGGCCCGCTCAAGGCCGCGCTGGGACCTGTGCTCGACACTTACCCGCACGCGCCCGGGACCTGAGGCGCTGTCTTGTGAGGGGGATACCATGACGAACAATCGGCGGAACTTCAGGCGCGCCACGCGCTGGTCGGCGGGCTTGCTCGCCACAACCATGCTCACCGGGGTCGCCGGGACCGCGCTGGCCCAGACGGCGCCGTCCGGCGAGGTCGGCCTGGAAGAAGTGGTGGTCACCGCGCAGAAGCGGTCCGAAAACCTGCAGGACGTGCCGATCAGCATCCAGGCCCTGGGCACGGAGCGGCTGGAGTCGCTGCAGGTCAACGACACCACCGACTATGTCCGCTTCATGCCCAGCGTCTCGGCGCCCACGGGTGCGCCGGGTTTCTCGAACTTCTACATGCGTGGCGTCGCCTCGGGCGAGAACAACAACCACTCCGGTCCGCTGCCCAGCGTGGGCGTCTATCTCGACGAGCAGCCGGTGACGACGATCACCGGCCCCCTGGACGTCCACATCTACGACATCGCGCGCGTCGAGGTTCTCGCCGGGCCGCAGGGCACGCTGTACGGCGCCAGTTCCCAGGCCGGCACGATCCGGATCATCACCAACAAGCCCGACACGAAGGGCTTCAAGGCCGGCTACGACCTCGAGGTCAACTCCACGGCGCACGGCGACTTCGGCTACGGCGCCGAGGGCTTCGTCAACATCCCGCTGCATGAGAAGGCGGCCATCCGCCTCGTGGCCTGGGCCGAGCACGACGGCGGCTACATCGACAACGTGCCGGGCTCCTTCGTCTTCCCGACAGGCGCCATCGCGGTGAACAACGCCAAGGAAGTGAAGAACGACTACAACGAGGTCGACACGGTCGGCGCGCGCGCCGCGCTGAAGATCGACCTTACCGACAACTGGACCGTCACGCCCACCCTGATGGGCCAGCGCACCCAGGCCGACGGCGGCTTCGCGGCCGACCCCAGCAAGGGCGACCTGAAGATCAGCCGCTACTATCCGGAGGGTTCTGACGACAAGTGGTTCCAGGCGGCCGCCACGATCGAGGGCAAGGTCGCCAACCTCGACGTGCTGTACGCCGGCGCGCACATGCGGCGCTGGATCGACACCGACTCCGACTACTCCGACTACAGCTTCTTCTACGACACGCTGTTCGGGTACGGCGCCTACACCACCGACGACGCCGGCAACTTCATCAACACGTCGCAGTACATCCAGGGCCGCGACTACTTCAAGAAGACCAGCCACGAGCTGCGGCTGGCCTCGCCCACCGAGAACCGTTTCAAGGTGGTGGCCGGCCTCTTCTACCAGAAGCAGACCCACAACATCGAGCAGCGCTACCGGATCGACAACCTGGCCGCGGTCAGCGAGGTGCCGGGCTGGCCGGACACCCTGTGGCTGACCAAGCAGCTACGGACCGACCGCGACTACGCCGCGTTCGCCGACGGCACGTTCGATATCACCGACCAGCTCTCGATCACCGGCGGCATCCGGTTCTTCAAGTACAAGAACTCGCTACAGGGCTTCTTCGGCTTCGGCGCGGGCTATGGCAGCACCGGCCAGCGGCAGTGCGTGGCCCCTCTGGGGTCCCCCACGCCGATCGTCGAGGGCGGTCCCTGCACCAACGTGGACAAGACCACCAAGGGCGACGGCCACACCTACCGGATCAACGCCACCTACAAGATCACGCCGGACAAGATGGTCTACGCCACCCTGTCCACCGGCTTCCGGCCCGGCGGCATCAACCGGCGCGGCACCCTGCCGCCCTATGACGCCGACTTCCTGAAGAACCACGAGATCGGCTGGAAGACGTCGTGGCTCGACAACCGGCTGCGGTGGAACGGCGCGATCTTCTACGAGAAGTGGAACAACTTCCAATTTTCCTTCCTCGGCGCCAACGGCCTCACCGAGATCCGCAACGCGGGCAAGGCGAAGATGAAGGGCGTGGAATCCGACATCAACTGGCTGGTGGCCGACGGCTTCACCCTCATCGGCGCCGGCGCCTACACCGACGCCGAACTGAACGAGGACTACGTCCCCAATCCCGCCGCGCCGCCCGAGGCCACGAAGGGCACGTCGCTGCCGGTCACGCCCAAGTTCAAGGGCAACCTGTCGGCGCGCTACGAATGGACGATCGGCGACATGGACGCCCACGTCCAGGCGTCGGCGGTCTACACCGGCTCGGCCTATCCCGACCTGCGGATTTCGGACCGCTCGGTCATCGGCAAGCTGCCCAGCTCCACTACCTTCGACCTGACGTTCGGCGTGGAACGGGATAGCTGGCGGATCGAGGCCTTCGCCAAGAACCTGTTCGACGACGACGGCCAGAACGACCGCTTCGTGCAGTGCGCCTCGTCGGTCTGCACCCGCGTCTACACGGTGCCGATCCGCCCGCGGATCATCGGCGTGAAGGTCGGCCAGACGTTCTAAGCGTTCAGGAAGTCGCCGCCGGCTCGTCCCACCAGGGGTAGGCCGGCGGCATGTCCGAGGAGACCCGCCCCGGGAACCGGGGCGGGCGCTTCTCGAGGAAGGCGCTGACGCCCTCGCGCACGTCCGGCCCCGCGCCAAGCTGCATCGACAGCGGCCCGTCCACCTTCAGCAACTCCCACGGATCGGGCGCCCCGGCGAACCGCCACAGCATCTGCCGCGCCAGCGCGATGGAGACCGGCGCCGTGTTCTCGGCGATCTCCAGCGCCAGTTCGCGGGCCCGGGCGAGCAGGGCTTCCGGTTCGACGACCTCGCTGACCAGTCCCGCGGCTTTGCCCTCCTCGGCCGGGATGAGCGAACCCGTCAGGCACCAGCGCAGCGCCTGCGGCAGGCCCACGAGCCGCGGCAGGAACCAGGCGCTGCCAGCCTCCGGCACCAGTCCGCGCCGGGCGAAGATGAAGCCGACCCGTGCGCCGGCCGCCGCGATGCGGATGTCCATCGGCAGGGTCATGGTGGCGCCCACGCCCACGGCTGCTCCATTCAGCGCGGCGATCGACGGCTTGCGGCAGTTGAAGATCGCCTCGACGAAGCCGCCGCCCGTCTGCCGGGGTTTGCCCGGCGCGGCGAACGCGACCGACCCCTCGGCCTTGGCGTCGAAGGCGCCGGCGCCGCCGGAGATGTCCGCCCCCGCGCAGAAAGCCCGCCCGGCGCCCGTGACGAGGACCACCCGCACGTCGTCGTCCTGGTCCGCCCGCTGGAACGCGTCGGCCAACTCGGCGCCCATTACGGCCGTATAGGCGTTCAGCTTGTCGGGCCGGTTGAGGGTGATCGTCAGCACCGGGCCGTCGACTTCGTACAGGATCGTCTCGTAGGCCATCTTGTCCTCCCGGCTGTCGTTTGCGCCATCCCGCGCGCTTGACGAAGCGGCAGGTCAAGCGCCGGCGACCTCCAGGAACGCTGGTCGAAAAAGCGGCGACGACGGCGTGACCGAGCCTTGCCGCAACGGCGCCGCAGACGACGGCGTGGATCGGCGCCATCCTCGGTGCGCGCAGACGGAGGGGCCATGACGGAGATCCCGCTCGACGACCGCGGCTTCCTGCTGGGGCACGGCCTGTTCGAGACCGTCCTCTGGACCGGTGGGCGGCTCGAGCACTGGGACGACCACCTCGAACGGCTGGAGCGTGGTTGCCGCACGCTGCGCCTGCCGCCGCCCGAACGCGCCGCCGCGCTCGCCGCCGCCCAGGCGGCCGTGGCCGCCGCCAGCGCGCCCAAACGGGGGGCGGTGCGGATCAACTGGACCGCCGGCGCGGGCGGAACAGGCGACCTGGATCCCCCGGCCGAACTGCGCCCCGGCCTCACCGCGATGGCCTGGGCGCTGGGGCCCGCGCCGGGGCCGGCCAAACTGGTCACCGCGCATGTGCGACGCAACGACCGTTCACCGACCTCGCGCCTCAAGTCGCTGTCGTGCCTCGATAATGTGATCGCCCGCGCCGAGGCGTTGGAGAGCGGCGCCGACGAGGCGCTGATGCTGAACACGGCGGGCGAGGTCGCCTGCGCGGCGGCGGCCAACGTCTTCTGGGTGCGTCACGAGGAGGTGTTCACGCCGGACCTGGACTGTGGGGTGCTCGATGGGATCATGCGAAGGCAGGTGATCGCCGCCTGCCACGACCTGGGCCTGCCGGTGCAGGAGGTCTATGCCAACCTGGGCCGCATGGCGGGGGCCCCGATGTTCCTGACGAGCAGCCTGTCCGGCGTCCGGCCCGTGGCCAGCCTGGACGGGCGCGAGCTGCCGACGTCGCCCCTGGTCGCGGCCATCGCCAAGGCGGTCAGTCGAGCTTCGAAATGACCGCCCGCAGCGTCGTGGCCAACTGGTCGATCTGGGCCTCGCTCACGATCAGCGGCGGAGACATCGCCAGGGTGTCGCCGGTGCAGCGCACCAGGATGCCCGCCTCGAACGCCGCCACCATCGCCGCATAGCCGCGCTCGCCGCCCTTGGGCGCGAGGTCGATGCCGGCCATCAGGCCCAGGTTGCGGACGTCGGTCACCAGCGGCAGGTCCTTCAGCCCGTGCACGGCGTCGGCCCAGGCCTCCGCCAGCTCGCCGGCCCGGGTGAACAGCCCCTCGCGGCGGTAGATATCGAGAGTGGCCAGGCCCGCAGCGCAGGCCACGGGGTGGCCCGAATAGGTGTAGCCGTGGAACAGCTCCATCGGAGTCTCCGAACCGTTCACGACGGCGTCGTGCACCGCGCGGCTGGCGAAGACCGCGCCCATTGGCAGGACGCCGTTGGTGATGCCCTTGGCGGTGGTCATCAGGTCGGGCGTGACGCCGAAGTACTGGCCGGCGAACGGCGCCCCGAGCCGCCCGAATCCCGTGATCACCTCGTCGAAGATCAGCAGGATGCCGTGGGCGTCGCAGATCTTCCGCAGGCGCTCGAGATAGCCCTGCGGCGGCGGCAGCACGCCCGCCGACCCGGCCACCGGCTCGACGATCACGGCCGCCAGGGTCTCGGCGCCGTGCAACGCGATCAGCCCCTCCAGGTCGTCGGCCAGTTCGGCGCCGTGCGGCGGCAGTCCGCGCGAAAAGGCGTTGCGGCCAACATCCAGGGTGTGGCGCAGGTGGTCGGCCGGCAGCAACGGATAGACGCGACGGTTGTTCACCAGCCCGCCCGCCGAGATCCCGCCGAAGCCGACGCCGTGATAGCCCTTCTCCCGGCCGATGATCTTGCTGCGCTGCCCCTGGCCGCGGCCCCGGTGGTAGGCGATGGCGATCTTCAGCGCGGTGTCGACCGATTCCGAGCCCGAATTGGTGAAGAACACCCGGTCCAGACCGGCGGGCGCGACCTCCGCCAGCGCGGTGGCGAAGTCGAAGGCGATGGGGTGGCCCATCTGGAACGACGGCGCGTAGTCCAGGGTCATGAGCTGCTGGTTCACCGCCGCGGCGATCTCGGGCCGCGCGTGGCCGGCGTTCACGCACCAGAGCCCGGACGTGCCGTCGAGCACCTCGCGCCCGTCCTCCGACCGGTAGTGCATGCCCTTGGCCGAGACGAGCAGGCGTGGCGCGCTCTTGAACTGGCGGTTGGCCGTGAACGGCATCCAGTAGTGCGAGAGGTCGGGGCGGTTGTCGCGGTCGTAGGCCATCGCGCATGTCCTTCTGCTCGCCTCACGAAAACAGCTTCGCGGGCGTCTCGCTACCCCTGCGCGCCCTGGGGCTTGGGTTCGGCGAAGCCTGGCCCCAGCCGCCGCGCCGGACCGCCCAGCATGCCCGCAAAACCGGCGATGGCCGCCGCCGCGCCGCAGGCCAGGATGGTGTTGGCCGGTCCCAGCGCGTGCAGGACCCACGGCCCGGCGGCGGTGGCGGCCATCATCGACCCGATGATCGTCACCATGCGCAGGCGCAGCACGGCGGCGTAGTCGTCGCTAGCCAGGCGGGTGGCGAAGAAGGTGGTGATCTGCAACGTCGCGACGCTGTTGCCCACGCCCACCAGCGCGGCGGCCGCGGCCAGCCCGGCCACCAGCCAGGCCGTCGGCGCCCCGGCCAGCGCGATGGCGACCGCGCCCATCACCGACAGGCTGACGCCGATCATGACGTAGCCCTGGAAGAGCCTGCGCAGGGGCCGCCTCGCCTCGGCGAGGACCAGCAGCGGGGTGGAGACGATCTCGGCCGTCGCGCCCACGCGCATGACGATCGCCAGTCCCGGCAGGCCGACATCGCCCTGCACGAACAGCAGCGGCACGGCGACGGTGTAGCCCAGGGCATAGCCGCCGCCTCGGATGCCGGTGGCGATCAGCACGCTCCAGACCCCGGGACAGCCGCTGGCCGCCCGGACGCCCCGCGCCAAGCGCCGGAAGATGCCGGGCGCCGCGGCCGGTGGGTGGGCGCCGCTCTCGAGTCGCCGGCCGACCAGCGCCACGGCCAGGGCGGACGCCAGGAAGGTGACCGCGTTGACGGTCAGGAGATGGATCGGCGCTATCACCTTCAGCGCCAGCGCGGCCAGGAAGGGCCCGGCGGCCTGGGCGATCCGGACGGACGAGTCGAAGAGGCCGTTCACCTCTCGCACCCTCCCCGGCGCCACGAGCGGCAGGCTGGACAGGAACACCGGCCGCGCCATCACGCCGATGGCGCTGAGCGCCGTGCTGGAGGCCACCAGCATCGGCAGGCTGAGCCCCCAGGTCAGGCCGGCGACCACGACCAGCCCGGCGCCCGCAGCCGAGACGATCTCGCCGACCACCAGGAACCGCCGCCGCGGGACCATCTCGATCAGCGGCCCGGCCAGCAGGCTCACCGCCAGCATCGCGGCCGCCTGGGCGGTCACCAGCAGGGATGCGTCCGCTCCCGCCATCGTTGCCGCCAGCCAGATCGCGCCGACGCGGAAGAGCTCGCTGCCGATCGCCGACAGCGAGAGGCCGCTCCAGAGGACCCGAACGTCCCGGTCCTTCAACAGCTCGGCATAGGGGTGGGCCATGAGGCCGAATCACGCCGCCGAGTCGCGACGCGTGGGAATGAGCGCCGGCGCCGAAACCGGGATGACAACGGTGGGGCGGGGCAGGATGCTGTGGGCAATGAGCCGGCGCACGAGCGTCGGCCGGGAGGACCTCTCATGCGCTTCGGCGTCTTCTACGAGCACCAGTTGCCCAAGCCGTGGAATCCCGGCGACGAGGCGCGGCTTTTCCACGAAGCGCTCGAACAGGTCCAGCTCGCCGACCGCCTCGGTTACGACTACGCCTGGGAGGTCGAGCACCACTTCCTCGAGGAGTATTCCCACTCCTCGGCGCCGGAGGTGTTTCTGGCCGCCTGCGCGGCGCTGACGAAGACCATCCGCCTGGGCCACGGCATCCGCCAAGTGATCCCGAACTACAACCATCCCGCCCGCACCGCCGAGGCGCTGGGCACGCTGGACATCGTCTCGAACGGGCGGCTCGAATTCGGCATCGGCGAGGGCGCCACCCGGCTGGAGCTGGGCGGCTTCGGCATTCCGGCCAAGGAGAAGCGCGCGCTCGCGCTGGAGGCCGCCGAGCAGATCGCCAACATGATGGCGATGAGCCCCTATCCCGGGTTCGAGGGCGTGGGCTTCTCCATGCCCTGCCGCAACATCGTGCCCAAGCCGGTGCAGACCCCGCATCCGCCGATGTGGATGGCCTGCACCAACCGCGACACCATCAAGGTCGCGGCCGCCAACGGCCTGGGCGCGCTCGCCTTCTCGTTCCTCGATCCGGAAGAGGCCCGCGGGTGGGCCGAGATCTACTACGGCATCATCAAGTCGGATCAGTGCGTGCCGCTGGGCCACAGCGTGAACGCCAACCTGGCCATGGTCTCGAACTTCTCGGTCCACCCCGACCGCGACGAGGCGATCCGGCGGGGGCAGGAAGGTTTCGAGTTCTTCTCCTACGCGGTCAATGCGCTGGTGGCCCACGACGTGCTGCCCGGCCGCTCGAACCTGTTCGCCGACTTCCAGAAAAGCCGCGCGGCCAGCGACGACGAGATCATCGCCGCCCGCAAGGCCGCCCAGGTCAACGCCAGCGGCATCGGCACGCCCGACGACATCCGCGCCCACATCCAGGCGTTCCAGGACGCGGGCGTCGACCAGGTGATCTTCATGCAGCAGGCGGGGCGCAACCGGCACGACCACATCGTGCAGTCGCTGGAGCTGTTCGCCGCCGAGGTCATGCCCGCCTTCAAGGCGGGAGCCGCCGAGCGCGAGGTGAAGAAGGCGGCGGAGCTGGCGCCGTTCGTCGAGGCGGCCATGGCTCGCAAGCGCTGGATGAAGCCGCTGGAGGATCACGAGATCCCCATCGTCCCCGCCTCGCGCGCCAAGGCCCAGATCAACGAGGGCGCGCGCTAGTCCTGGCTTTCGGCGCCCGCCGTATTGCGGCTGGTCTCCAGCGCCGCCAGGGCGCGCACCCGCGCGGCGGCGTGATCGACGATCGGGTTCGGGTAGTCGAGGCCCAGCGTGACGCCGGCGGCCGCGCGCTCGATAGGCGAGGCGGCCCACGGCTCGTGGATGAAGGCGTCGGACAGCCCTGCCAGCTCCGGAACCCAGCGCCGTACATAGGCTCCGTCCGGATCGAACTTCCGCCCCTGGCTGACGGGGTTGAACACGCGGAAATAGGGCGCCGCGTCCGCCCCACTGCCGGCGACCCACTGCCAGCTCGCGGCATTGCTGGCGAGGTCGGCGTCCACCAGCGTGTCCCAGAACCAGGCCTCGCCGGCCTGCCACGGGATCAGCAGGTCCTTCACCAGGAACGAGGCGACGATCATGCGCACCCGGTTGTGCATCCAGCCGGTGCGCCAGAGCTGGCGCATGCCCGCATCGACGATCGGGAACCCCGTCCGTCCGCGCGTCCAGGCGGCCAGCTCGTCCGGCGCGTCCCGCCACGGCATGGCGCCGAACTCCGGCCGCAGGGGCTTGTCGGGCAGGTCCGGGAAGGCGGCGAGCAGGTGCTGCGAGAACTCCCGCCAGGCGATCTCGGACAGGAACGATTCCGCGCCACCGCCCCACGGATCGCCGAAGTCCGCCATGGCCCGGCCAGCGACTGCGCGCCAGATCTGTGCGGGTCCGATCTCGCCGAAGTGCAGGTGGGGCGACAGCCGTGAGGTGCCGTCCCGTCCCGGAATGTCTCGCTGCGTGCGGTATCCTGAGAGGCCGTCGTCCAGGAACCGGGCGAGCTGCGAGGCGGCGCCCGCTTCGCCCGGCCGCCAAGCATCGCGCAAGCCGCCCGCCCAATCCGGGCGGGTCGGTCGTAGGCCCCAATCCGTAAGGTCTTCCGACGTCACCTTGGCTGCAGGCGGGATATGTGCAGGCGCGGCCGCTTCCGGCGGCAGGCGCAGCCGCTCCCTCAGCGCCCGCCAGAACGGCGAGAAAACCCGGTAGGGGCCGCCCGACCCGGTCCTCAATTCCGCCGGATCGTGCAGCAGGCCGCCGCCGCCTTCCCGGCAGCTCGCCCCGGCCGCCTGCAGGCGGTCGCGCACCGACGCGGCCTGCACGAGCGCCCAGGGTTCATAGCGGCGGGTCCAGACCACCTGGCGGGCCCCGACCTCCGCCGCGAGCTGGGCCAGGACCTGGGCCGCCGGGCCCGTCCGGAGAACCAGCCGATTGCCCCGCGCCTCGAAGTCGGCCGCCAGGCTTTCGAGCGAGCCGTGCAGCCACCAGCGCGAGGCGCCGCCCGGCGCGTGGCCGCCCGCATCCTCATCGTCGCGGACATGGACCGGCAGCACGGGCTGCCCCGTGGCCATCGCGGCGGCGACCGCGGGGTTGTCGTGTAGGCGCAGGTCGCGCCGGAGCCAGAGGATGACGGTCAAGAGCGTGGTCCAGGATCAGGGGGACGATGACGTCATGGGCACCCCACCGCTGCGCCCATGTTCACAGTCCTGACGGTCAGCGCGGAGGCGGCGTGAACCCCTCGGGGACGAAGCCGCGCAGCAGCGCCTCCACCGCCACCGACACCGGTCCGGTGATCTGGCGCTTGCCCGACTCCATCTCGAGGATCCGGCTGCCGCCGTGGTTCTCCCCGAACCGCAGCGCCCGGGCGAGGTCGGCCGGCGACCATCCCATGGCCTCGCGCGCCTGGCGCAAATGCTCTCCCGTCTGGATCACCTTGGTCCTCGATCTGGGGGCCGGCGACGAGATCGCCCGGCCGCCGGTTGGCGAAACGTGTCGCCTCCCTACCCCAAAAAGCGGAGCTACGCGCCCTGCAACGTCGCCGCGCGACGGCCGCCAGCCGCGCGCCGCGAAAGCGAAGCCGCTACGATCGATTTCAATGGGGAGAAATTGGCGCGCCCGGAACGATTCGAACGTCCGACCCTCAGATTCGTAGTCTGATGCTCTATCCAGCTGAGCTACGGGCGCGCACTGCCTTGCGGCGAGGGCGCGGAACCTAGTCGGGGGCGGAGGGGAGCGCAAGTCCCCCTCCGACCGATTTTTTTCCAGGGTCCGCCGGGCCGTGTCCGCCCGCCCTAGCGCCGCGGGAAGGGCAGGCCGCCGCCCAGGATGCCCTGGCGCAGGATATCGGCGGCGCTGGGAGCCTTGGGCGGCTGCTGAGGCTGCTGGCCGGGACGCTGGGCGGGCGCGCCCGCGCGGCCGCGGTTGCCGCCGCCCATCATCTCGCCCATGTCCTGGCCGAGGATGCCGCCGGTGGCCGAGCGGTAGCGCACCTTGACGGCCCACTGCTGGTTCCACGCGATCTTGGGATCCTGCGGCCGCGGCGGATAGACGAAGTTCGCCTCGCCGCCGTAGGCCACGAGCTGCAGCATCGCCGAGGGCGCGGCGTCCAGCACCTCCTTCGGCACGGCGCAGGTCTTGGTGGCCGGCCCCATCAGCGTCTTGTTGGCCACCAGGCGGTTGATATCGCCCGGGCTGAGGAAGTCGGGGTTCGAGAACGCCGAGGTCTGCACCTCGGAGGACGACCACATGACGACCGTGTCGTCCTCGCCGCCGCCGCCGATGGCGCTGGCGTAATAGGCCTCGGCGTTGCCCACGAGGTTCCAGCCGAGGTTCACCCAGCCGCCCGGCGCCTTGGAATTCGACGTCAGGTTCAGCGGGGCCAGAAAGTCCTGGTCCTCGTTGAGGGTGAAGTTGATCTCGGGGCTGTAGTTGCCGCGGATGGTGTGCGCGCCGATCAGCGAGCCGCCGGACGGCACCATGTCCCGCGTGTCCTTGTTCGGCCATTCGCCGTAGGTGCGGTTGCGGCTGGGCGACGGCGGCTGCATGGGGCGATAGTCGATGCCGCGGAACAGGTTGGCCGGGTTCTGCTTGCCGTCGGCCATCTTGGCGAAGTCGATCACATAGGGCTGACCGGGGCGGGCGTGCTCGCCGCAGCCCCAGAAGATCAGCATCTTGCCCTTGGGCTTGCGGTACTCCTCGGGGACATAGTCCTGGCGCTCCTCGCGCTGGACCGGCTCGATCTTCGGCGTCAGCAGCGGCAGGCGCGGGCCGACCTCCAGGCCGGACGGCGGCAGGTGGTCGGCCGCCGGGGCGGCGTTGGTCTGGCTGGAGCCGAGGTCGAGGTGCAGCGTCTTCGACGCGCCGCCGCCGCCCATCATCGCGCGCATCATCGCGCCGGCGTCCGGCCGGCCGCCGCCGCCCGCGCCCATCGAAGGCATGCCGAAGCCGGTCTGCGTCTGGGCGCTCATCCAGTAGACGGCGACGGGGCCGGTCACCTTCTGCTGCGCCACGGCGCCGGAGGTGATCGTGACGGTGGCGATAGCGGCGGCGCCGGCGACGAGAGCCAGCTTGCGTCCCAGACCCATTGGGAAATCTCTCCTGAACAAACCCGGCCGAACGCTAGTCCGCGAACGGCCGAAGGGAAATGCGCTTTTCTGCGGAACCGCCCTGCGGATTTGCGACCAAGGCCGCCTTCAGCTCGGCAGGTCCCGCCAGCAGGGGACATACGCGTCCGGCCAAGGCTTGGCTTCAAAAACGCCACGGGCGGTCGCGCGGGCGAGGCAGTCGGCCGCCAGGGCTCCCAGCCGCGCCAGCACATAGTTCTCTGGCTCGGCCAGAGGGCACCGGCCGGTGGAGATCGCGAACACCACGTCCCCGTCGAACGGTGCGTGGACCGGGCGGATGGCGCGGGCGAAGCCGTCCTGGGCCATGACCGCCAGCCGCTTCGCTTGCGCCGGCGTCAGCGCCGCGTCGGTGGCGACGCAGGCGATGGTGGTGTTGCGCTGATCGGCCGGGCGCTTGGCGAGGCCCCAGGCGTCGGGCCCGGCCCGCAAGCCCTCCGGCCCGAGCCCGCCGAATTCCGCGTCGAGCTCAAAGGGCGCCGCCCAGAACGTGCGCCCGCCCGGCGCTACCACCGAGCCCCAACTGTTCACACCCACGATCGCGCCGACCGTGTAGCCGTCGTGAGTCACCGCCGACGCCGAGCCCGTGCCGCCCTTCAGCGTTCCCGCCATTGCGCCGTAGCCGCAGCCCGCCGTGCCCAGTGCGAAATCCGCCGCCGCCGCGGCCACGGCCCGCTTGCCCAGCTCACGGTAGGGCGGGTCCTCGCCCCAGCGCTTGTCGCCGCCGTTCGCCATGTCGAACAGGATGGCGCCCGGGACGACCGGCGACTTCGGGATTCCCTCCACCAGGCCGTAGCCGCGCCCTCGCGCGCCGAGCCAGGCGGTCACGCCGTCGGCGGCCGCCAGGCCGTAGACCGAGCCCCCGGACAGCACCACGGCGTCGACCGCGTCGACCAGATTCTCCGGCGCCAGGGCGTCGGTTTCGCGCGTGCCCGGCGCGCCGCCGCGCACGTCCACCGCGCACACGGCGCGTTCGTCCGGTAGGATCACTGTGACGCCCGTTCGCACGGCCGCGTCCTCCGCCTGCCCAACGGATAGGCCGGGAACGTCGGTGATCAGGTTTCGCGGCCCTGGACCTGGCATCTTTCCGTCCATAGGAGGGACCTCGCACGTCCGGGCGTTTGTTGTCCACGCGGCCCGCCAGCTATGGTCAAGTTCACCTGTTCAGGAGCCGCCCGTTCCGTGAAGTCCCCGCTTTCGCTCGCCGCCCTCGCCATTGCCGCCGCCCTGTCCGCCTGCGCGACCCCGACGACGGCCGCGCAGCCCGCCGCCAAGGCGCCGGCCGGGCCGAAGGCGATGGTCGCCGCCGCCAACCCGTTGGCCGTTGAGGCTGGTCTCAAGGTGCTGCGGGCCGGTGGCACGGCAGTCGACGCCGCCGTGGCCGTGCAGGCCACGCTGGGCCTCGTGGAACCGCAGAGCTCGGGCCTCGGCGGCGGCTCGTTCATGACCTACTACGACGCCAAGACGAAGCAGGTCACCGCCTACAACGGCCGTGAGACGGCGCCGATGGGGGCGACGCCCAAGCTGTTCTACGGCGACGACGGCAAGCCGCTGAACCGGATGACCGCGATCCTCTCCGGCCGCTCCACCGGCGTGCCCGGCGCCATCGCCATGCTGCACCTCGCCCAGTCCCAGCACGGCAAGCTGGCCTGGAAGGACCTCTTCGGCGAGGCAGAGCGCCTGGCCGACGGCGGCTTCCCCGTCCCCGGCCGCATGGCTGCCGCAGCCGCCAGCAAGGCGGGCCAGGCGGCTACGCCCGACGCCATCGCCTATTTCACAAAGCCCGACGGGACGAAGGTCCAGGCGGGCGAGATCATGAAGAACCCGGCCTACGCCGCCACGGTGCGCAAAATCGCCGCCGAGGGGCCGAAGGCGCTGCTCGAGGGTGAAATCGCCCAGGCCATCGTCGACAAGGTGCACGAAGGCGCCCTGCCGGGCACGCTCAGCCTCGCCGACCTCAAGGCCTACAGGCCGAAGTCGGAAGCCGGCCTCTGCCGCCCCTACCGGATCTACATCGTCTGCGTTCCCGGCGCTCCGTCGGGCGGGCCGGCGGTGCTGGAGGGCCTGGGCATCCTCGGTCACACCCCGATCGACAAGCACCGCAACGACGTCGAGGGCTGGTACCTGTTCAGCCAGGCCAGCCGCCTGATGTACGCCGACCGCGACCGCTACATCGGCGACCCGGACTTCGTGAGCGTGCCGGTCGAGGGCCTGCTCGACCCGGCCTACGTCGCCGAACGGGCGAAGCTGATCGGTCCGGCTCCCGCGGCGTCGGTTGCGCCCGGCAAGCCCAAGGGCGCCGGTCCTCGCGCGCCTGACGCGACCCAGGAGGTGCACGGCACCACCCACCTCGTCATCGTCGACCAGTGGGGCAACGTCGTTTCGATGACCACCACCGTCGAAAGCATCTTCGGCTCGGGCCGGATGGTGCACGGCTTCTTCCTGAACAATCAGCTCACCGACTTCTCGTTCACGCCGGAGGAACGTGACGGGGCCCCCGCCGCCAATGCGGTCGCGCCGGGCAAGCGCCCCCGCTCGTCGATGGCTCCGGCCATCGTGCTGGACAAGAACCATCGATTCGTCGCGGCCGTCGGCTCGCCGGGCGGGCCGTCGATCCTGGCCTACAACCTCAAGGCCCTGGTCGGGATGCTGGACTGGAAGCTGCCGGTCCAGGACGCCATCGCCCTGCCCAACATGATCGCCGGCGGCAGCTTCTACGCGGCCGAGGTGGACAAGTTCTCGCCGGAACTTCGCGCGGGGCTGGAAGCCAAGGGCGTCAAGCTGACCGCTGGATTTGGCGCGGAGGGCTCGGGCCTGCATGGGATCGAGATGACGCCGCAGGGCCTGCGGGGCGGCGCGGACCCGCGCCGCGAAGGCGTGGCGAAGGCGCCCTGACGCCGCCGCCGCCGCTCACGCCTCGTCGTCGTCCCAGCCCGCGAGCGCGCCCTCGGGATAGCCGCGCGAGAAGTGCGACGGCCACGGGTAGGCGGGGCGGCCGGAGCCGTCGCGCAGCTTGATTTCCGCGGCCGGACGAATGGGCTTGGCGGGGTTGCCGGCCACCACCATTCCCGGCTCTACATCCCGGGTCACCGAGGAGTGCGCCCCGACCAGGGCGTGCCGGCCCACGGTCACACCGGGCAGGATCACCGACATGGTCGCGATCACCGCATAGTCGCCGATGGTGGGGCCCGTGCAGACCTCGCTGGGCGGCGTGGGATCGTTGGTCAGGACGACGTACGGAAAGATCCACACGAAATCGCCGATCTTCGAGCCCTTGCAGACGTGGACGTTGGAGTGGGTCCGGAAGTAGTCGCCGATCTCCGCGTCGCCCTGCAGGTCGCTCAGCGTGCCGATCTGGGCCTTGCGGCCACAGAAGACCTTTTCCCGCACGGTCACGCGGTGCCCGGTCGTCAGGCCGTCGCCGAACTGCGAACCCTGGTAGAAGACGCTGTGCGAGCGGATGTTCGCGCCCGCGCCGATGACAAGATCCGGCCGCAGCGGGTCGGCGAGGGCAGTAGGCACGCCGATCTCGCAGTGTGACCCGATGGTCGAGCCCGGCCCGATGTGGACGCTCGGGTGGATGATCGTGAAGGCGCCGATGGTCACGCCGTCGCCGATGGAGGCCGCCGGGTCGACGTGCGCGGTCGGGTGGATCTTCATGCGATCGACGCTAGCGCCGCGGTTCATGCGTTGTCGAGGCGCGGCACGCCTGGGCTCTCACGTCGTTCCAAGCCCGAACGGGTTCTAGCCTTCCGCCTTCACCTTCCGCGCCCTGGGCCTCGGCGGAGGCGCGCCGGGGAGCCGCAGTTCGAAGACCGTACCCTGCTCGCCGGTCACCGACAGGCTGAGGTCGCCGCCGTGTCCCTGAGCCAGCTCGCGGGCGATGGCGAGGCCGAGGCCGGTCGAGTCCGGACGCCCCGATCCCGCGAACGGCTGGAACAGGCGCTCGCGAATCCGCGGTGGCACGCCCGGGCCATCGTCGGAGATGCGGATGAGGCTGGCCCCGGCCTGGGCTTCTATGGAGACCTCGACCCGGCCGGGCGCCGTGCGGCCTTCCTGGTGCTCGATCGCCTGGCGAGCGTTGCGCAGCAGGTTGACCAGGATGCGATGTAGCTGGTCGGGATCGGCCATCACCTGGTCCGAGGCCGAGACCTTGGAAACCAGTTTCACGCCGGTCTCGGCCAGGCGCGCCTCGGCCGCGGCTTCCTTGACGGCTTCGGACAGGCTGACCGCCTGGGCCTCGGGCGCGGCTTCCTCGGTCTTGCCGTAGACCAGCACGTCGGCGGCCAGCTTCACGGCCCGGTCCAGCGCGCGCTCCAGGCGGGGCAGGGCCTGGCTGACCTTGGGGTCCTTGGACGCCGCCAGCCGCTCAGAGGCGAGCTGGGCCCCGGTCAGCATGTTCTTCAGGTCGTGGTTGATCTTGGCCACCGCCTCGCCCAGGGCCGCGAGTCGCGCGCGCGAGTTCAGCGCGGCGCGCAAGTCGGCCTGCATGCGGTCCAGCTCGGCCTCGGCGCGGCCGATCTCGTCCCGACGGCCCGAGAGCTGTATGTGCGCCTCGGGGTCCTCCGGGTCCGCGCGGAACCGCTCCATGGCGAAGGTGATCCGCTGCATAGGGCGTACGAGGAACAGGTTCAGTGCGAAATAGACGATCACGCCGGCCAGGGCCGCCACGCCGGCGACGATGGCCACCAGGCGCCACAGGTAGCTGGCCAGGGCGCGTTTCAGCTCGGTGTCCGTGGCGACGAACTCGATGAAGTCGGCCTGGCGGAAGCGCGGTTCGGCCACCACCCGCACGCGCCCGCCATCGCCCAGCAGGGTCTGGAACGGGGCGAAGAGGGCCAGGCCCGTCGCCTTGGGTCTCAGGTCCACGAGGTAGGGCGCCCGGGCCGGCCGCGAGCGGGCGAACACCAGCCGGCGTACGCCCTCGTTCGAAACCGCCACGATCTCGACCCCCGCGCCTTCCAGAAGCTGGGTCTTCAGTTGCTCGGAGACGACGCGGTCGGGCGCCACCTCGGCGGCCAGCGACGCCAGCTCGGCGGCGCGCACCCGGTCCAGCAGCCACTGTTTCTCGTAGGCGGCCATGGCCGGCGGGATCGCCATGGCTCCGCCTAGGGCCGCGAACACCACCGTGAGCACCAGGAGGCGCGCAGAGAGGCCGCCGGGCCAGAAGAGGCGGCGGCGCCGGTTCCGCTCGGGAGCTTCGGTCGGTGCGTCCGCCATCGTCCTTTCGACTTAGTGCAGCGTGGCCGCGGCGGCAACGTAAGGTACGGAAGGCGCAGGCTAACCCGCGCCGACTGCCTCCGCCACAGACGCAAAGCCGTCGGCCCGAAGCCGCGCGGCCAGATCCCGCTTGATGCGCACCACCAGGCCGGGGCCCTCGTACGCCAGCGCCGAATAGAGTTGCACCGCCGAAGCGCCGGCCCGGAGCTTGGCGTAGGCGTCCGCGCCCGATGCGATCCCGCCCGCGCCGATCAGCAGGAAGCGGCCGGCGGCGGCCTGGTGGAAGCGCCGCAGCATCTCGGTGGACATGGCGAGCAGCGGCGCGCCGGAAAGGCCTCCCGTCTCGTCACGGTGACGCGACTTCAGCGGTGGGCGGCTGACAGTGGTGTTCGAGACGATCACGCCGGCCAGGCCATGGGTGGCCACGGTGTCGGAGATCGCCTCGACCTCCCCGTCCTCCAGGTCGGGCGCGACCTTCAGGAACATGGGGACCGCCACGCCCTGAGGCAGCGAATCGGCTGTCGCGACCAGCCGTCCAAGCAGTTCGTCCAGCGCCGCCTTCGTCTGCAGCGCGCGCAGTCCGGGCGTGTTGGGGGAGGAGATGTTGATGGTGAAGTACGACGCCATGCCCCAGAGACGGCGCAGGCCTGCCGTGTAGTCGGCGAGGCGATCGACCGAGTCCTTGTTGGCGCCCAGGTTGGCGCCGACCACGCCGTGGCGTCGGTGGGCCAAGCGGGCTGCGAAAGCTTCCAGGCCCTCGTTATTGAAGCCCATGCGGTTGATCACGGCCCGGTCCTCGGAGAGCCGGAACAGCCGGGGGCGGGGGTTGCCGGCCTGCGGCAGCGGCGTGACCGTGCCGCATTCGGCGAAGCCGAAACCCGCCTTGAGCATGGGCGCGAACACCTCGGCGTTCTTGTCGAAACCCGGGGCGAGGCCGACCGGATTGGGCAGGTCCAGCCCGGCGAGGCGGGTTCGCAGGATTGGGTCGTCCGCCGGCGCGCGCGGGCCGAGGCCTAGCTTGAGCCCCTTCAGCGCCAGGGTGTGCGCATCCTCGGGATCGACGCTGCGCAGGGCGCGCGTCGCCAAGCCATGAAGGTCGGTCATGCGGGCGTCGCCGGAACGCCGTCTTCGCCCAGCGGCGCCTCGTGCACGGCGCGGACGTGAGCGCAGTCGAGGTCGGCGTAGAGGTGCGGGAAGAGATCGCCGCCGCGCGACGGCTCCCACTTGAGCGCGGCGCCCAGGTCGTCGCCCTCGACCTCCAGCACGACGAGGTCGGGCAGGTCCTTGAAATAGCGCCGCGCCGTCTCGGGCGCCTGGGGGGCCGTGGAGAAGTGGATGTAGCCGTCCTGCAGGTCGATCGCCGAGCCCTTGAAGACGCCGAACCGCAGCGCGGCCTCCCATTCGGACCGGGGCAGGATCTTGTAGATGCGCACGGCTCAGCGCTCCGGATAGAACAGGCCGTCGAAGTGGGGCCGGCCGTTAGCGTCGAACAGGAAGACCGCCGCCGCCGCGGTGGGAAAGTTGCGCTGGGCCTTGGCGATGAGGCCGGAGGGCGCCGAGCCTTCCATCAGCAGGCGGACCGTCAGCTCCTGCAGGCCGGGGTTGTGCCCGACGACCATCACCGTCGCGCAGGCCTGTCCCGCGGCCTCGGCGGCGCGGCGGATGGTCCCGGAGTCGGCATGGTAGAGCTGGTCGTCGAACCGTGTCTCGGCGTCTGGGAACGCGACGCCGGCGCTCTCCCAGGTGCCGCGTGTCCGGGCGGCGGGCGAGATCAGCACCACATCGGGGCGGAAGCCCATGTCGGCCAATTGCGCGGCCATCTCGGCCGACTCGCGCATGCCGCGAGGGGCCAGCCGCCGGTCGAAATCGTCGCCGCTGGCGGAATCGGCCTCGGCCTTGCCGTGCCGCAGAAGGATCAGACGATCCATGTAAGCTCCCCAACGCGCCGCGAGCGCGATGCGTCGACTAAGACTGAACGCGGTCCGGATGCAAAACCGCCGACCACTTTTGCTGACCGCGCTCCCCATGTCCTCCATAGCCTAGGTGAGCCTCGCTGCAAGCCATTGACACCGGTGGGGCGAGGCGGTCCAACGCGGCCATGACGGCGCAGGGCCCCATCAAGGCGGGGATCGAGATCGGCGGCGGGACCTGGCGGTTCCCGGCGAGCCAACCTCTGCGCCTGGATTCGGGCGCCAAGCTCGCCCCGCTCGAGATCGCCTACAAGACCTACGGACGGCTCAACGAGGACCGTTCCAACGCCGTCCTCGTCTGTCACGCGCTGACGGGCGACCAGCATCTGGCCTCGACCCACCCGGTCACCGGCAAGCCCGGCTGGTGGGACCGCTTCGTGGGCCCCGGCCTGCCGCTCGACCCCGAGCGCTACTTCATCATCTGCACCAACGTGGTCGGCGGCTGCATGGGCACGACCGGGCCGGCGTCGATCGACCCGGCCACCAAGGCGCCTTACGGCCTGACCTTCCCGGTCATCACCATCGGCGACATGGTGCGCGCCCAGGCGATGCTGATCGAGGCCATGGGCATCGAGACCCTGTTCGCGGCCATCGGCGGATCGATGGGCGGCATGCAGGTGCTGCAGTGGGCGGCCGACTACCCTGAAAAGCTGTTCTCGGCCGTGGTCATCGCCGCCGCCGCGCGCCACTCGGCGCAGAACATCGCGTTCCACGAGGTGGGCCGCCAGGCGATCATGGCCGACCCGAACTGGGTGAACGGCGCCTATCTCACGGCTGGTGTCCGGCCCGAGAAGGGTTTGGCCGTGGCGCGCATGGCCGCGCACATCACCTATCTTTCCGAGGCCGCCCTGCAGCGCAAGTTCGGCCGCGAACTGCAGCGGGACGGCCTGTCGTGGGGCTTCGACGCCGACTTCCAGGTCGAGAGCTACCTGCGTCACCAGGGGACCAGCTTCGTCGATCGCTTCGACGCCAACAGCTACCTCTACATCACCCGCGCGCTCGACTACTTCGACCTCGCCGCCAGCCACGGCGGCGTGCTGGCTGAGGCCTTCACGAGGGCCCGGCACGTGAAGTTCTGCGTGCTCAGCTTCTCGTCGGACTGGCTCTACCCGACGCCCGAGAGCCGCGACATCGTCCGCGCGCTGAACGGCGCCGGCTGCCGCGCCAGCTTCGCCGAGATCCAGACCGACAAGGGCCACGACGCCTTCTTCCTGGACGAGCCGCTGCTGGACCAGACGCTGCGCGGCTTTCTGGCCGCCCAGTCCCACTCGCGGGGCCTCGCTTGAGCGCCATCCGTGAGGACTTCGCCGAGATCCTGAAACTCGTGCGGCCCGGCGCCCGCGTGCTCGACATCGGCTGCGAGGACGGCGAGCTGCTGGAGCTGCTTACGCGGGAGAAAGGCGTCGACGGCCAGGGCCTCGAGATCAGTCCCGAGGGCGTCGCCGCCGGCCTGGCCCGGGGCCTTGCGGTGGTGCAGGGCGATGGCGACCGCGACCTGGACCATTTCCCGAGTCGCGCCTTCGACTACGCGATCCTGTCGAAGACGCTGCAGCAGATGCGCGAGCCCAAGCACGTGCTGTCCGAACTGCTGCGCGTCGCCGACCAGGCTGTCGTCTCGGTGCCGAACTTCGGTCACTGGAAGGTCCGCTGGGCGTTGCTCTCGCGCGGGCGGATGCCCGAGACCGGCGCCTTGCCGGAGCCTTGGTATTCGACGCCGAACATACACCTCTGCACGCTGCGCGACTTCACGGCCCTCTGCGACGAGCTGGGCCTGCGGATCGACGCCTGCGCCGCCCTGTCGGACGGGAAGCCCGCCCGGTCCATCGACCCGCGCCAGCCGATCGAGAACTGGCGCGCCGAGACGGCCCTCTTCCTACTCAGCCGCAAGGCCGATCCCTTGGCTCCGGCCCCGCCGCCGCAGAACCTGTTCGGCGAGATGGAGCTGCCGAAGGCCGAGCCGCCGCCGAAGAAGGGCCGCGGCCGGCGCGCCTGACGCTCACACGGGAATGGCCGTCGTGTACTTCACCTGGCTCAGGGCGAAGTGGGAGGCCGAGGTGGCCACGTCGGGGTGGTTCAGCAATTCGCGCATCAGGAAGCGTTCGTAGTCGGCCACATCGGCCACCACGATCCGCATCAGATAGTCCCACTCGCCCGACATCGAGTAGCACTCGATCACCTCGGCCCGGCCACGGAGGAAGCGTTCGAACGCCTCTCGGCGGTCCAGGGCGTGCGAGCGCATACGAACCTGCAGCATGACGCTCACGCCGCGCCCCACGCGGTCGGCCGCGACCAGGCGCACCGGCCCGTGCAGCACCCCGGCGTCCTCCAGCGCCTTGATCCGTCGCCAGCACGAGGTGGTCGAGGCGCCCACCCGTTCGGCCAGCACGGCGTGGCTGAGGCTGGCGTCGGCCTGGAGCTCGCGCAGGATGCGCCGGTCCACCTCGTCCATCTGGTGAATGTCTTTCAAAATGCGCCTCGATCCTGGAACACGACTTCGGGATCGACGGAACCAAACGGCGGATTGGACGCCTATTCCGCGATCGACGCGTATTATTGTTCCATGGACATGCCGAACGCCATAGCGCCTGCGCCGCCGCCGGGCGCCGCCGCGGACTGGACGATCCCGCAGGACTGGGCGTCCTACACCCTGGCCGAGCATGCCATGTGGGACACGTTGTTCGAGCGCCAGGCCCGCATGCTGCCGGGGCGGGCGAGCCCGGCCTTCCTCGAAGGGCTCGACGTGCTGCGCCTGTCGAAGCCCGGCATTCCCGACTTCGACGAGCTTTCGGAGCGCCTGCACAAGCTGACCGGCTGGCGCGTGGTGGCCGTCCCGGGCCTCGTGCCGGACGAAGATTTCTTCCGCCATCTCGCCAACCGCACCTTCGTCGCCGGCCGGTTCATCCGTCGGCCGGAGCAGATCGACTACCTCCAGGAGCCCGACGTCTTCCACGACGTGTTCGGCCACGTTCCAATGCTCGCGAACCCAGTCTTCGCGGACTACATGCAGGCCTATGGCGAGGGCGGGCTTCGCTCGCTGCAGTACGGGTCGCTGAAGCAGCTTGCACGCCTCTACTGGTACACGGTCGAGTTCGGACTGGTCCGCGAGGGCGGCGAGCTGCGGATCTACGGGGCGGGCATCGTCTCCAGCTTCGGCGAGTCGCGTTTCGCGCTGGAGGATTCCTCTCCGAACCGCATCGGCTTCGACCTGGAGCGGGTGATGCGGACCGACTACCGCATCGACGATTACCAGCAGACCTACTTCGTCATCGACAGCTACGAGGACCTGCTGCGCCGGACGCTGGAGACCGACTTCGCGCCGCTGTACGCGCGGCTGGCCCGGGCGAAGGACCTGAGCACCGACGCCGTGCTGCCGTCCGACACCGTCTATACCCTCGGCGACCAGGCCTACGCCCGGTCGCGGAAGGCCGGCGCCCCGGCAACCTGAGCGGCGCCCAAAGGTCGGCGCCCCAAAGTCGGCGCCCCTGCGTCAGGATCGGCGCGATAGCCGTTGCGAAGCGGCCGCGGATGTCCAAGAACTTGCGCCCAAAGCCAAGCCAGGACGCGAGGAAGACGCCCATGAAGACCCGCATCACCGAACTCTTCGGCATCGAGCACCCGATCATTCAGGGGGGGATGCACTTCGTGGGCCTCGCCGAGATGGCGGCGGCCGTGTCCAACGCCGGTGGCCTCGGCATCATCACGGGCCTGACCCAGCGGACGCCCGAGCTGCTGTCGAAGGAGATCGCCCGCTGCCGGGAGATGACGGACAAGCCGTTCGGCGTGAACCTC
The DNA here is from genome assembly GCF_024508875.1 of Phenylobacterium sp. Lineage (GTDB taxonomy): Bacteria > Pseudomonadota > Alphaproteobacteria > Caulobacterales > Caulobacteraceae > Phenylobacterium. The sequence continues at coordinate 38,501 of NZ_JANINU010000081.1, forward strand.
ACCTTCCTGCCGTCGATCACGCCGCCGGACTATCCTGGCTATGTGAAGGCGATCATCGACGGGGGCGTGAAGGCGGTGGAGACCGCCGGCAACAACCCGCAGAAGTGGCTGCCGGCCCTGAAGGAGGCCGGGATCAAGGTGATCCACAAGTGCACCTCGGTCCGCCACTCGCTGAAGGCCGAGGCCATCGGCTGCGACGCGGTCAGCGTCGACGGCTTCGAGTGCGGCGGCCATCCGGGCGAGGACGACGTGCCCAACTGGATCCTGCTGCCCCGCGCGGCCGAGGAACTGAAGATCCCGTTCGTCGCCTCGGGCGGCGTGGCCAACGGCAAGCAGCTCGCCGCCGCGCTCTGCCTGGGCGCCGAGGGCGTCAACATGGGCACGCGCTTCATCGCCACGAAGGAAGCGCCGGTGCATGAGAACGTGAAGCAGGCGATCCTGGCCGCCAGCGAGTTGGACACGCGCCTGGTCATGCGCCCGCTGCGCAACACCGAGCGCGTGCTCAACAACGCCGCCGTCGAGCGCCTGCTCGAGAAGGAGAAGGCCCTCGGCGCCAATCTCAAGTTCGAGGACATCATCGCCGAGGTGGGCGGGGTCTATCCGCGCATCATGCAGGAAGGCGAGATGGACGCCGGCGCCTGGTCGTGCGGCATGGTGGTGGGCCTGATCCACGACATCCCGACCTGCAAGGACCTGGTCGACGGCATCATGGCCGAGGCCGAAGCGATCATCAGGAAGCGCCTGCCGGCGTTCCTCTAGACCGCGCGAGGCGGCGGGCGCTGTCACGGCCCCGTCGCTTTTCCGCACAGTCTTGAAAGCTCAGCGCCATCCGTGAAAGCGGGCGGCCCTGCGCGCCCCCAACTCCTTCCTCATTGAAGCCCGGGGCAACCGGGGAAGGAGAAAAGCATGAAGTCTCTCACTCTGGCGGCGGTGGCCGCCGCGACCACCTTTGCCGCCGGCGCCGCCGCGGCGCAGGATGCGGGCTGGTACGTTCAGGGGAACGCCGGCGCGTCCTTCGAAAGCCGCCTCGACGCCACGCCTGACCGCAAGGGCGACACGGGCTGGGCCGTCAGCGGCGCGGTGGGCCGCGAGTTCTCGAACAACCTGCGGGCCGAGGCGGAGATCGCTTACCTGCAAGGCGACAACAAGGGCGCCGTCCCGGGCAAGACCTCGACGGTCGGCGGCTTCGTCAACGGCTACTACGACTTCAACCGTGGCGGCGCCTGGCAGCCGTTCGTGGGCGCCGGCCTGGGCCTGGCCCAGGTGAAGTCGCGCGGCGACGACGACACCGGCTTCGCCTACCAGTTCAAGGCCGGCGTGGCGCACCCGTTCAACGACCGACTGACCGGCGAAATCGCCTATCGCTACCTCGGTGTGACGGATGTCAAAGCGGGCGTCGGCCCGACGCGCTTTGATGGCGACTACCACACCAACGCGGTGACGGTGGGCTTCCGCTACAAGCTCGGCCTCTAGTGGTCCCCCTACTGAGGCCCTAACTCCGGCGCTCCGCTCCCACCCCCACATCCGGGCGGGGCGCCGGTACTTCTTCAAGCCCGCCGCGCGCCGGAGCCCCGCTCCGGCGCGCTTCGCGTTTCAGGAGGCTGCCAGCGGCAGGAGGGGAGGCTCCAGGCTGCGGCGATAGCTGGACGGGGTGGCTCCGAACGCCGCCCGGAAGGCCGAAGACATGTGCGCGTGGCTGGAGAAGCCATAGCGGACGGCCAGGTTCGAGAGCGGGACATCGGTCTCCGCCAGTGCGCGCCGCACCTCCTCCAGGCGGCGGGACAGGACGAACCGGTGCGGCGGCTCGCCGACGGCGGCCTGGAAGGCGCGGGTGAAATGGGCGCGGCTGAGACCTGCCTCGGCCGCGAGTTCGGCGACCTGCAGGGGACGGTCGAGGTTCGCGTCGATGAAGGCGGTGAGCCGGCGCAGCTTGCCGGGCGTCAGCGGGGCCGCGACTGCGATGGTCGCCGGTGGAGAGGCCAATACGGCGGCGGCGCGCACCAGCAGGCTCTGCGTCAGGGCTTCGACGTAGCGGACGTCCGCAGCGTCCTCCTCGCGAAGCACGCGCCGCAGCTCCTGCGCCAGCAGCCGAACGCCGGGATCGGACGCGCCCTTCGGGGTCTCGCCCAATCTACCCAGGTCGACGTCGCGCGCTCCGTCGTACGCCACGGCCAGCACCTCCATCGGCTCGGGGTGGTGGATCTCCAGCTCGGTGCCCGGCCTCAGCAGCGCGAACGCGCCCGGCCGGCAGCCTTGCTCGGCCACGGCCCGCGGCGCCTCGAAGACATAAAGCAGCACTGGCCGGTCGCCGGTGTACGACAGGTCGAAGGCCACGGCCGCCTGGTGCCGGACCCGGACGGATCCTGCGCGGACGGTGAGAACGGGATGGCCGCCCCAGGCGCCGCGCAACGCTGGCGCCGATCGGGCGAAGGGGATCACTTCTCTGGAAGACACGCTCGAACTCTCGGGCGCTAGATGGGGTCTCGCTACGGCAAGGCCAGTGGCCCGAAGGCCACAGCCTGGGTAGAAGCGTTGCGCGCTTCGCAGGAGCTAGCCCTGACCCGTCCCGCCACCGCCTCGCAAGACGCCGACGTCATCGTCGTGGGCGCTGGCTCGGCGGGCTGCGTGCTGGCCAACCGGCTGTCGGCCGATCCCGCGCGCCGCGTGCTGGTGCTGGAGGCGGGCGGCAAGGACGACTGGATCTGGTTCCACATCCCGGTGGGCTACCTGTTCTCCATCGGCAACCCGCGCGCCGACTGGATGTTCGAGACCGACCCGATTCCCGGACTGGCGGGCCGCAGCCTGCGCTATCCGCGCGGCAAGGTGATCGGCGGCTGCTCTGCCATCAACGCCATGATCTACATGCGCGGTCAGGCGGCGGACTATGACGGCTGGCGTCAGATGGGCCTGGCCGGCTGGGGCTGGGACGAGGTGCTGCCGCTTTTCCTCGCCCAGGAGGACCACGTCGCTCCGCCCAACGAGCACCACCGGCAGGGCGGGGCCTGGCGGGTGGAGCACCCGCGGATGCGCTGGCGCGTGCTGGACGCCTTCGCCGAGGCGGCCGAGATGGCGGGCGTCGCGCGGGTCGCCGACTTCAACACCGGCGACAACGCCGGCAGCGGCTATTTCCAGGTGAACCAGAAGGCGGGCCTGCGGTGGAGCGCGGCGCGGGGGTTCCTGAAGCCGGCCCTCGGACGGCCGAACCTGCGGCTGGAGACCGGCGCGCACGTGGAGCGGCTGCTCATCGAGGACGGCCGCTGCGTGGGCGTGCGCTGGAGCCGGGACGGCGAGACCTTCGAAAGCCGCGCGCGCGACGGGGTGGTCGTGGCGACCGGGGCGGTCGGCACGCCGCAGCTACTCGAACTGTCCGGCGTTGGCGACGGCGAGCGGCTCGCGGCCCTCGGCGTCGAGACCCTGCGCCACCTGCCCGGCGTCGGCGAGAACCTGCAGGACCACCTGCAGATCCGGCCGATCTACGAGGTCTCGGGCGTGCCGACCATGAACGCCCTCTACAAGTCGTGGTGGCGCCGGCCGCTCATGGCGCTGGAATACGCCGCGCGCCGCACGGGCCCCATGTCGATGGCCCCGTCGCAGATGGGCGCCTTCGCCCGCTCCTCACCGGACTACGCGACGCCCAACCTGCAGTTCCACGTCCAGCCGCTCTCGCTGGAAAAGTTCGGCGACCCCCTGCACGCCTTCCCGGCCATCACCATCAGCGTCTGCAACCTGCGCCCCACCAGCCGGGGCGGCGTCCACGCGACGAGCCCGGACAGCCGCGCGGCGCCTTCGATCCAGCCGAATTATCTCGCGACGGCGGAGGACCAACGGGTCGCCGTGGAGTCCCTAAGGCTGGTGCGGAGGATCGCCGATCAGGCGCCGTTGAAGGCCTATGGCGCACGGGAGCGCGCGCCCAGCGCCGCTGCCCTGACCGACGAGGATATCCTGGCCTCGGCCCGCCAGCTTGGCACGACCATCTTCCACCCCGCGGGCACGGCGAAGATGGGGCTGGCCACGGATCCCCAGGCGGTGGTCGACGCCCGCCTGCGCGTCAGGGGAATCGAGGGGTTGCGCATCGCCGACGCTTCGGTGATGCCGACCATCACCTCCGGAAACACCAACTCGCCCACCATGATGATCGCCGAGAAGGCCGCGCGGATGATCGCCGAGGACGGGCGGGTCTAGCCGCTGCCGCGCGTTCTCTTCCCGCGCGGTTAGCGAGGATCCGCAGGTGCTCTCCCTCTGGGCGAACTCGCGAAGCGAGAGGGGGTTTCAGCCGGAGCTTCGCCACTCGCGCGAAATCTACGCCCGCCCGGCGGCCGGCCCCTAGATTTCGCCTCGGGCGGCGATCGTGAGGCGCACCAGTTCGGAGAGGCTGTCGGCGCCCATCTTCATCATCAGGTTGGCCCGATAGGCCTCGACGGTCCGTGGGCTGATGCCGAGGTCGCGGGCCACCTCCTTGTTGGAGAGGCCCTGGACCACCCCATCCAGCACCTCCCGCTCGCGCGCCGAGAGCGCGGCCAGGCGCTGGAGAGCCTCGCTGCGCAGGCTGTCGCGGCCGGTCCGCGCCTCCAGTTGCGTCATTGCCTCGCGCACGGATGCGACCACCGCTTCCGCTGCATAGGGCTTCTCGATGAGGTCGAGCGCCCCGTTCTTCAGCGCCTCGACCGCCATGGCGACGTCCGCTTCGCCGGTCAGGACGATGACGGGAAAGCGGTCGAGGCGATCCTGGAGCCGCCGCAGCAGGTCCAGTCCGCTGATCTGCGGCATGCAGACGTCCGTGACGACGCATCCGGCCGGCGCGTGTTCGATGATCTCCAGGAACGCATACGCGGATGCATAGGCGGTGACGGCGAAACCGGCCGCTCCAAGCACGGTCGTCAAAGATTCACGGACCGCCTCGTCGTCGTCGATGACGTGCACGGCCCCCATGCGCGCCATCACACTATGCCCCCGGTCGCGACGTATCGCTCATCCACCAAGCCAATGACACGGCCCCACCTTGTCAACTCAAGCCAAGGTAACCATAGCTGCAGGCTTCGGAATAACAATCCCAGATTGCTATAGCGTTGTTTCTCGACGCGCGGTCGAAGACCCTCAGTAGACGACCACCGTTCGAATACTTTCGCCGGCATGCATCAGGTCAAAGGCTTCGTTGATGCGGTCCAGCGGAAGCTTGTGGGTGATCATCGGGTCGATCTGGATTTTGCCCTCCATGTACCAGTCGACGATCTTCGGCGTGTCGGTGCGGCCGCGGGCGCCGCCGAACGCCGTGCCTTTCCACACCCGGCCCGTGACGAGCTGGAAGGGACGGGTGGCGATCTCCTTCCCGGCCTCGGCCACGCCGATGATGATGCTTTCGCCCCAGCCGCGGTGACACGCCTCCAGGGCCTGGCGCATCACGGTCGTGTTGCCGGTGGCGTCAAAGGTATAGTCGGCGCCGCCGCCTGTCAGTTCGACGAGATGGGCCACCAGATCGCCGGAAATCTGGGTCGGATTGACGAAATGGGTCATGCCGAAGCGTCGGCCCCATTCCTCCCGGGCCGGGTTGAGGTCGACGCCTACGATCATGCCGGCGCCCACCAGCTTCAGGCCCTGGATCACGTTCAGGCCGATGCCGCCGAGGCCGAAGACCACGCAGTTGGCGCCGGCCTCGACGTCTGCCGTGTTGACCACCGCGCCCACGCCCGTGGTCACGCCGCAGCCGACGTAGCACGCGGTCTCGAAGGGGGCGTCCTTGCGGATCTTCGCCACCGCGATCTCGGGCAGGACCGTGTAGTTCGAGAACGTCGAGCAGCCCATGTAGTGGTAGACGGTCTGGCCCTTGTAGGAAAACCGGCTGGTCCCGTCGGGCATCAGGCCCTTACCCTGGGTCGCGCGGATCGCCGTGCAGAGGTTGGTCTTGCGGGAGAGGCAGCTTTTGCACTGCCGGCATTCGGGCGTGTAGAGCGGGATCACGTGGTCGCCCACCGCGACGCTGGTGACGCCCGGCCCGACCTCGACCACCACGCCCGCGCCCTCGTGCCCGAGGATCGAGGGGAAGATGCCTTCCGAGTCCAGGCCGTCCAGGGTGTAGGCGTCGGTGTGGCAGACGCCCGTCGCCTTGATCTCCACCAGCACCTCGCCGGCGCGCGGGCCTTCCAGGTCCAGCTCGACGATCTCCAGCGGCTTCTTCGCCTCGAACGCCACGGCGGCCCGCGTCTTCATCGCTTTTTCCCTCGACTCGTTGAGCGGCGGGCAGCATCCCGGAAGCCCGCCCCGATGGAAAGGCGATAGCGTATGAGCGATCCGAAATCCCCCGCCCTGGACGCTCGCGTCGGGGAATTGCTGGCGCAGCTCACGCTTGAGGAGAAGGTCCGCCTGCTGGCCGGCGCCAGCGCCTTCGCCCTCCACGGCGTCGACCGCCTCGGGATCCCGGCGATCAGCATGACCGACGGGCCGACGGGTGTCCGCTCGATCCGTGGCCAGCCCGCGACGGTTTTCCCGGTCGGCGTCGCGGTCGCGGCGAGCTGGAGCGTCGATACGGCCGCGGAGGTCGCGGCGGCGACAGGCCGCGAGGCCCGCGCCATGGGTGAACAGGTCGTTCTGGCGCCCACCGTCAACATCATGCGCACGCCCACGTGGGGACGGACCTTCGAGACCTATTCCGAAGACCCGTACCTGGCCGGCATGATCGGCGTCGCCTACGTGCAGGGCCTCCAGGAGGAGGGCGTCGGCGCCTCGCTCAAGCACTACGCCGCCAACAACCAGGAACTGGAGCGCTTCCGCGTCGACGC